>DATMOD010000001.1:0-20774 GCA_035568355.1 Patescibacteria group bacterium
TATTATTGTCTGCTTGTTTAACAAAGTCAACAACAATTATTATCAACCGAACTCGACTAAGGGATCCACTTGGAGTTACAATTAACCCATGTGCGGTATAGCCGGTTATTTTGGTTTTGCAGAAGATAAGCAACTGTTAAGAACTATGAACGATGCTCAAGTGCATCGTGGCCCTGATGGTGAGGGGATTTTTGCTGATGGTTTGATCGGCTTGGCTCAGCGTCGGCTGGCAATCATTGACCGGCCTGGTGGCACGCAGCCCATGTTTAATCACGATAAGACGCTGGCTATAACCTACAACGGCGAGGTCTATAATTATCAAGAATTGCGGGCTGAGCTAGAACAATCTGGGGTTAAGTTCAAGACTAAATCGGATACAGAAGTGGTTTTGCAAGCTTATGCTGTCTGGGGCGAAGAAGCTTTTGATAGGTTTAATGGAATGTTTGCGCTGGCGATTTATGACAAAAAACATAGTCGATTAGTGTTAGCACGTGATCATTTTGGTATCAAACCTCTATATTTTGCAAATGTTGGTACAGAAAAACAACCGAAGGTCTTGTTTGCATCTGAGATTAAAACCTTACTAGCATCCGGCAAGGTTTTAAAGCGAGTTAATGAGCGGGTGCTTTATCGATATCTTAAGTTCAGGATTCATGAAGATTCCAACGAGACTTTTTTTGATGGTATTCATAAAATAATGCCTGGCGAGATGATGACCTTAGATGTTAAGGGCTTAAAACTTAAGCCATACACTAAGTTGCAGGCTGAGCTGAACCAGCTGGCACAGCAAAACCAACCATATAATACGGATCAAGCTGAATATTATCGCTCAGCCCTAACTGAATCTATTAAAGCTCGCCTAATAAGCGAGGTGCCAGTCGGTACTAGTTTTTCTGGTGGGCTCGATTCTTCAACCATAGTAGCTGTTATTAATCAGCTGATGCATGACAATAAATCTGCTACTCAATCAGTTGGTGCACAGCAAAATACATTTTCGGCGATTTTCCCCGGTGCCGTAAATGACGAAGAAGCTTATGTAGACGAGCTGCTCAAAGTTTGCAAAAATCATGTTTCAGCTCACAAGATCAGGCCAGACGCCGATGGCTTTGTTCAGGATCTGAATGATTTTATACGAACCCAAGAAGAGCCATTAATTAGCACGGGCCCATATGCTCAATACAAAGTTATGCAAGAAGCTACCAAGCATGTAACGGTCATGTTGGATGGGCAAGCGGCAGACGAGATTATGGCTGGGTACATACCGTATTATTTTGTTTATCTCAGGCAACTTAAAGCGCACAAACAATGGATCAAGCTGATAGTGGAGCTACTCGGATCTGTAGATATTTTTGCTCGTTTTGCTCGAGTCAATCTAAAAGAGCGGATTCTAAGAAAACGTCCGGTACCGATGAATAACTTACTTGGCAAACAATTCAGACACGACTATGCTGGCCAGAAATTCTCACCGATCCAAAACAATCTCAAAGCTCGACTGATTCAAGATGTATTTTATAACAGTCTACCGGCGCTGCTTAGGTACGAAGACAAGAACACTATGCGTTTTAGTATTGAAGGTCGTGTGCCGTTTTTAGACAAAGAGGTTATCAAATACCTGTTCACGCTTAACGACCAAGCAATAATAAAAAGTGGTTGGAACAAGCGTATTCTGCGCGATGCTACTAAAGGCCTGTTGCCAGAGATGATTAACCGCCGTCGCAATAAAATAGGTTTTACAACTCCAGAATATGATTGGTTTATCAGACTCAAAAATCGGTTTTACAATATCTTTTTATCAGAAAGTTTTGCGGCCAGGCCATACTTTAACCAACCAGCTGTTCTGGAGGCTTTTGAAGGTTTTATAAAGGGCGATAACGATTCTACCAGTATGCTTTTTTGGCGCCTACTTAATGTAGAACTTTGGTTGAGGGAATTTTTTGACGACAAAGTCGAAATGCCCAAAGAAAGTATTAAAACCGACTTCGAACCAAATGAAGACAAACAGCTTGATATTAAAGCAGGCGAGCAAACTTATAGACGTTATGCTCTGCGTACTGAACTAGTTAGCAGTAAAGACGATTTAAATAAGTTAGTGTCCGAACGCGTGCGATCGTTTTTTGATGACCTAGCTAAACAGCCGAAGCACGCTAAATATATTAGCCATCCTTGGTACCTGTTAATTAGTGAAAAAGTAGTGGCAATTACTCAGGGGCGATCATATTTTGTTTGGGATATAAAACCTGGCTGGTGGGCTAGCACACTAGCACGCCAAGTTACTAAGACTCCAGCTGGTATTGGTCTTGGCAGCCCCTGGACGATGCAGCTCGCTATACAAGAGGTAGGCTTGGCTCGCATTTTGTATGCCAGTATTGGCGGTGCTATTGGCAAGCTGGTTGGCAAGCGCGGAGTGTTTTATAATTTGGTTGGTTCAGATGTTAGAGCAATCGATGGTCCAACGGAATACTCGGTTTATCCGTCTAACGTTTCGGCCAAGCTGGCACCAAAAGATCCTACAAAAGTAGCGAACCAGTTGACCGACATTCTGCGAGCCAATTTACCATCAGAGTTTAGTGAACAATTTAAAGGTTGCGTAATTATCGATTCTAACGATATCGGTCGTAATGTGCTCGGCCAGAATACTAATCAACCAGACAAATTGTTCGAGGATATATTTGGGGATAATCCACTTGGGCAAAGCCACGAACAAACTCCCCTGTCGATTGTGATAGAAAAATAATGATTATAAAGGACCGAACATCATGAGCAAGCAAATGCTAGACACAGCCCAATCAATTATTAGAGAAGCAGCTACCCGATTGGGATATGATCAAAAAACTATAGAGGCATTGTTAGAGGCTGAAGCCGAACACATTTTTGAAATCGAGGTCAGTGGCCAACGTTACCCGGCCTACCGAGTCCAGCACAATAGCAAACGAGGCCCCTATAAGGGCGGCATTCGTTTTCATGCTGGAGTAAACATCGATGAAGTGCGTGCTCTGGCAACTCTAATGAGTCTTAAAACCGCGGCCGTCGGCATTCCAATGGGAGGTGGCAAGGGTGGTGTGGCTGTTGACCCCCGTAAGCTTAGCCAGGCCGAAATTGAACAGTTATCCCGCAGTTATGCTCAGCACCTAGCACCTCATATAGGTTCGAACAAAGACATCCCGGCTCCTGACGTTAACACTGACGGCAATATTATTGATTGGATGGTAGACGAATACGAAAAGACAATTGGCAAGCCAGACAAAGGTAGTTTTACTGGCAAGACCATGCAAGGTGGTGGGTCAGAAGGGCGTATAGAAGCAACTGGGCGCGGTGGCGTGATTGTTCTGGTTGAGTATCTTAAGGCTCACGGTCTTTTGGATAAGCCATTGACAGTTGCTCTGCAAGGTTTTGGCAATGTTGGTTATTTTTTTGCAAAAGTATTAAAGGACTATCCCAACTTAAAACTTGTGGCTGTGTCTAACAGCAAGCACACTTGGGTTCGACAGGCTGGGATAGATGTTGAGAACTTTACCTATAAGACTGGCCCTACACCACGCCCAGAGGAACTTAAAGATCTGCAGGATGTCGAGACTGCCGAGCCTGAATCAATCATAAGTTCCAAAGTCGATATTTTGGTATTAGCAGCACTTGAGGATGCGATTGATGAGACCAATGCCGGTAAAGTCCAGGCAGGTGTTATAGTCGAACTTGCCAACGGGCCCGTTACTCAGATAGCTAGCAAAGAGCTGTTAGAATCAGGGAAAGTAATCTTGCCAGATGTTATTGCCAACGCCGGCGGGGTAATTGTCTCTTACCTAGAATGGGATCAAAATCAAAAGGCTGAGCATTGGACAGAACCTGCAGTTAACCAAAAACTGACTGACATCTTAGTGCCAGCCACCCAGGCAATGCTAGATCGAGCTACTGATAAACAACTTGACCTAAAACAAGCAGCCTTTGAGATAGCCATCGAACGGCTTATTTAGTTTTTGGTTTCTCTACCTTATGAATACGTTCGTGATCTAGCCCGTAATGATGGGCGATTTCGTGCCACAGAGTGTGTTTTATATTGGCCATTAAATCATTCCTAGTTTGACTGGCATACAGGATTGGATTCTTAAAGATTGTAATTTTATCTGGCAACACCAAGTTATAGCCAGCGCCACGCTGGGTCATTGGAATGCCTTCGTACAAACCAAATAAAGTTTGGTAAGGGCGTAGTTTCATCTTCACTCTTTGTTCGGCGCTTGGTTCTTCCGACCAGGTTATGACTACGTTACTCATCTCACGGGCATAATGTTCGGGCAATTCATCTATGGCCTTGGCAATTAAGCTCTCGAATTCTGTGTCTGAAATTTCTTGAATCATACTCATTATATATTACACAATAAAAACCGAATCTAAAGGGCTGACACACATTCACTTTTACATAACCACGAGCTGTCTACCACTTAATCTAATAGCTAAAGATAAGTGTTTCGTTAAAGAGAGGTTATGTAAAAGTGAATGTGTGTCAGCCTAAGGGGTATAGCTCATTAGCTGCCTATGAGGGCGGGTTTGTAATGTTTTAATTCGCGGCGGTGTTGGAGGTAGTCTGGGCATTTTTCGGCTACTAGCTGCCAAAAGTTGGGGCTGTGGTTCATCTGTTTTGTGTGGCATAGCTCATGTATTAATACATAATCTATAAGCTCGAATGGTAATTGCATGAGCCAGATGGTCAAACTAATCGTACCTCGACCACTACAGCTACCCCATCTTGTGCTGGCGGTGCTAAAGCGAAGTTTTGTGTACTCTAGACCATGCTGGTCGGCTAGGAAGGTTATCCGTCTTGATAGGTGAGCTTTAGCTTGTGTGCGCAAAGCAGCCACAGCGCCTTTCTGAATGGTATGTTCTAGCTCGTATGGATTGGGATCGAAAGGATGCCAGACTATTAGTTTGCCGAGCGTTATACGGTGCCCGTAAGCTTTATGAACGCCATCATCAGCTCTCTGCTCTATATGTAAGTAGTGTGATTTGCCGATTAAATCCCCATGTTTATATTCAAGTTTAGGGGCGGGCGGTATAGTAGCCAAAGTTTTACGGATGCGAACCCGAGATTTGTCTAATAGCTTCTTTGCCAAAGCTAATGGTGTGCGCCTTGGTAGGGATATCGATATACTTCGGTCAGACCGGCATTTGAGTCGTATATCGTGTGCAAAATTTGACCTTACAATGTCTATCTGACCAAATTCGTCGTCATATAACTCTGGCATCTGATCTAACAATCTTGTTAGCTAACAAGCACACTTCGGCGGGTGACATCTGGTCGGGCAGATGGTTTGTTGATATCACCAGCAGCGTTAAGATCTCCTTGCATAGGAACTTCACGCGGGATAGTCAACCGACGCAAAACTGTTTTAGCTTGCGTGCTGTATGTGTGACGCCCGCTGATTACTAAATGGTCTTCTCTGAGTGGGGCCGCAAAACGTTTAGCTTGAGTCTCGAATTCTTCAGCACTCATGGTTGTGACAAATTCATTTTCGCTACTCTTGCTGCGTTTGGTGGCTCGTTGCTTGCAAGTTATTTCATCAGTCTGAACCCAAACTATCAGAGTATCGTAGCCAGCTTTTTTGGCAGACCTGGTCAAGCGCAAGCGTTCAGTTTTGGTATTGCAGCCACCATCGAGCAGTATAGATTTACTAGTCTTTAATAGTTCATCGATTTGAATACCAGCAATTTTGTTTATTACTGCCTGGACCTCGGTTTTATAAGGGTTTTCGACATCAAGAGTGTCTTGTATTTGATTGAGACTAACTATAGGAGCCCCAAACATCTCTGCGAACTGTTTAGCGAAGAAGCTTTTGCCGGCGCCGGGGTTACCAATTACCATAATAACTAGCGGTTGAGTAAGATTGAGTGACTTCATATGTTGCCATTTTAGCAAATTATTGCACTCCAGAGAACCTTTTAGATATCATGTTATAATTCAAAAGCAAACATAGGGGTATAGCTCAGTTGGTAGAGCACCGGTCTCCAAAACCGGGTGTCGTAGGTTCGAGTCCTGCTACCCCTGCCAAAGTAAAATGCTCAGGCCTCTAGGCCTGAGCATTTTACTTTTGTTGGAGCCGCATGACACGGTTCTACGACTAGAGATTTTGCGCAGCAAAAGATCGTAGTCGTAGGTTCGGCAAAGTGAGGACGCGCGCAGGTGCTCGCACCGAGCACGCCGCAACGGCGGAGGCCAAAGGCCGATCCTGCTACCCGACTCGAACCGAGGTCGAGAACTGCCTGTGGCAGTTTGAGGAATCAAAGCTTGGCCTAGACATCAACATGAAAAAATTCGGGATGGGAATCGAGCAGGGCGCGCACTTCTTCGTAATACTTTGCAACTTCTGGGTGATGATGTGCCTTCTTGCGATGCACTTCTAAATGTTTATTGTAAGTGTCTAATGACATTTTACGCTCCTTAAACAACTTGCCTTTGTCTATATAGTCGTAAGTGACGGCGATATACTTGTCGAGTGCATACACAAACTTCGCCTCATTTGTGTCTCTGCGTTCGTATTCCTGGATAGTTTGTGCAATCCAGGGGAAATGGTTGAACTCTTTAGTGATGCGCCTTAACGCTGCTTCTTCTCGTTCATCCTTAGAGGCTAGTTCCTCATTTGCGGCAAACGTTGAAGTATCATCAGCATACACTTCAACGATATCATGCGCTGTGGCATATTGGGCAATCTTGCCGACGTCAAGTTTTGAATCAATCTGTGGTGCGAGAGCACAGGCTAAAAAGGCTAAAGACCAGGAATGCTCGGCATCATTTTCCCAACGTCGCTCGCCAATCGGCAATGGCATGCCTCGTTTTATGTGGTAAAAGGGCAGGATTATTTTTCGTATGAGGTCTTCTATATCTGCGTGAGTGGGTTTATTCATTGGTATTAGTATACTCTTCGTAGGGTTACCTCAGTCGAGGTCGAGAAGCTCTGTACACAAGCTCTAGAAACCTTAATCAGACTTACGGCTACGATCAACAACAAGTCCATAGATTACAGCGCCAACTGCAATCATCCAACAGGTTGCCATTATCATTGAGCTGAAGTTTTTATTATAGTCAACGAAGCTCATGCCGTTAAAGAAAGCTGTAAGCGTAAAGAGTGCCGCGACACTACCAACTATAGTCCAGATTTTACTGCGCTGAAGGATGCTATTGATAAGTAACCCCGCCGACGCCAGCACTAATGCCAAAGCCAGGTACGCATGAAAGGCCAGCGGCCAACCACCTTGCCCAGATAAGGCCCATATCAAGCTGTGGAATGATCGGCTGAAATATTCTGGTCCTGAGCTGCCGGGATGGGTCTCAGGTATCGTCACAAAAAGATTCAATACCATGCCAGCTAAAAACTGTAAGACGTAGCCAGCTAGTAAACCAATTGCATGTCGGCGTAATTTTATAGTGTTCATGTTTTTATTTTATCATGATGGTCTCCGCGCCATAAAATATCTCCTGGCTGTGACACAGAACCCCCACTGTTAGAAGACAGTCTTCTAGAATCCACCTGGGTCTGATCCTTCTTCAGCACCATTTCCCCGTCATCCCCGGCTACGATCGGGGATCCAGTGAGAAATGGGAGATTCTTTTTTACTAGATTTGTGAGTCAAGTTGGGAATGATGGTAGAAAGTGTGGATCAGACCTCATATTCCCAGCCAGGTTGCCAGGCCTTGGATTTTCGCCAATCTTCTTCTATGGCTTGTCGCCACGTTTTACCTTTTATAAGCACGTCGAGAGCTAATTGGGGAGCTTGGTGAGCGACAATAGCAATATGTTTACCGTCGTAGTTTTGTTTTAAGAATTCCAAAAAACTTTTGATGCGCACTTCGGCATCTTTGTAGCTTTCGCCATTGGGGAAGGACTGATAAATAAAAGCTTCTAGGTTATCTTTGAATGTATCTGGCTTGCCATTCATATCACCATAATTACATTCACGCAGGCGCCTGTCTTGAATAATTTTATACTTGTCGCCAAAACCAAGTTGAGCAGAATCAACTGCCCGCTTTAGGTCAGAACAAAAAACCGCATCAAATTTATTGTCGGCAACTTGCGCACCGAGTCTTGTTGCTTGCTCTAAGCCAGCTTCGGACAACTCACCAGGTAGCCAGCCAGTAGCCAGGTGGTTTTTATTGTCGGTGGTTGTGCTGTGAACGAAGTAAGTTATACGCAGGCTCATATCGGATAAAGTTTATCATATGCTAAAGTAGATAACTCTCAGTACTAACTCGCATGCACCTTTGTCTCTAGCCCACGTTACAGTCATCCTCGATCCCTACCTAAGAATCTAGAGAAAAATGGTTTCCTGATTATTCATGGACATGAAGAGGTAATCCGAGGATGGCAGATAATGCGCCAATATGCACCGCCGCAGTTGCACGTAGTGCTTCAGAATCATACCCAGCAGGCTTCAATGCATTATCGATCATTCCTCCGGGACCGAACATACCATAATCCACGCCGTAGACTGAGTGGTCCTCATCCAATGGCGGGCCTAGTGTGGTGCCTGGAACAGTGTTCACGAGGATCCCGGCGGCAGCAATCTTACCCAAGTCCATCCGTATCCTTACAAGTGGCCCAAGATCTTTGATCACTCTTTCGGGGGAGTGTACACCGCCAGCTTTTCGAAAACTATCCATGACTTTCGAGACAGCTATAACATCTTCCAGCGTTAGATCAGGGTCTATCGAAAAGATACGTTCGAGAACTGCAGGTGTAGGATTCGCCATGAGTTCAAACGAAGGCTCGCCAACAGAAATCGCCAAACAATCTTCGTGAATGGTGCGTAGAATACGAGCTACATTAAGGGCATGCGATGTTTCCGGACTTATTTTATGGGCTGCTTGGTCGCCTGTTTCTTGTACTCCTGATAACCTCGCTGCGCCATTCGCAATAATATTAATACCGTGCTCTCCACCGTAGGCCATGCTATAAGGCTGATCTCCTAGGATCGGACAATCAGGGTCTGGACGGCGCTTATCTGCGCAACCGACAGCATGTTGACCGTGTCGGGGGGATATTTCGGCTGTCACAATACGAGAACTAGCCGATTGTGGATCAAACTCACTCATCTTATACCTCTATAAAACTTTATTATCTAGACGCCATAAACTGGCCCATCATCGCTTTATATCACGCATGCCAAAGCTTCACGACTCATCAAAGTACCCCGAATTTTAATGGGAAGTTTGCGCTGACGCATATCATAAACAAAAAGAGATTCTGTCGAACCAGAATTTGATCAACGGTTATGATATCACAGTTTGCCAAACTGTAAATAGATTAATTGCTTGTCAGAGTTATCTCAAACTATCTACCTAAATCTCTAGAACATCTATTAGAAGATCTAGTAGGAATAAGAAATTCTTTTTCACTGGATTCCCGATCGGAGTCGGGAATGACTAGGAGCGTGAATCAAATGCACATAGAAATTACCTAATTTAGGTATAATTAACACCTAATATGTTATCCCAAATAAAATTACTGCTTGCTATGTGCTGGTTTGAAGCCCAGCGGTTTAGAGCTTACCCCCTAGAAATTGTTGGAGGGCTTGGATCACGACTAGCCGAACTAGCATTATTCATAACCTTTTGGCTTATTGTGGGGAGGTTTTCTGCCAATGGAGCAATTCGGCCACTCGATGTTATCAGCTATTACATGATTATAACCGGCTTTATGCCATTTTTTTATTTAGGCTTTGGTATTGCAGGTACTACCATTGAGATGATAAAGAATGGTGAGCTCAGTCAAGTCTTAATAAAACCCGTCAACCCATTGCTCTATCCTTGGGCACAGCGCACAGGTCAAAATCTGATTAACGTACTATTTGGCTTGTTGCAGATATCTATAGGTATGTATATTTCGGGCGGCATAAAGCCCCATGCCTGGCAATTCCTGGTACCAGTAGTGTTAAATATGGCGTTACTTAATGCTGCCTTTAATATTGCCATTGGGACCCTAGGCTTTTATATGATTGAGGCTCGACCACTCAAGAACTCGTTATTAGTATTGATTAGTTTTTTGAGAGGCGAGAGGATGCCAATCTTCTTAATGCCAGCTAATGTTGTCGGTTTTTTAATGCTAACCCCGTTCCCGGCAAGCCAATATCATCTAGCCATTTTGCTGCAAGGTACGCGCTTGCCATTATGGCATGATGTATGGGTCGGCACTGCTTGGGGGGTAACCCTTTTCTTGGCTTCGTTGTGGCTATGGAAGCGTGGGTTACGTCGTTACGAGGCGGTTGGTATATGAAAAACCTGTTACGTAACGTAAGGTTGGCGGTTGCAGTTTTTAGAGTACAAGCTCAGGCCGAAAAAGCTTACTTGGGCAGCTTTTGGTCATCTACAGTTTCTAAGCTTATGTATAATGCTGTTTTTATAACTTTTATTGATTTGCTTTTTAGGCGTACAGGTAATATTGGCGGTTATTCAAAAAATGACTTTATATTCTTGCTTTTAGTATCTCAAATCGGCTGGTATATATCTTTTTACGGCATATTTAAAGCGCTATCTGGATTAGTTGAGACAGTCAGGAACGGTGCTTTTGACTTCTTGCTACTTAAGCCAGTTCCCCACAGATCATTCTTATATGCTAGCAATTTGCAGCCTTATGATTTCTTGTTAACGGCAATGCCCAGCCTTTTAATCGTTGGCTCTATCATTCATTGGAGTACACTTGAACTCACCCCTGTATCTATTTTGCTGGGCGCCTTAATAAGTTTGTGCGGGATAGTTATATGTAATACTCTAATGTTTGTTCTAATAACGCCAGTTTTTAAAGCTGGCGAGGCAACAGATATTTTGAATATCTTCCACTCTATAAGTAGTGCAGTCCAGATGCCATATAGTAAACTGCCGTTTTTTATGCGGATTATGAGCCTTACGCTGCTGCCGCACTTGCTTATATCCGCTGCTGCCACCGAATTGATACTAAGACCTGCTAACGCATTGTGGATTATACCGCCTGCAGTCTTAGCAGCAGGGATAGCTATAGTTGTGTTTCAATGGTTGTGGCGATATGATCTTAAAAATTACACTT
The DNA here is from genome assembly GCA_035568355.1 of Patescibacteria group bacterium. Classification (GTDB taxonomy): domain Bacteria; phylum Patescibacteriota; class Saccharimonadia; order Saccharimonadales; family EFPC-124; genus DATMOD01. The sequence continues at coordinate 11,043 of DATMOD010000001.1, forward strand.
CAGCCTCATCGTGATTCTAAATTAAAGAATAGATAAAAGGGGTGAACCTATGTCAATCATAACAGCCAGTAACCTGCGTAAGACCTACCGTAGCCGGGGCAATCGTCATATTATTGGTGGTATCTTTAAGCCCGATTGGCGATATAAACACGCAGTAGAAGAGGTTAGTTTAGTGATTGAGCCGGGCGAATCTGTGGCTTTTTTGGGTCCAAATGGTGCCGGCAAAACTACTACCACAAAGATGTTGACTGGTTTGATATACCCTTCAGCTGGCAAGCTAAAAGTACTCGGTTACACACCTTTTGATCGTAATCACAACTTCTTGAAAAACATCGGCTTAGTTATGGGCAATAAAGCCGGCTTAAATTGGGATTTATCGGCTCAGCAATCTTTTAGCCTATTGCAAAAAATATACGATATCCCTATGTCAAAATTTGAACAACGCGTAGAAGAACTGTGTGCCATGCTAAACGTTAAACATGTTCTCGACACACAAGTACGAAGATTAAGTTTAGGTGAACGCATGAAGCTAGAACTTGTTGGCGCCATATTGCACGACCCAGGAATATTGTTCTTGGATGAGCCCACCATCGGTTTAGATATTGGCTCCAAGAAAAGCGTTCGTGAATTCTTACGCTATCTTCACTCCCAAGGCAAAACACTGATTCTGACCAGTCACGATATGGACGATATTGCCGAGGTCTGCCAACGAGTGATTGTTATCAACCACGGCAAGATTATATACGACGATTCTATGGTCAGCCTGAACAAACAATATGCTCATGTTCGATATGCACGCTTGGAGTTTGCCGATAAAGTACCTAGCCAAACACAGCTCAAGACCTATGGGCGATTAGTGAGCCTGAACGATAGTGTGGCTGTCTTAGGTATTCATAAAAGTGAGGTTATGCAGGCTGCCACCAAGATAGCCGAGGATTTTCCATTGCAAGACATCACTATCGAACAGGTGCCGCTAGAGGTAATAATCAGTGATCTGTACGGTAAGGTATAAAGCTTCTTAGCCTTTAGGTGATGCGTAAGCTGACCACACTCTCACTTTTTCATAACCCCTCTTAAACGAAACACTTGTCTTTAAAATATTAGGTTAAGTGGTAGACAGCTCGTGGTTATGAAAAAGTGAGAGTGTGGTCAGTCGTGTAAGCGCCTATGCTTTTTATAAGTATCCATTAAAGTTGCGCAGGCTGCTAAATCAATGTTATGATGCAGACAGATTTTGAAGGAGGCTTAAGTGGGACACGCGAGACGGACTGTGATTTTTTTGGTGGCTGCCATAGCAGTGTTGCTAATTTGGAAACTTAATATTCTAGGGGTGGTTTTTTTATTTTTATTGGCCGGAGTTGTACCTGGCACATCACTAAGCGTTCCGCCTTTTCTTATGCTAACCTTGCTTGGAGTGATGGGGATAGCAGTGTTTAATTGGACAAAGCGCCAGCAGTTAATTAAAGAGATACGTAGTCAGACACAAAAACACAAACAACCATCTCGATCAGAACAGCCACATGGCCCTCTTCGCCGACGCTTTACGGGCGTTACATAGTTGTGGTTATAGGCGCCAGCTGACCCACACACTTTTTTATAACCACGAGCTGTCTACCACTTAATCTAATATTAAAGACTAATTTTCTCGTTAAAGAGAGGTTATAAAAAAGTGTGTGGGTCAGCTGGCGCCGGTATGCTTGTGGAGGTCACGCATCAGCAGGCATAATGCTTTCTGCCCATAAACGTAATTCTTCTAACGCGAACTGTTTATCTGTTCCCTGAACGGCCGCTTGTTTTGCAAGTTCTCGCACATAACCTGGCAAGCTGGACTTCAGGCGCTCGTTACGATACATATCCCATTGTGACTGATCTGCCGAAGATAAGCTTTTAGGATAATTACGAGCTTTATAACGCAATAAGAGTTCTTTTAATCGTTTATCGGTAAACTCGGGATTTATAGAGCTAAGGCCAAGCTCATCGGCAGCCCGAACGATCCGCATCTTAGTTTTATCACCCTCTGCAACAAAGCCATCGTATAATTGACCGTCTACATCGGTAGTTTTAGCATAGTCGTTTGGCATAGCAAATAACTCTTGCAGCTTTTGCCCTAGATTACTTTTACTGAGCTTAGCTAAATTTTTCTTAATATCTTCAAGATTTAGTGCCAGCCTGGATTGGGCATCAGCATCAAGTACCCCCAGTGGAGCCACAGCCGGGCATTTGTTAAAGGCCAGCTCTTTAACTGGTAATGGTACAAAACTTGGTGATTTACGTTCTTCGTACGGTGTCTGACGTATCGCTAGCAGCTCTTTAGTAGATTTATTGGCCCACAGGTCAGGGTCATGTCGTAAATCATAGACCACAACACTGCCTGGCCGCCCGCCTGGGGCTATTGGTACAGCTACGGTTGTATGTAAGATGTCTTTGGAATATCGCCCAGAAGTATAAACAAAAGGCTGTGGATCATCCAAATTCGCTAGCTTTGCTACATTCGACTTAGCGCGGTTACTATATAAATAATCAAATAACTTGGGTTGCTTAGTTTTGATTAGTCTAGCTAGATCTATTAGTACCTGCACGTCGCTTAAGGCATCGTGGGCGGAAGTGTGTTGCAGACTATTGGCTTTGGCTAATAACTCCAGGCGATTGGTTGACTGGCCGTCTGCATCTACAGGCCATTCAATGCCGGTGGGGCGGAGAGCACGGGTCATGCGAACTACATCCAGCATATCCCAGCGTGACCGACCGTCCTGCCATTGCCATTCGTATGGATCGTAGAAATTGCGATACAGGGTGTAGCGCATGAACTCGTCATCAAATCGTACGCTATTAAAGCCTAATATAGTTGTACCTGGAGTTAAAACCTGGTCGTAAAGTTGTTTTAAAAACTCTGGCTCGAGATAGCCTTCTGCGCGGGTCTTTTGTGGCGTAATGCCAGTCACCATGATGGCGCTAGGATCGGGTAAAACTTCGTCTGTTAGAGACACTAAAAGATTGACTGGCTCACCTACAGGTGTAAGATCAAGGTTTGTGCGTTGGCCGGCAAATTGCATAATCCGCTGACTTTTAGGGTCAAATCCAGATGTTTCTAAATCATAAAAAAAGAATGTTGGTGTAAAATGTTGCATTAACTAAGCCCGGCTCCCGAGTTTGGACTTATAAAACCAAACTTTTACAGTATCCAGAACTAATAAATATAGCAGTGTGGCTAAGCAGACTGTCGCTAAGAGCTGGATAGAAATTGCAGAGAACGAAAAAACTTGTCTGGTAAAGGGGACATAAACAATGGCCACAGATAAAGCTGCGGCGGTAAGAAATGCTGCCTTAAGATATCCAGAAAACATAGGCGCCTTCCAAAAATGCCCCCTATTGCGCACCGACAGAATCACAACAAAGCCTATTAGTGTTAGAAATAAATAAAGGCACGTTTGTGAAACTTCGAGCGGCTGACTTTTTACGAGCGTAAAAAATAATATTTCAGATATGGCCGTGAAGGTCCCTAAAAAGAAGGATATTAATAACAGTGAGCGAGTACTGTAATGACTTGGTCGGGACAGTTCATGAACGCTAACGTTATCGGTTGCGATGGCAATCAGAGGCACGTCGCCCAGTAGGCTGGTTAGCAATAATTGAATAACCAGCAAAGGCAGGTTAGTGGATGCCAGATATAAAGCGCTTAATGCAAAAAGGTTACCAAAATTTCCGATCATAGTGTAACGAATATATTTATTGATATTAGAAAAAATCAGTCGACCATAGTGTATGCCGTTGATGATAACTCCAATATCGTTATGTAGTAGCAGAATATCTGCACTTTCTTTGGCGACATCGGTAGCATTACAAACGGCAATTGCCACATCAGCCAGCTTTAAGGCCGGAGCGTCATTAATGCCATCACCCTGATAGCCAACAATATTACCGCTCTGCTTTAAGAGCTTAATAATTCGATATTTTTGATCAGGATTTAGACGAGCGAAAGCATGGGTCTTGTTGATGACTTCGGTTAGTTGTTTGTCGTTCAGCTTATCAAGTTCGTTACCAACATATACTTTTTGCGAGCTATCTATTAGGCCAACTTCTGAAGCGACATACTGTGTAACCTCACGGCTATCGCCTGAAAGAATCTTTATGGACACTCCAAGTTTTTCGGCCAACTCTATGGTGCGTTTTGCAGTTGATCGCAGAGGGTCTTCTAGCGCTACAAAGCCGACGAATTTCAGATTGTCTTCGTGTTTCAGAATATCAAAATCATCACCGACATGATGTAGTTTTTTGTAAGCTATACCTAGATGTCTAAGACCTTGCTGGCCGTCTTCTTGAATAATTTTACGATACTCCTTAGCCTTTGGGTCGTCAGTAAGCTCTAATAAGGTTTCGACCGAGCCAATTTCTATAAGATAGGTGCTGTGCGCGTCTGCACTTACTACTCTGCGACGTCTAGCGGCCGGGTCAAAAGGTAATTCCATGAGTCGTTTATAACTTCTAGCTGCTAGCTGCTCGGCTTCGGGCACGTAGCTTAGAAAGGCCTTATCGAATGAAGTCTGGAACTTCTTTCTTTTCTCGTCTAGAGTTTCTAAGCTGGCAATAGCTAACTCTCGGAACAGCTTGGGGTCATCGGCTATCAATTTTTGGACTGTTTGCTCGTTTCTGGTCAGAGTGCCTGTCTTATCGCTACATAGAACATTTATATTACCTAGATCTTCAACGGCCGTCAGAGTTTTAGCTATAACATGTTGTCTGGCTAGTCGTAGAGATCCGCGGGCCAAGGTAACTGTAACAATAACCGGCATGGCTTCTGGCACGACAACCACTGCTAGGGCAACAATAAATAGTATTAGCGAACTGATTTGCGAGACGTCGTGTATCAGAATAAGTTTTAATCCGAATACTACCGCCATGGTTAAAAAAGTGATCTTAATCAAGGATGAGCTGAACGAACTGAGAGATTGTTCGAACTGAGTAGTGCGCTTATAAGAACTAGTTAAATGTGCTATTTTACCAAGTTCGGTATTCTCGGCCGTGGCATAAACATAACCCTTGGCCTCACCTTGTTCGACAGTGCTACCGGCATAAACCAGATTGTTTGCGGCGCGAGTTGTTTTAGTGACTGGCATAGACTCACCAGTTAGTTGGGACTCGTCAACTACAAAATCGTTAACTTTAAACAAACGAGTATCCGCCGGGACTATGTCTCCTTCGCGCAAGATTACTAGATCGCCCGGCACTAGCAATCTTTCAGGCACCAGAGCTTCTTTGCCGTCGCGTTTTACTAAAACTTCTTTGCTCACCAGGTTTTGTAGTTTTTCGACGGCTTTTTCTGTTCTAAATTCTTGATAAAAGCCTAGGCTAGTGTTTATTAGGAGGATAGCGGTAATTACGATGCCGTCACTAATATCCTGCAAAGCAAAAGACAAAATTCCAGCCGCGACCAGTAGATATACTAGAGAGCTTTTAAACTGTCTAGCCAGCAGCTTATAGGCGCTATGTTTAGGTCCAGACGAAAACACATTGTAGCCATATTTATTCAACCGATCCATTGCCGTAGACGCAGACAGTCCATCTGGGCCAGTTTCTGGTATAGACGGTTCAGTTCTGGGAATGTCAGGCATGATCTTAATATATCAGCTTTGGCTGGCTAGTGCACAATACCTGACCCCCCACTTTTCTTCAAACGGGTGACATCCGGTGGGGCAGCACCCAAAATTGTTTTTACTAATGTAAAAAAATTTTAGGGGCAGACTGGATGGCAGGACCCGTGCAGAAAGAAAAGAAAAGTGAGGGTAGGTCAGGTACAATATCTTTGATGACACTAGACAGTCCCATAACAGCCATAAAAGGTGTTGGTGAGCAATCAGCTGAAAAATTTCTGAAGCTTAATCTAAAAACAGTTAACGATTTACTGTATTTTTTGCCAAGACGATACGAGGATTTTTCGCAGATCATGCCTATTGATAGTATTAGGCCGGGTAAGATTACTGTTCAAGCTCGTGTTGAATCAGCCACTAACCGATATGTGCGACGGGCAATGCAAATTACCGAAGCCGTGCTGACTGATAAAACTTCAAAAATTCGAGCAGTTTGGTTCAACCAGCCGTATCGGCTAGCTCAGCTCAAAAAAGGTGAGGAGTTTTATTTTTCTGGTACCTATGAACTTCGGCGCAATCAATATGTTTTAAGTAATCCGGCCGCCGAGCGTGTTAGCGATTTAACGACCAATACTGGCCGCATTTTACCGATATATCCTGAGACTAAAGGCTTAAAATCGTCTAAGATTCGCTCGACAATGCTTGAGTTGCTGCCACTTATTAAGATGCTGCCTGAGACTCTGCCTGAGGTTATAATCAAACGCGAAAACTTGATGAGTATAAATGATGCATTACGATGTCTGCACTTCCCAGATAGTACGGATGAATTCGAACGAGCTCGCGAACGCCTGGCGTTCGAAGACCTACTAGTTTTGATGCTATCTATGCTGACCAACAAGCAGGCGAATGCCCAACTATCGGGGTTGGCTGTGGAGTTTAACCAAACATCTGCCCAAGAGTTTACTAGCAGCCTGCCATTTAAGATGACGAATGCCCAACGTCGTGCCGCCTGGGAGATTCTGCAAGATATAGCTAAGCCATCGCCTATGAATCGTTTATTGCAAGGTGATGTTGGCGCTGGCAAAACTGTCGTAGCAGCCATGGCGGCTTTTTTAACAGCTAAAGCTGGCTATCAATCTGCTTTGATGGCGCCAACAGAAGTGCTGGCCTCCCAGCACGCGGCTACGCTTTTAGAGTTATTACAGCCACTTGGTGTAAGTGTTGGCCTGATGACAGGTGGTCTCAAAGCAAAGGCAAAGAGCTTGCTGCAAAAACAAATCGAGGGTGGGGGTGTGCATATTGCTGTCGGCACCCAGGCTCTACTTAGCAAAGATGTTAGATTCAATAAGCTAGGGCTGGTCATTATAGATGAGCAACATCGGTTTGGTGTTCAGCAACGTGCTGAAATATTATCTAAAAACCACGCCACAGCTCATCTTCTGAGTATGACTGCCACGCCAATCCCCCGCAGTCTACAGCTGACAGTTTATGGCGACCTCGATATATCGGTAATCGATCAATTGCCAGCTAATCGCACTCCAATTATTACCGAAGTCTGCACGCCGCATAATCGAAAAAAAGTATACGGTTTGATTGATAGCCAATTAGACGCTGGTCACCAGGCCTATGTAGTTTGCCCGGTTATAGGCAATAGCGCACTCGAGGAGTTAAAAAGTGTCGAGGCTGAGTATGTATACTTGAAAAAAACAGTCTTCGGCCATCGCAAATTAGGCTTGTTGCATGGTCAGCTAAGGCCAGAAGAAAAAGCAGCTGTTATGCAAGAATTTAAGGCCGGTAATATAGAGATATTAATTACAACCACAGTTATAGAAGTCGGTATAGATGTGCCAAATGCTACTGTAATGTTAATCGAGGGCGCTGAACGTTTTGGGCTGGCGCAGTTACATCAGCTACGTGGGCGGGTAGGTCGTAGTGAATATCAAAGTTATTGTTATTTGATACCTTCGTCTGGCAAGCAACTACCAGCTAGACTGCATGAACTTGAAATTTCTCAAGACGGTTTCTATCTAGCAGAAGCTGACTTAAAATTACGCGGCCCGGGCGAAATCTATGGTGAAGCTCAACACGGTGCTATGCCACTGCGACTGGCTGGGACAACTGACCTAAAGCTAATCAAGCGTGCCAAGGCTACAGCCGAATGGTTACTCGCAGAAGACAAAAATCTGCTACAATGGGAGGAATTGAATCGTCGTATAGACAATTATCGTAAGCTCAGAACATTGAATTGATATTATGTATTCAGGCACTACAATCCGTCACACTTCTGGCAATTTGCTGGGGGCACACCAAAAAATTGATCGTGTAGCGCGCAAAGCTTTAGAGCGTTCATTGCCAAATTCTGCATTTCCGACCATAAAACAGATTTTGTATTTTGAAGGTGTTAACGGACCCGACGGCCTTAAACGCAAATCGCCTGCCAAAGATGAACCTTGGCATTATTATGATCCCACTGACCCAGGTGATGTGAGCCTTATAGACATGATGGACAATCATACTGTCAATTTAACTAAGGCCCTAAAAGACAAAAATCACGAGCGGGCTGCTTTTGAATCTGCCTGGCTGGCCCACGCTGTAGTTGATGGTTTGACCCCGGCTCATCATTTTCCACTTGAGGCTGCACTCAACGAATTGAGAGGTGAGGGCTTAGAGACTCGAACTAGCCTGAAAGATAAATTAATTATCCGCCAAGTCGGCGACACCAAACGCCAAACTCTTGCCAAAAACTGGCGTTATTGGGGCGCAAAGGGGATTATGACCACTCACGGGCTTTACGAATGGGGAGTGGCAGCTACAATTGCGCCACTGGTACTTAAAAAAGGCTACCCTAATGGCAACGAATTAATCCGGGTTCGTGATGAGGGCATAACACCATTGTTTCGGGAAGCTGCCGCTCATATATATAGCCTAAATATGTACGAGGCTTTTTATAAAAGTGGCTGGACTCGCAAGTTAGTCAGGCAGACACGAGCCGAGCTGGCTCCGTTGCTGGTGAAGATTGTCGCTCTAGCCTGGTATGCAGCAGCTTATAAAGCCTACGGGAACAAGAGTAAATAGTTGCCTATTGGCCGTAAGTTAGTTTGTGTAGACCGGCGCGGCCAATAACAATTTGATTACCTGGTTTTAAGCCTTGGCGTATCAGTTCGTGTATGATGCCCATTTTGCTGATAATATCCCATAATCTTCGGCGACCTGGTTCGGTATCAAAGTTAGTGCGAGCTGCAAATTTTTCGATCTTGTGCCCAGTCACTATAAACCGATGGTCGTCACGTCGGACATGCCAAGCGTCATATTGCTGCTGAGGCGCTAGCCCTATAACTGGCAACTCATTGGATGTTTCATTGGCGTCTCGCTGTTCGTCAATGACTTTTTGTGCTGCTAGTCGTACTTGATCGATTAGAGACTTGGCTGAACGTAAGAGCTCGGTTACACCGATGTGTGCTTGAGAAGAAATAGCAAATATTGGAGTATTAGCTGGCACAACTTGGCGGAGCTTATCCATCTGTTGCTCAATGCCATCTGCTGGTAACCCCTCAATTTTAGTCAAAGTTACAATCTGAGGGCGAGTAGCCAGCACTGAGCTATAGGCAGCTAATTCTTGATTGATTGTTTGGTAAGCTTTGGCGACATCTGGTTCGTAAATATCAATCATGTGTATCAACACCTCGGTGCGTTCTACGTGGCGTAAAAACTCATCACCCAAGCCTTTGCCTTCTGCTGCGCCTTCAATCAGGCCAGGAATGTCAGCAACCAACAACGAACTATCATCCACTTCTGCCACACCTAGGTTAGGGGTAAGGGTGGTGAACGGATAATCTGCGATTTCGGGTTTAGCGTTACTGACCACTGACAAGAAAGTCGATTTGCCAGCATTAGGGAAGCCCACTAGCCCGACATCGGCTAACAATTTTAGTTCTAGGGTTAGATCAAGAATCTCACCTTTTTCGCCTAGTTCTGCAACTTTTGGTGCCTGGCGGGTCGAGGATTTAAAGTGAGCGTTACCGAAGCCACCATCACCACCACGGGCAATTATGTGTTGCTGGCCCACTAGCACTACATCGGCTATCATTTGGCCATCATGCATAACCTGAGTGCCAACTGGTACGTTGACCAACAGATCTTGGCCTGC
>DATMOD010000002.1:0-4032 GCA_035568355.1 Patescibacteria group bacterium
TGAATCGTTTCTGAAGTACTAGAAGACTGTCTTCTAACAGAGGGGATTTTATGTCAGCTTGGGAATGATGTGAATTTACTAAGATTTGATTTTATCTAACACCTGCTCTAGATCTATCCCCTTGCCCATGACTGGTTGCCATAAATCACCGGTCTGGCTTAGGCGTCTAGGTATATTCTTGATCGTAAACTGAGTGGGTGTGAGATTAGGGGTTACTTCGTCCCAATGCAAGGGCGTAGAAACTGTCGCATCTGGTGTTGGCCGAACTGAGTAAGGTGCAGCTAGCGTTTGACCCTCACGGTTCTGCAAAAAATCAACGTATATCTTGTGCAAACGCTTGGTGGGCATGCGCACAACGCTAGTGAGCTTGGGCTGGCGTTGGTTGATCTCTAGAGCTATCAGGTGGGAAAAATTCTTGGCCTGAACGTGGGTGTATTTGGCTTGCAACGGTATATAAATATGCAGACCGGTCTTGCCAGAGGTTTTGGGGTAGCATGGTACTCCCCAATCGTCGCACACTTGTTTGACGGTCAGTGCGACCTTAACTACATCTTTAAATGTTACGCCTTCGGGGTCGAGGTCTATGACTGCCCAGTCAGGTTTATCTAAATCATGCGTGCGAGAATTCCAGGGGTTTATCTCGATGCTCCCTAATTGCACGGCGTAAAGCAAAGTCTCTAGGTCCCCACCTACTATCCAATGTAGATCGGCTTTGTTGGAATCAGAATAAATATCGACGGCTGGCACCCAACTTGGTAAGTGCTCGTTATTTTTCTGGAAGAATCCTTTATCTGTTATCCCGCCCGGCTGCCGTAGCAGTGACAGTGGTCGATCTTTAATGTAAGGCAATATATATGGAGCAATAGTGCGGTAGTAATCAACTAGGTCGCCTTTAGTGTACTTATGTTTAGGGAAGAATATCTTGTTTAGATGCGTGAAATCTGAACTTTTGTTTGGTTGAGGGCTGGGTAGTTCTTTATGAATGAGCTTTGGTTTTTTGTCTGAACGTAGCCCTTCATATTTGGGATGCCGCATAAGACCATCACTTGTCCATTCACTAAAACTCATCTCACAAACAAGTATTGGGCGCACCCAATGCACGGGTGTTTTGGACTTTGGGTCGGAATTAAATGGGCAGACTTTTTGTTCCAGTGTTTTTAACTGGGTGTGTAGATCTTTTAGATGTTTGTCGCTCATACCACCACCGGAATGGCCAACGTATACGAACTCACCTTTGTTGTAGACACCTACCAAGAGCGAACCTATGTGTTGTCGGCCGCCCTGCGGCTCAGTGTAGCCGCCAATCACGACCTCTTGCCGCATCTGGGTCTTTATTTTGAGCCAATCGTTACCGCGCTTACCTTCTTTGTAGGGGCTATTGGCTTTTTTGGCGACTATACCCTCTGAGCCCTTTTGGTGGATAAGCTTAAAGAGTTTCTGGCCGTCGGTTTCTACGTGGTCGCTATATCGTATACAGGTATTCCTAGGTAATAGTGTGGCTAGTAATTGCTTGCGGTTTAGGAGTGGCATAGTACGGATGTCGTGACCGTCTAGCCATAATATATCGAACACGTAATAAACTAGTTCGCCTTGAGGATCTTCACGCCAATTTTGGAGCCACTCAAAATGCGGCTTGCCCGTCTTGTCTACTACAACGATCTCACCGTCTAAGATAACGTCATTTTCTAGCTGACTCAGGGCTTCAAAGATTGGCGGATAGTTTTTTGAAAAGTCTTGGCCAGTTCGTGAATACAGCTGGATTTTAGATCCATGTTTACCTGCAATTGCTCTATAGCCATCCCATTTAATCTCGAACAGCCAGTTGCTATCATCAAAAGGTTGCTCAACCAAAGTGCATAGCATGGGCGTGACTGGCCAGGGTGCTGTCTCTTTGGGATAGTCCTTGAGGTTTATTTCTGGTTTGTCTATACTTAGCGCTTCTGATTTTGTATTAGCGAACCCATCGTCTTTTTTAACCAGTAGCCAGTTGTTGGCCTTTTGATCCGGCATTTTTATGAGTGCAAATTCACCCTTTAGTTTTTTGCCATGAAGTATGAATGTTAAATGACCTTTCTTAAGCCCAGATCTTAAGGCTTTGGCCGGATCATCACTTTCTTGCCTGGGTTCGTAAGTCCCAGAATCCCATATAACAACATTGCCTGCGCCGTAATTGCCTGCTGGTATTATTCCTTCAAATTTGCGGTATTCAAAGGGGTGATCTTCTACCATGACCGCCAAGTGGTGATCGTGCGGATTCATCGATGGCCCTTTTGGCACGGCCCAGCTCTTTAATACGCCATCAAGCTCTAGCCTAAAATCATAATGCAAATGCGAGGCCTGATGTTGTTGGACCACAAAACTAAGCGGTTTTGACTGAATCTTGGTCGCTATAACTTTTTTACTAGCTTTTGGTTCAGGCGTATGGCCAAAATGGCGTTTTGCCAAGTACTTGTCTAGCTCGGGCATTATTTTTTGGCAAGGCTGGCTTTAAGGGTCGTCATTAAATCATCAGCAGTGGTGTGGACTTTTGGCAATCGCTTGGTTGTTGCTTTGCCCTTGTTTTTTATGTGAGTTTTGATCAGCCGCTCTAACTCTTCTGTATAGGTGTCATGGATGTCCTCAGCCATGAACGGTTTTGTCTCTTGCTTGATCAGTTTGAGCGCGACTTCTAGCTCGCGATCGCTGACATCTTTGTCTGTTGGCAACACAAGATTTGTGCCTGGTCGTAGATCGGTCGGGAATCGCATTTGGTTGAGGACTAATGCCCGGCCAACTGGCTTGATAACAGCTAGATGCTCACGTTCGTGCATAACAAACTTGGCTACTGCCAGCATGTTGGATTTTTCTAAGGCTCTGCGCAATAAAGCATAGGCTTTCTCGCCGCCTTTAACGGGCTCCAGGTAATAGGGTTTGTCAAAATAGCGAATATCGATATCGCCTTCGGTGGTGAACTGTTGGATGTCGATTGTGGATGACCTTTCGGCATCTAAATCTTCTAGTTGCTGGGGTGTAAAAACTACGTATTGATCATCTTCGTATTGGTAGCCTTTAACGATGTCGTCCCAGTCTACTTCTTTGCCTTCGTCGCGGCAGATTCTGGCATAGTGAATTGGCGAGTTATCGGTCTTGTGCAGCATATCAAACTCAATCCCCTCGCGTTTTTCGACAGCACTATACATACGAACAGGGATGTTGACCAAGCCAAAACTTATTGAGCCGTTCCATAAGGGTCGCATAGTCTTAGTATAGAGCTGAAGTATAGTGCTTGCCAAGTGCTTCAGAATCCACAAAATATCTCTCTGTTATAATGCCTTTAATCCATGTTTAAAATCACCAGTCTTTTAGATATTCTTAACAAGTTGATTGCAAAACATGCAATTACTATTTTTGTGTGCGTAACAGTTGCGTTTGGTGGTTACTTTGTGCTTGCGACCCCGCCATTTATGGGCATTGATGAAGCGGCGCATTTTTTTAGAATTACGCAATTATCCAAGGGCCAACTTTTGTCTGACAAGTTGCCATCTGGTCAATACGGTGGGCTGGTATCGTCAAACATTGATCAAATTAGCCGGTTAGTCATAGACCAATTGCCTAAAGAAAACCAAAAAAGACATGTCTTTAGGCCGCCTGCTGAGTACTATGATCTGCTTAGACAGGCTCCGAGTAAATCACAAGTGCTAGTGCCTTTTACTGGGTCAGCTGTCTATTCCCCAGTGGCCTATTTGCCTATGATCGGCAGTATGTTTGTTGTGGGAAAACTCGATGTCTCTATAGCTAGTACTATATTTATCTTGCGTATAACAAATCTTATAGCTTTTTTAGCACTTGGCATACTTAGCCTATGGTTGGTAAGATCCAGTCAAAGTCGCTGGTTTGTGCTGGCTATTTTGCTGCTGCCGATGTCGTTATTTGAGGCAGCCACTATTAATGGTGACGCGATTTTGATTGGGCTTACTATGCTCTTTTTTAGCGCTTTGGTGCGATATATTTACGACGAGCATCCAAGTCGTAAAATCGTGGTAATAGTTGTTG
>DATMOD010000003.1:0-14050 GCA_035568355.1 Patescibacteria group bacterium
AACACATTTCAGAATTTAGCCAGTATGGTTTTGTCACCTTTTAGCCTAGTGGCTAGCTCAGCTTCTAGTATATTGATGCAAAAGACTCATGCAGCCGACATAATAGCTCCTGATGCCTGCAATCACGAAAACTATGCAGAAATGGGTCTAGCCAGCACAGAATGCACCGCATTAGTGCTGGGTCTTACCCCAACCGAACTAGCCATGGACCCAGATGCAGCCAAGACATACTTACAAAACAACCAAGAGCTCGATCCCACAACCGGCAAAGCAATTGCGGGTAGCAATCTGCAAAAATATCAAACTACTTGCATGGGGGATGCTGTATATCTTGTACCAGGCTTAGCCGGGGCGGATATTAATGATGCTAGTACTGATAATTCGATCTGTGGCCCACAGGTAACTACCGAGCTCGAAAACATACATGTTCAGAACGCTGATTGCCCTCTCGGCGAGAATAAAGATAAGGAATATGATGGTACACTAGGTACAACAATGGAATCAAAATGTTTGTGACAAAGCGCGTTTTTAAAATCCCTAGAAGGGCGACGCTCCAGAGGACAGCCCGAAGTATAATATTAGTGCTGTTTAGCTGCGTTATCCCACTCAGTTCGTTCCAGGCCGTCTATGCTGCAGAGTGCCATTTAATAAATTTTTCTAACAACCACATTTATTCTTATGACCCATGCTCACCAAGTTGTAGCTCGGCATCAACAACAGCGCCAGTTACGCCAACTCCTAGCCCCACACCCAGCCAAACTCCTGGACCAAGCCCAACCCCTGGGCTGGTAGGCACTAAAGATGCTGTGGCTAGTATCTATGGTGGTACGCACAGCAAAGGTGCTTGGGTACCAACAAATGATGACCAAGGAGTGACACCTGGCTATCCGCGCGACGATAACGGCCTAGGCACAGATGGTAATTCGCTCGGCACCTCTATTAATGGCAAGCCTACACCAGCTAAAGCAGCTAAATTTGCCTCATTCGCTGAACTATCAATGGGCACCGCCCTGGGGCACTTACCACCTAAAGCAAGGTTAGCAATAACTAATCCTAAAACTAACAAGACCGTGATAGCCGAAAAGCGTGATATCGGTGCCGGTGGCCCTCAACATCCAGTAATTGACCTGTGGTGGGAAACCGCTAAACTAATCGATTTTACAGACGGTATAGGCACAATTAAATATACCCTCGTTCCAGACACCACGCCGCTTACGCCACTTGATGCCACTGCTCCAGTAACAACTCCACCACCAACGACTAGTGCAGCAGGCTGTTGTACTACTGCAACCATCAATCAGCCGGTTGCCCCGACCACGCCAGGACTCCAATCCGGAGAAACTAATTTGCACTATGTATTTCGCGTGCTGGTCGCCGATTTTTCAAGCATTGGCCAACAAGCCAACGCCAAAATGATCGTCTCCGGAATCGTAGGAAGTCTGCAGGTAGAGTCGGGAACAATATCAAATTCAAGCCTCCCCAACGGCAGAGATCTTAGCCCCAAAGTTTACAATCAACAAGGGAGTGGCGCCTACGGTATTGCTCAGTGGCTAGGAGGTCGACTTTCAAACCTCAGACAACACGAAGGTTCAAAATCCGACACAGTAGAAGGCCAAACCGACTTTCTGTGGTATGAGATAACTAAGGGGTCGGAGCTTCCCTTCCATGCTGTCCAACACCTGAGCAGCCTGACAGGCAGTAGTGACATTGCTAAGGTTAACGAAGCTGCCGCAATATGGGAGAAGGATTTTGAGCGAGCTGGCCCCGGCACCATACCCGCGCGTCAACAAAATGCCCGCGCAGTTTTCGGTCATAAAGACTTTGGTGGTGGAACCATCGCGGGCATTGCCGGGGGCACTGGTAGTGGTGGCGGGAGTGGCAGTGGGGATTGTGGCTGCCCCACCCCAACTGGCCTCAAAACTATAGTGTTGGATCCTGGTCACAGCGGCGGTGATCTCAATAAGACTATCGAGCATGCAGAGGGACTTACGACCATAGATAATGTCGGCGCACCAGGAGAGCAAGCGGGAGTTTTCGAGACAGCCAAGCTAGTCGAAACAGCCCTCAAGAAAGCCGGCTACAATGTTATTAAAACCAAACAAAACGTCAATGATAACGTCGGCCTTATCAAACGAGCCCAAATTGCCAACGACGCCCATGCCGATTTAGCAGTCAGCATTCACTACGACAAGGGCTTTAATTGGAATGATATGGCCTGGGTAACGCCTCAAACCGACACCGCCACTCCAACCGAGGGCACAAATCGCACACACCGCACGTCTGGTTCTAACACAAAGTACTTTGACCAAAAACCAAACCATGCAGAACTGGTTAGAGATAGCACAAAGTATGCGACCGCAATTAGAGATGCGAGAAGTGCAGCCGAAGGTCATGCAGCTCAGTTTCACGATCTCACATTCCCGAACGATGGCCGACCGGCTTATGGCAACATATCGATCGTCCAGCTATTTAGCAACGTCCCTTGGGTTTACAATGAAGTCGGCGCTAAAGACAAGTTCGACGCCAATGCCTACGCCAAAGGTTTGACGGAAGGTATTATGAAGGCAGTACCGATTACCGGGGCACCGAGCACCGGAACTACATCTGGCTGCCCAAACACAGGCCCTTCGGGTCCAAATGATTACGTCAACCTAGCAATGAGTTATGCTTGGCCAGACTACAAAGTACGTATTGACTTCACGCCGCCTTATGCAGCTTCTGTTCGCGCCGCCCAAAAAGCACACAAGTATGTCGGTGGAATAGCATACCCAGGAGTAGATTGTGGTGGATTCACCACTCGAGTTATGCAAGATAGTGGTTTTGACCCTGGCTATGGTGGGGGTGGTAATACGGCGTCTCAGATTGCCTGGATGCAGGGTCACCCAAACATGTACCAGTCGCTTGGCCTAGTCACAGACCCCACCCTACTGCGCCCTGGAGATATAGCTATCCGCCACGATGCAGATCCCAATGGCACCCACCATACCTTTATGTGGGTTGGTAATGCCAAGGATCTCGGTAATCATCCTAACTTCCACGGCAATATCGCTTCAGCATCTTTGGACACTCGGGCGCCCGTAGCTGGCACACCTGGTTCATATTACTATATCCCTACGGGCACCTTCCATTGGTTCCATCCACATAAATAGAAAAGGCTAAAAAGCTATGCAATCAAAAGCAAAACAACTACTCACACTCATCAGCGCAGCTTTTATCATAATCTTTATTTTTAGCATTTTTACAGCAATACAGCATGCTGGCAAAACTATGGTTGAGATTCGGGTTTTACCTAAAGACGCGACGATCACGATTGATGGCCAAGCATCACATGCCGGCAATGTTTATGTTGCTCGAGGCACTCATCTCTTTAAGGCCGCCAGAAAGGACTACACAGATGACAGTCGAACCGTGACCGTAGGCCAAGATAAGATAACCGTTAGTCTATTGCCGTTAGTTGTTGGTACGCCAGCTAACACAAATGGAAATGCTGATCAGATTGAAAAATTAAGTGAGAAAATAAGCGCCGCAAAGCTGGAGGCCGACAACCAGGCTATAATAGACAAAAACCCAATAGTGAGCCAACTCCCATACCCATTCGACAATCTTGATGGGTTGACCCCTCGTGACTATGAAATAAGTTACGAATATAATCCCGGAGCGTCTAAAACTGGCATTCTTATTAAAATCTATGGCAACACAAGAGCTCGAGAGGCTGCACTCGAACAGATCCGCATGTGGGCATATGACCCGTCAGATCTGGAGATCAAATATATGGATTTTACTAACCCCCTAGCAAATGGAGGCAACTAGCAATGCTGAACCGACGATTATTTATCCCTACAACAATCACCATAATTGTGTTGATTGTTGTAGCAATTGCACTAACTAGTGGCGGAGGGGCCAGTATCCTACAACCGCGCCAGACAGTAACGATTACTACTCATAACAATGTCACTGCTGAGATCTATCCTACCGAGCAGAATGCTCAAAATACCAGCCGTCTCGCGGCTTTAACACAAAGTGGAACCGTCCAGCTTCCAAAAGGTAACTACACTGCACTCTCGCGTGAAACCGCAGATTATGCTGATTTTAGCGTACAATTTACTGTCGACAATAAACCCGTGGCGATCGATATAAACCCGCCCTATAGCACAAAGAAGCTTGCGTCGCTTACCCCATCCATCAGAGCTGATATTACGACTGTCCTCGTACAAAACTTCCCAAAGATCAACGATCTCTACACCATCGAGGATGGCTGGCTTTACAACAAGGGTGAGTGGTATGCCACCAAACTTGATTATAAGAATCCAGATGACCCAAATCTTAGTAGCAGCCTACGAGTCATTCTACATAAAGAGAATGGGGCGTGGAAGCTTGCTACAACCCCCCCAGACATTACTATTAGCAGCCCACATTACCCTGACATTCCGCGAGATATAATTAGCAGCATCAACTCACATTAGTAACTGAGCTTTACTAGCCCTCATCCATGTAACTAATCGTCTGTTTTTGTCTCATAAGCTCATTAAGGTCTCGTTGATCAGGAGCACGTTTGCCATGTGGGTCAAGAGCCAACTCAACGTTTAAAAACTTTGAGTTGCCCGAAGTGTCAGTATAGAGAACTGCTATATAGTAAAATACGATAACCTCTAAATTTTGACCAAAAATTCAGCTGCGGCAATGACAAAACCAAATATCATCACAACAAAATAGCGTTAATCCCACTGTGACCTAAAAAATACCCCTTAGCAACATCCGCCTCGGTTGTTGTAATTACCGTCTGATAAGCGCTAGCCAGACTGGCAAGAGACTCGCGCCGCTGGCTATCCAGCTCACTAAACACATCGTCTAAAAGTAGCAGGGGAGTATGCCCGGTCTGTTCGCCAATGAGTTGTAGTTCCAGAATCTTTAATGCTAGCACTAAGCTGCGCAGCTCGCCGCGTGAAGCACTGACCGCCGCATCGGTATTATTGAGCACAAAGGTTATGTCGTCTCGATGTGGGCCAATAGTAGTAAAACCCCTGTCTAAGTCGCGCGCAGTTTGCTTGTTCAGAGCATTTAACAAATGGGTTTTATAATTTGTGTCATGCACTTTTAGCTCGGACTCGTATTGCAGGCGCACCTGGCTTGTTCGCTTAGCTATTTGCGAATAAACTTCGGCGATCCGCGAGTTAGCGATCGCCAAAAACCTCAGGCGGTACAACATCAGACGCTCGGCATATTCTGCAAGCTTAATGTTCCAAACAAACAACTCATCATCAATACTAGCTTTGCGATAACTACCGGTTTGCTTAAGTACGCTATTGCGCTGCAAGAGAGCTCGTTCAAACTGCGACTTTACACGACTAGCCTCTGGCCATAATCGTGCCAACAAACCGTCTAGGTAGTCTCTGCGGCGGGCAGGGGAGCCATTTGGAAGTCTCAGCTCGTCTGGTTCAAAAAGTACAATTGGCGTGCGTTGTTGGTGCGATAGGCGCTGCCTTTTTGTACCATCTATACTAAATTGCTTGGCTGGCATCCTGCCTGGTTGAAAAGTCAGCGCCCGATGTTGGTCACCGTAATTACCCCTCAAATTAAACCAACCTGCTCCATGCCTCAACAGGTTTTTATCACTGCCCCTAAAAGAGGTGCCCATACCTAGCACGTACAAAGCCTCTAATAAGTTGGTCTTACCGCTACCGTTCAGACCAACGATTATGTTAACGCTAGGCGACAGCTCCACTACATAGTCTTGGTACGAACGAAAATTCTGGAGGGATAGTTTGCTATAAAACATACTGCCTGAGGCGTGCCTTGAGCTTTATAGGAATGGTGCAGTTTGTTCTAAAAACGAGCACCGAAGTCGCAGCGTGCTTAATGTACGTGAGTATCGGAGCGCAGGCTTTTTGGACGAAATGTGCCATTCCTATAAAGCTCAGTCTAGCTTTTAAGGGGCATAATAATATGCTTGTAATCACTAGTGTCAGCCTCAGCTCTCAGAACACAGGGCGACACCTTACCACTAAAACTAAAAGTTACAACCGAACTATCAATACAACCCAGGGCTTCTAGCAAATATCGTGAGTTAAGAGTTATTTGCCCATCAGCATTAACTTTGGCGCTGGTGGTTGAGGTATTCTCGCCCAGTTGAGAGGCAACTGCGTGAACACTCAAAGTCTGATCCGTCTGATTTATCTTAAGAGTTACGCTGCCACCGACCTCCTGCGCGAACAAACTGGCCACCTTAGTTATCCGCATAAATTCGTCTTTGTCTACCACCACTTGAACATCTGTAGTTGCAGGGATAAGCTGACGATAGTCGGGGAATTTTCCGTCTATCAAACGGGATGTAATTTCAATGTCATCTAGCAACAAACGCACCTGGTTTTCGTCGAAGATCAACTTAGTATCTACCATGTCGTCGTTTATTACTCGCAAAACATCTTGCAAGGCATGGGCGGGAATAATAGCCGATATCGGCTGATCTGCCTTTTTGTCGGTCTTAGAGATTAATCGTTCAGCTAAACGATAACCATCAGTGGCCGCTAGATACAAGCCGCCTTGGTAGCTATGGCAGAAAACTCCTGTCAAAACCGGCCTTGTATCGTCGCTAGAAGCCGCAATAATCGTCTGTTGAATAGCGCGTTTTAAAAGAGCGGTCGGTATGGTAACGGTTTGGTCCGAGGTAATCTCGGGCAAAGCAGGGAACTCGTCTGGCAATATACCATTGATGGTTGATTGATAGCTAGCACTGCTGATTTTTAGCTTAGTCCCATCAAGCTCTAAACTAACATTGTCTTTTGGTAGATTACTAATGAACTCGCTCATCAGCTTAGCCGGCACTGTAATTGCACCAGGTTCTTCTATCTTGCCACCTATATTCTTAGTAATAGCAATCTCTAGATTAGTAGCTGCCAGCAATAATCTGCTCTTATTAGTTTTGAGTAAAATATTTTTCAGTATTGGTAGTGGGGTCTTGCCACCAGCTACTCTACCAACTACCTGTAGAGCCTTACTTAGGTTTTCTTGGGTGACAACTAGTTTCATGTCTCGATTCCCCTATGTATTTTATTTGTCTCTCTTAATGTATTAATTAGTAGTGATAGTAGTAGGTCCTGTGTATAGTGTGTAAAAACCTGGATTGTGCTCTGTTGTTTGGTAATTAACGGCTGTGCAGAAACGGGGGATTTGCGAGGACTAAACTTGTGCAATTGATTCCCCAGAAAACCCGAGCCGGTAAGTGGGCTAGTGGTTTTTAGTAAAAATTGTGTAAAGTGTGGAATAACATCCACAGCTTTTTGCCCATAGTTATACCGGTTTGTATAAACAAGTTGTGCACAGCCACGCGAGATATTCTTAGACTGACCCGCTATCACTTTTTCAGAACGCGAGCTGTCTACCACCGATCTAATGTATGGTGTTCGTGTTTCGTTAAAGAGGGGGCTGTAAAAGTGATAGCGGGTCAGTGTCCTAGATTCCAGGCTTTTTTTATACATATAATTTCTCGCGAATCTCGGATACTTGTTGGCGAATTATGTAGTCCAGTTTTATAGCCTTTTCGATCTTGTCTACTGAGTGTATGGCGGTGGTGTGATCTTTGCGGCCTAGCTCGTTGGCTATTTTAGGAAAGCTTAAGTGTAGCTCACTTCGGAGCAAATACATGGCTACTTGGCGCGGCAAGGCAATGTATTTATCGCGCTTAGGGCTCAAAATATCGATTAACTCAACCTGAAAGTGCCGAGCGGTTTTCTCTATAACCTGCTTGATGGTTATGTGGTGCGGCCTAGTGGCGCGAACGTTACCCAGCAAGCCACTGGCAGTTTGTAGGTCTGGCGATGTGCCGCGCATCTCACAGAAGGCTAATAGCTGATTAAGGGCACCCTCGAGTTCGCGAATGTTGGTTTGTATGTGAGCAGATAAGTACTCAGCGGTTTCACGTTCTAGAGTTACGCCGCTTTGGCTGGCTTTGTTCTGGAGAATTGCACACCTGGTTTCGAAATCTGGTGTTTGAATATCAATCGCCATACCCCATTCCAGACGTGATCGCAGCCTGTCTTCTAGGGTTGGAATTGACTTTGGGGGTTTATCTGAACTTACGATGATCTGCTTATCCGTCTGGTGCAATACATTAAAGGTGTGAAAAAACTCTTCTTGAGTCTTTTCTTTACCAGCAATGAACTGTATGTCATCAACGATTAATACGTCCACACTTCTATAGCGATCCGAAAACCCAGGTCTTTTAAATCTCAGGCTATCAACAAATTCGCTTACAAAAGTTTCGGTAGATATATATAAGATTCGAGAATTAGGTTTCTTTTGGTGGATTGCATTACCAACGGCTTGTATTAAGTGAGTTTTACCCAGACCCACACCACCATACAAAAACAGCGGGTTATATTTAGTGCCAGGGCTTTTAGAAATTGTTTGGCAGGCTGTATATGCCAGTTCGTTGCTAGAACCAACTACGAATGTCTCAAAGACCAACTTAGGGTTTAAGCCACTACTATTAGCTGACGTCTTTGGGGAGGTGACGACCTGGGCAACGGGAGGTTGTTCGGCAATTTTGATGTTGTTGCCGGTCTTTTTTTTACCAACGGATTTGATGGTGTAGGTTATTTGCTTTACAGGTTCACCAATTTTATTAAATATCTCTAAGATTTGACCAGTAAATTTAACTTCCATTTGTTGTTTGGTAAAAACATTTGGTACAGCTATAACCACATGTCCGTCTTGGCTGTCTATTAGCTCGGTATTTTTAAACCAGGCGTTATAGTTGCCGCGCGATACATTTACTTCTACTTCCCCAAGTACTGCCTGCCAGAGTTCGTTCATTTTCTACCCTCATTCACTGTCACGTCTGATGAGTACATTGTAACGAATCATAGTAGTTTTCCACAATCCAAAAATAGCAAATATATGAAAAACTAAAAAAACCCAAGAAGGCCGGCGTCTCTTGAAAGTTATACACAGCAAACAGCTGTCTCTGTTCAACTGTGGAAAGGTACTTGCAAAGTGTGGAAAAGTCTGCAAGAATATAACCTATGCCTAAAGGTACACACCAACCAAAAAAACGCTCTCGCTCGAAAGTCAGTGGCTTTAGAGTACGAATGGCCAGTAAAAATGGTCGCCTAGTACTGAAAGCCCGCCGAGCAAAAGGCCGTAAAAGCCTGTCAGCCTAGATTGATCTCTTTTATTGATTATCATGCCGGTGTATCTATTCCGGCAACACGTATACAATAAAGCAATATGCTAGCTTACCGCTTTAGATTTCATGGCCATGCCAGCTTTAATTTTTTATATCGTTTCGGTAAGACATATCGAACGCGATTATTTACGTTGCGAATAGTCAGCAACCCAAGGCGCGCCAATAACCGCTATGCAGTAGTGGTAGCCAAGAAGGTGCTTAAAGCATCACCAGATCGAAATCGCGCCCGAAGGCGTATTTACGAAATCCTGCGTAAGAACAGCGCCGCGATGTCGCCCGGTTATGATGTTGTAACGACCGTCAGCTCTAAAGATATTCTAACTGTTCCGCATGCCGAACTAGAGAAGCTAATATTAGACAACTTACGACAAGCCCAAGTTTTGTAAGGTGTTCTTCAGTCCATCTAAAAACCCATCTCTCCGCTCAAATGGAATAAAAGGACATGGGGGTCTAGTTAGAATAGCTGTCTTTTACATAACCAGCAGCTTGAGCCTCGGTTTCTGAACAGAAGTATGCGTCAACCAACCAAAGCGTAAAAATATTGTCACTAAATCTGCCGCCGGGTAGTAAGTATGAACCAGTCGCACTCGCCAAATGGCTACCAGTTATCGGCAGCCCTCCACACTTGACTACATACAATGGGTACCTGGTATATGAAGATACTACCGGTATAAACAAGCTCACCAAATATAATCCAGCTACTATCGTGCTCACCTTCAATCCCTTACTATGTCGCTTCGACCATAGTGCTAGCTGCTTTTTAGGATTTTGTGTATTCATAATCGTAATTAGATTCTAATAGATCACAGCAAATTAAGCCACTCAATTCCCCAAACATGAAAACCCCCCAGCTCAAACCCATTTGTAATGAGCGAGCCGGGGGATGTTCTTCGGTCTGAACTACCTCAAAGGAGCGCGCGTCTTTCGGCGACGGAGCTCATCAATAAGGCCAGCGGTAGTAAACCCGAACAGCACCAGTAGAACAGGCACTAAGGACGGCAGAAAAACTACGGCAAGTGTCCAAACGAATGAGTTCTCCAAGCAAGAGCCCGTTCCGCCAAAGAGGCTACATGCCCAACCTTCTGGGTCGCTAGCGATCCCAGTAACTGCCCACCAGATCGAGAAAACAATCAATAGAATTGCAGACAAACCAACAGCCAATTTCAACAAAAACGACTTGTTCTTGCCGAATATTACTAACAAGAAAGCTGGCAATAACAATACGTAATCGATACCTAATAGATTCCTAGATAGCGCAAGATAGCCCTCCTCCCAACCCACTTTTCCAAACATAAAATCAAAGATAGAAATACTGATTATACAAAAGGCTAGACCAAGGCATATGCGCATTGCAATAGACAGTGCTGAGCTGGTCTTAGTAAGTTTGAACATTCATGTCTATAATACTACCCTTTGAAAGAACGCTCAATTCCCCAAACATGAAAACCCCCCAGCTCAAACCCATTTGTAAATGAGTGAGCCGGGGGATGTTCTTCGGTCTGAACTACCTCAAAGGGATTACCCGAGGTAGAACACGCCAATAAGGATCTCTATAAGTGATAACCCGCCTCCTGAGCTTCTTGTTCTGAGCAGAAGAAGTGGTTGTCGAATAAGGTGACATGAAAGGCATCCGAATAGGTATTTCCGAAGTCTGTTGCCGGTATTGGTAATCCTCGACACCATAATGTAAATAGTGGTAACCGGGCATACGGCGATGTTATTGGGGCGAAAAGCAAAAGGCTATAAATCACAGCGAATATTAGAGTATGTCTTAGACCACTACGATGCTTTGAGTACCACTTGCCCGCAGTAGAAACTATTCGTATGGTGGGGAGCGGATAAGATTGGCGAGAAGACTCACGTTTAGATTTTGTATTCATAAATATGTTAAAACTATAACCTAGTTTATATAAGAACTTCTATTGAACTGAATGCTCAAATGGAATAAAAGGACATGGGGGTCTAGTTAGAATAGCTGTCTTTTACATACCCAGCAGCTTGAGCCTCGGTTTCTGAACAGAAGTAGTCCTCGAATAGCCAAGCCCAAAAAAAAGTATACCAGCTCATTTCACCCGGCAAAGAATAAGTGCCTCTCGCACTAGCCAAGTGCGTACCAGCTATCGGCAACCCTCCACACCTAACCACATACAATGGATACTTTGTATAAGAAGATACTAGAGGCACAAACAAAGTTACGATGTAAATCGTAACTGTAATCAAACCAATCTTCAATCCCTTACTATGTCGCTTTGACCATAGTGCTAGCTGCTTTTTAGGATTTTGTGTATTCATAATTATTTAAAGTTTATTGCATTGCAGGTCAATAAGCCACTATACTAGTCGCAATATACCATGAGCAAAAAAACAAAACATTCAGTGCAATCGAATAAACCTACTCAGAAACTATGGCTGGATATAACCTGGCGGATTATTGTAATAGGTGGTCTAGCAAGTACAGCTTGGAGTTTCTACTATGTGGCTCCCGCCATAGCTCCTAGCATCCTGGAATTATTTAGCCCAGATTTTAATATATTGTCACTACTTCTTATATTCTTACCCGTCACAGCCACCTATGTAATCTTGCTACCTGCATTCTTATTGGTTATTACCAACAGAAGCAGGTCACCTAGATTGCAAATAGTAGTTAAAGCCGTGAGTCTTCTGGCCATTTTTGGTGCTGCTTACGTGTTGGAGGGGTTGTGGCCGGGTGCTACGTCATGCGAAGGTATAATGGGCGTGCATCTAACTTGCTTTGAAGCGCATGCAGATAATTTATGGATAATATTGGGTTTTATGCAAATCTTCCAGATAATCTCAGTACCAACTTTATTCTTCACCATCCGCGGTCTCCTCGATGAATACCGCCTGCACAAGAGCGTATATCCAGCAAGCCCTCGTTAGGTAGCGCCAATCCGGCTCCGGACAAAAACCCAAAAACATGAAAACCCCCCAGCTCAAACCCATTTGTAAATGAGTGAGCCGGGGGTATTCTCAGTCTAGAACTACCTCAAGGGGATTACCCGAGATAGTTCTCTATAACGCGCCAATAGGCCATTTGGCCCATAGCGTTCGGGTGGAAGATAAACGCCTCATTCGGAAGAGACGTTATGCCGTTGAAGTAGCTGTCGGCCATACACAGTTCGTGGCCGATAAACGGCGACGTAGCAGTGTTCGGATCGACATACTCAAACGGCCGATGCTTCAACGCCGAGTTGGCGTGGAAGACGGCTGCTTGGATCTTGGTGTCGATCTCCCGATAACCTTGCGGGCCGCCACCTTGTCGTCATGGTTCATGTACCAACAGTTTGGCAAGGTGTTGATGCTAGGATCCGGGATCAGCATCGGGTAGCCGATCACCAACACTCGGGTCTGTGGCCCGATCTTGGTGAGGATGGCCGCATAGAGCTTGTCGAGTGCAGGCCCAAGGATGCGGTTGATCCGAGCCGTCATAGCTGGTTCAGCCTTTGTGCAGGCACCAGCAAGGACGGGCGTCGTTGCGACGCACGTCTTGGCGAATCCCGGAAACCCCACATCGTTACCACCGATTGAGGTGGTGACTATGTCAGCGCTCTTGTTCAGAGCGTTGATTTGTCCCGGTACCTATAAACTAAACACACAGTCCCAGCGAAACTGTATCTAAAAACAGTTAAAATAGCAGTGGCGTTAGCCATTGCTATGAAAGGAGTGTGTGTATGAATAAGGCTGGAGCAAGTCATCCACCCTATGATGCTGAGCTGAAGAATACTATCATAAAGAAGATTCGTGATGAAGGTATGACTGGCCGCGAGGCCAGTACACAATATGGTGTTTCATCCAAAACTATCTACCGCTGGCTCCAAGAAGGAGTTGTAGATGGTTCCCGCAACCTTATTCTAGAAAATAACCGACTCAAAAAAGAATTAGAGATTGCCTACCGTGTGCTTGGCAGAGCCAAGCTTGAAATGGAACGGTCAAAAAGCTAGCCATCCTGGAAGAAGAAGTCGAGCCAGGATGGCATAAGAAATTTGCTAGTGTGCTGGGGATAAGTCGAACAAGCTACTATTGTCCCAGCACAAAGCAACACGCCAAAGATAAGCAGCTTGTGGAAGAACTTCTCGAAGCTCACGGAGAGCATCCATTTTACGGTACTAGGCGCCTAGCTATCCACTTGGGATGGAGCAGAAAGAAAGCAAAACGCATTCGCATTCTTGCCAAAGTCGTCATACCCACCCCCGGAAAACATAGGCATCATAGCAAAGCTCTCCAACCAGAAATCCCAGCGCCAACTAATGCTCTAAAGGCTTACGCCATATTTAGGAATGTAGCCAAACCACAAGCTGGCCAAGACTACTCAGGCATGACCAAATCCGGTGCTTGGGTACAAGATTTTACTCATCTCAAGTTTCGGGGTGAAGAGCACTACCTAGCGGTAGTGCTCGATCTTAGAACCAGACAAGTTGTCGGTTGGAGATTAGGGCTACGCCATAGCAGCGAGCTAACGCACGCTGCTGTTCTTGATGCTCTTTCAAAACACCCAAGCCCTACAATCCTGCATTCCGACCAGGGCAGCGAATACCTAAGCCACAAGCACAGACTGCTGTGCGAAAAGCTTGAAATTAGACTCAGTTGTTCTACAAAATCCAGTCCTTGGCAGAATGGTTTTATGGAGAGATGGTTTGGTAACTTCAAGCAAGAGCTAGGCAAGACAAACCAGCTCAAAGATGTAGCCGAACTACATGAAACTATTGCTATGCAAATTTATTACTACAACCACAAGCGAATCCATACAGCATTTGGTATGAGTCCGGCAGCTTACGCTGCCAGCCTCAAGCCAAATACTGTATTAAAAGCGTGAGACAAGGTGTTCGGGATTTGGGGACCTTGACA
>DATMOD010000004.1:0-30737 GCA_035568355.1 Patescibacteria group bacterium
ACACACAACCAAGTGCAACCACCAATGCCAATACCAGAACACCGTTGGCCATGTTTAAGCTAGCTAGAATCTTTTTAACCATCACTGGGCCTATCTTCGGCTAATAATTTTAACAGCACGCCGTTAGTCCAGCCAAATCCATCTTGCAGCTCGTATTCGCCGCCACTAGCATGAGTCTTAACATCAACAACATTGTATTTCTCTACTAATTTGCCCTGGTGTTTATACATCTTGGTGTTGGTGTTTATCCAGCGTCTTTTTATCTCTTCGGCTAGTTTGTTATGGCCATAGTTTCGCAAGCCAACAATTGCCACCCACTGAAGGGGCGCCCAGCCGTTTGGAGAGTCCCATTGTTGCCCCGTAGACACGGTAGTAGTATCTAGGCCTCCTTCTTTTAGCAACACTCTTTCTACCATTAGAGCTACTAGGTCCGCCTGCGTTTGCGTGGCAATCTTAACGTATAAAGGGAATAAAGCCGCAGCCGAAACGCTGCTAGTTTGCTGCCTAGCTACAAAATCATAATCAAAATAGAAACCACGCTCTTGATTCCACAAGTAACTATCGATAGCAGCGCGCCGATCTATTGATCGCTTCTCATATTTGTCTGCCATCCAAGTTTGTTTAGTCATCCTATAAATGTCGGCAATTGATTTTTCTAGGTAAAATAATAGGCAATTTAAATCAATGGGCAATATATCTGTGGTGTGGATTGTCTGCAAGTTAACGCCGTCTTTAAACCAACGTGAACTGAAATCCCATCCCGATTCGGCTGCCGCCCTTATGTCTAGATACATCTTGCTGGCTAGCCGCTCTGGTGCCAAACTGGCCGTATCTACATCCTCTTTGTACATCTCTGGTCGAGGAGTTTGCTTATTGTCATAGTATCGATTCAGAAGTGAACCATCCGGTAAAAGCACAACACGACGATAAGCAGAATCTTCTGCATTTAAATTACGAGCGCCCTTCATCCAAAATCGATACTCAGCCAACAGATAAGGCAAGTACCTCACTAACACCAGTTTGCCTTTTTTGTCTGCTAGCAAGTGCACCATGTGCGCAAAAAACGGTGGCTGTGAACGGCTAAGATAATAAGTACGATTGCCAGAAGGTATATAGCCGACCTTTCGGATCAAGAAAGCAAAGTTCTTTATTATGCCTTCTAGCAGATCATAGCGGTTTGACTCAGCCAGGCCCAGCATCACAAAATAGCTATCCCAATACCATTGAGCACCAAAACGTCCTCCAGGCACAATATACGGGTGCGGCAAGGCTATCAGCGACCCTTTGTCGCGATACTGTTCATGAATCAAGATATCCCACAGCTCATTTATATGCTCTTCTATAGTATGGTTGGGGTTTGTTTTATAACCAGTCGGATTCGCAAGATAATCTTTAAAATGTTTCTGTACAAAAGCGTGCAGATCAAAGTCTGGTCTCTGCCGTTGCTTTTCATAAACATTCAAGATGGTTTGCAATTTGCCGGCCGGTACCAGATCTACAAAAGTCATACCGTCAGGATATACTCGTCTTAGTTGCACATCTTGAAAAAGCTCACCAAGTAATTCGTCTGGCGACTGTTTAGCGGGCAGAAACCCACTTATTTGCACTGCTTGTGATTTGATTTTTCTTTTGTAATTAAAAAGCTTCATCGACTTATAAACAACATTTCAGATTAACTTATTGATCCATCTTGAGTATACAGCCGTCTTGTAACTAGGTGCAAACACAGTTAGTCATCCCAACCCTAGTCGCACATCACTACTTTTGGTATACTACCACTGTTATTGTTTTTGGGGCCATAGCTCAGCGGTCAGAGCAGTCGGCTCATAACCGATTGGTCGCTGGTTCAAATCCAGCTGGCCCCACCATAATCCTTTTTGTCCAAACAATGCCGATCTTATTGTAATAGATGCCTAAAGTCTGTATTTCTTTGTCTCTATAGCGCCTGATGCGCTAGCTCATATTTATATTAGATTATTATTTAAACTAAGCATAAACTATTAAGTGTAGCGTATCTACGCTTTTATCAGCTTAATAGGAGGTTTTAATGGGTAAAACTATTGGGTTTGTGGGCACTGGGACTATGGGCAGCCGAATGATCATTAGGCTATTAGAAGAAAAGCATGAGGTTACTTTATATAACAGAAACAAAGTTGAGGCGGAACCATTGATCAAAAAAGGCGCAAGCTCAACTGAGAGCATACAAGATCTAGTAAACTCTACTGATTTTATATGTATTTCTGTGCCAGATGACCTGGCAATTAAACAAGTAATGTCTCAGGCTGTATCAGTTGAGTGCAAGAATAAAGTGTTTATTAGCCTGAGCACCATATCACCTGATGCTGCTGTTGAACTTTCTGAAGCAGCAACCAAAAACAATGCTTACTTTTTAGACTGCCCTGTTTCTGGAAGCGCACCTCAGGTAGAAGCAGCTCAACTGATAATATTTGTTAGCGGAGATGAGGCGAAATATAAAGAAGCGGAATCAATATTCAGTTCTATCAGCAAAGAAACACATTATATGGGTCCAGCCGGCAATGGCTCGCGCATTAAACTAGTCGTAAATACCCTATTGGGCCTAGGTGTGCAAGCCTTAGCTGAATCATTAACCTTGGGCGAAAGAATGGGCCTAAGTAAAGATAAATTAATAGAAATTCTGAGCAACACAGCCGTAGTGTCACCCTCGCAGAAAATAAAGATGCAGAATGCCTTATCTGATAACTACGATGTTGCATTCTCACTCTCGAATATGTATAAAGATTTCGGACTTGTATTAGACCAAGCACATAAAACTTTTACTCCTATGCCGGCGACAGCAGCCTCCGTGCAGGTCAATGCTTTAGGCATGTCACAAAACTTAAACCAAGACTTTTCTGTAGTCATTAAATTATTAGAAGAGAGTAACGTAGCAAAATAGTCATACCAGTACGAAAGCTAATCCGGAAGTTTGGGGATTCAAAGTAAGGCAAGGAACTCTTTTTAGACATTATTGCAATCATGTTGTAAGATTAGGGCCTAGTAAATAGGAATCTGCGATGCCCGAATTCTCCAGCGAATGCCTCTACAGCCAGGGTTTTCTACCAGTGCTCGACGTTGAGCCTGGGCAAGAGAGTCCCGAGGCGGATAGCTGGTCAGCCAACCTTGAACTGCTGGATGATCTCTTAAAGCCCAGACCACTCATAGAGATATTCAAAACCAAAACCCAAACCCAAATACATGGCGCCTATGTTATGCGGGGTTTCTATAAGCCTCTTGCTCGAGTAGAATGCTCTGCTCATGAAGCAGCAATGGACCACTACTTGAAGGAGTACGGTGATAATGAGCTTGCTGGTTATGTTGTCTGGTCTGATGACGGCAAGACTAAGCTCGGATACAACTACTACGCGAAAGACACAGTCGCCATAGTCGCCAACAGGGGGGTGTATGACTCTATGGTTGAATGGTCAAAAATGCTTATGGCCCTAGAAGCTAAAGCGGTGAGTGAAATGCAGTGTTTCATACTGGATGATGCAGTTAGACAGCATAGAGCTCAGCGTATTGGTGAGATGTCACAGCAAGAGTTTGAGGAGTATCAAAAAAAGCATCCAGATACCATCACTCGATATATTAAGGTTTACGATGACCAAGGATTGAGGATGGCAGATACTGTACTGGTATGGGACATTCTTTCTGACCCAGTAAAAGGCGAGAGGTCAATCAGTTAGAAAAAATCCGTAGCTCTGGTTTTCGCCAAAGCCTGCATATCATTGTCTGAATAGTTTTGCGCATGCATAGCAATGGTTAAAAAAACGATGTTTTCGCCACTAACCACAAACCATACCCTCGGCCATTGGCCTGGTCGTAATCCAGACTTAGGAATCGCTACTCTGTGTTTTCTTTGTATCGCTTTTAGGTCTTTATCAAAGCCGCTATGGTTTAGAAATTCCATTGAATTGCGTTTCTCGGTAATAGGCTAGTTCATAAGCAATTTCTTTACTTGGCTCGGTCCCCACAAAAGGAGCTTCAGCATGAGACAATTCTTCTAACTGTTTGCCATTTAAGCCGCCATAGATCGCACTGACTCTATCAAGTATCGCTTTGTCGTCTTCGTCAAAAACAGTCATGTCGGGCTCAGCTTTACATGTATATACTTCAACTGGGCTGTAACCTGGTACATATTCTTGTTGCCCAACTACCAACTTACCAGATTCAACTAAAGCCTTCACAACATCCATGTAGTGGTCTGGAACTGGCCCCATCGGCAATTTTGTATACTTGTCGCCAGTTACGCTAACGCCAGATTCTTTATATTCATATCTGTCAAAATCAACATAGTAAAGAAGCTTTGCTAGCTTTTTCTTGCCATACAAAGCACCATTCTGTCTTTTGCACAGATACAGAATGGCATTCTGGTATTTTTTAGATGCAATACTCATACGTGTAATTATACACAATAATATTTAACAATACGTAGCAATCTGACCTGCCCCCCCCTGTCCCCCGTCATCCCCGGCTACGATCGGGGATCCAGTCAGAAATGGGATTCTCTAGCCTCTTCGGTGTTTTCCTACGAAGTAAGTGATCCCCTGCTCCCTAAAGCTCTTCACGTCGGCAAACACTGCGCTCAACTCATCCATAGTGCGCTGATATGGCACCGTTATTGCCAGCTTGTCTGGCGCGTCATCAGGTAGTGGCGTAATGATGATAAAGGTTCCGTTGGGCGCTAATTCCTGGCTGATCTTCTGTAGAAAATTCGGTCTGTCCTTAATAAAGGCGTACACCAACTTGCAGGTGATCAAGCCATAGGGTGCAAGTGGCAACTTGCTCAGGTCGCCTTGCTCAATATCAAAGCGTAGATAATCTAACTTATTGGGCGTTACAACACTGAACGAGCGAGCAAGCTTAACTGCGCTAGCTGATACATCAATACCTATCACTTTGTAGCCACGGTGATAAAGCTCACGTGTGAGCTGGCCAGTGCCGCAGCCGATGTCGAGCACGGCCTTTGGAGCTGAAGGATCTACACGTTCAAGATACTTGCTGATGGCCTGATGGCTCGCCAGTAAGTAGTCACGGCCTTGGTCGTAGAGATTTGACCAATGGCTGTCTATATCTTGCATGAATGGTTAGTTAGCTTTAACGGGCTCAGCAATAGACGGCAGCTTTATATTCTTTAATTGCCATTGACCATCGATTTTATCGATGTATAGAACGCCAGAAGCTGGCTTGTCGCCGGTGGCTGGTGGGTCGAAGGTCATAACTACTGTAAATTCGTTTATTTTACCGTCGTAACCCATGCCGTTAATAGTTATCTGGCTAGGTTGCGAGGTGTATGGTTCGGCAGCTTTTAGGGCATCTATCAAACCGGCTTCGCTGATTTTAGATCGCAGATCAGCCGAAGATATCTTGTATAGATTTGAGCCTTTTTGGTTCTTTATAAGCAGCGCAATATTACTGATAGCTTGTGATATTGGCGCAACTTCTGCCTTAATATCACTGGCCTCTACATCCACGAGGGTTTGCTCGACTTTTTTGACTGCATCGGTTTCGTCTTTAGCTACAACCTCAGCCGGATGTTGGCCGTTCTTTAGATAGATAAACCTAAGTTGTTGGCCATTCTTTTTAACAGTTACCTGGGCGACGTCCGAACCGTTGTTGGTGTCAAACTGCGCACTTACATCCGTCGCTAGGTTCTTTTTTAAATCTGGCACGTAAGTATCGTTAACATATTTTTTAAAAGCGCTGGCGCTGTGGTCTGTAAGCCCAGAAATTGGCCGCACGGCTATGCCGCCATGCTGGTAGGCTTCATCTAGCGTCTTGGTAGTTAAATCGCCAGCGTAGAGTATCTGAATGCCTGGCACTGCCCTGTCATAAACATTAAGACTTTTAGGGATAGTAAACACGTAGTTGCTACCCAGGCTTATGTATTCTGGGTACTGGTAAGCTTCGACTTTGCTAGTGAACAAACTGGCGTGCCTTGGATACAGCCACCACCAGCCAGCCAGTACTACAACAAGCAAAACTACGATAGTAAGTATCCAGGTCTTAGGATCTTTGATTATGGTTTTTTGGTTCTGATTGTTGTCGTTTTCTGCCATAGGTTAATTCTTTTTAGGTGCTGGTAGCTGAAGACCGGCTAATTTCCACTGGCCATCTTCTTTTTTGAGAGTGATTACGCCAAGGGCCGGCTGATCTTCTTTAATCTTAGGCTTAAAGTAGATTTGTGCCGCAAACGTATCGTTCTGTATACCACCACCAGGCACAACGATATCACGATGTATGTACGCAACTGAGTCATTCAAGGCGTTGTTCAGATCTTTAATAGAAGTCTGCCGTTTCAAAGAATTAGTGCCAGCATCGTACAGATTCACAAGGTCACTCTGCTGCAACATCGTCACATATTTTTTAATAACCAGCCTTATAGTTGCGATGTCGTCTTTATATCTAGAGTCGCTCAGGTCTATGAGAGTGCTTGTAGCCTCAACGTAAGCATCACTTTGTTCTTTGGCTACAATAAAGTATGGGTGCGAGCCACCATAGGCATAAAGCTGACGAGCCGTTTTGCCATCTTTTTTTGCAATTACAGTTGCTGCCAAAGCAGTACCAGGCATAGTGAATTTAACAGTAGAGCTACCAAAGTTTTTATTAAAATCTGGGATAGTAGTCTTATTGATATAGTCTTTTAAAGACCCGCTATTGTTAGGCTTAATATCAGAGGATGCTTGAATAGCAACTACGCCAGAATCATAAAGCTGCCCTATCGTAGAATTTCTGTCGATAGTAATACCGCCGGGCATCAATAGCTCAATACCGTTTATGGTAGTCTCGTCAGCTACAAAAGATTTAGGCACGGCAAAAACATGATTTGTGCCAAAGCTTACATAGCGCACATCATTCGGGTAAGCATTGTTGGCAGTTTTTATTAGATTAATTTGGTTCTTGTCATGTTGAAATTTTTGCCACAACAAATAGCCACCAGCTAGCAAGACAATGAACGCAATTACTGTGACTACTAATATGATTAGACGCTTCTGCTTCATTACTGACTTTCCTCTTTTATCATATTATAACTCTTTAATTATATACTATAACCCCTCTTAAAGATGTGTTTTTAAACAAATTCAAAGAGGGCTCTTTCGAGCCCTCTTTGTCATCTTTCCTATCCAGCTAATGGAAAGGATCGAATTAACTTACGCTAGGTATACTAGGATGCAGCACCCTTGACAACCGCGAAGTTAAATACTGGAGCCTCAGTTGTAGTACCACCAGTAGTGAAGAAGGTGATCTTGAAGCTACCTGCCGCAACAGCTGTTACGAAGATTTCATTCAAGTCAGTACCAGACTTCTGGCTTACGACAACCGTATCAGTAGCAGCAACTGCACTGTCAGTCACAGTAAATGACTGAGGAGTAGCAGAACCAGCAGCTGACAGAAGTGTAATCGCACCTGTAACAGTGTTTAGAGTTACACCAGTTGTTCGGCTAG
Source organism: Patescibacteria group bacterium (assembly GCA_035568355.1). Lineage (GTDB taxonomy): Bacteria > Patescibacteriota > Saccharimonadia > Saccharimonadales > EFPC-124 > DATMOD01. The sequence continues at coordinate 7,465 of DATMOD010000004.1, forward strand.
TAGCCTGAGTAACTGCACCACCAGCACCAGTACCATAACCAACACCACCTGTACCAGCAGTTTCTAAGATTGAAGTATCGTTAGTAATTGCACCGTTAGTGGTGATCTTACCAGAACCAGCCTTCAAAGTTAGAGCTGAAGTAGTGTTAGTTGTACCAATAGTTATGGTGTTGACCGAAGCGGCCGTACCAATGTTGGTTGTGTTTGCACCAGCAGCGTTGTTGATGTTTACAGTGTTACCACCGACACCACCAGCAATCGCAACTGTTGTTGCACCAGCACCAGCACCGATAGCTACGGTGTTAGTACCTGAGCTTGAACCAAGAGTGATAGTACCAGTTTGGGCTGTACCACCTATAGTAACAGTACCAGTTGTAGTAGCTGCACCAACAGTGTAGGTAGAACCTGCAACACCGTTAAGTACAAAGTTACCAGTACCAACATTCAAAGCAATCGCACCAGCACCGTTAGTTGTACCAATAGTTACTGTTGAAGCAGTAGCTGAAGCACCAGTGCCAATGTTAACGTTTGCAGCAACAGTTGTGTTACCAGATGCAATGTTAACGGTCTTAGTTGCACCAGCACCAGTAGCAATGTTCACAGTATCTGTACCTGTGTTAACACCGCTTTGGATGTTAGTCGTGTTACCACTTGTACCAGTAGCAATGTTCAAAGTCTGAACAGCGTTACCAGTTACAAAGTTAGTTGTACGAGCATCTGCTGAAGCAGCAAGGCTGAAGGTACCTGTACCATCACCGATTGTTACAGCTGTTGTTTGACCAGCAGTGTTGTAACCGATGTTGATAGCGTTACCAATCGCACCAGTACCAACGTTGATGGTCTTAGCGGCCGTACCACCAGTACCTACGTTGATTGTGTCACCACCAGTTGCGTTAGCACCTGAGATGTTGAACGTCTGGGCAGAAGTGTTAGCTGTACCAGCCAAGTTACCGTTACCAATGTTGTAGGTCTGAGCACCAACTGAACCACCAATTTGGATAGTACCAGTTGTCAAACCATCACCAATGCTGATCTTACCAGTAGTTACGTTACCGTAAAGTGAGTTTACGGTTGCAACAGTAGCACCAGCAGCAGTTGTACCACCGTAGATAACTGTCTGGGTTGTAGCACCAGCAGCACCAACAGTAATGCTAGCACCAGAAGCAGCAGTCGTAACTGCACCACCAATGTTGATAGCACCAGTAGTAACTGCGTTACCGAGGTTAACTGTACCAGTTGTTACACCTGTACCAAGAGCTAGTGTAGAACCAGCTGCACCGGTTAGAGTGAAGTTACCAGTACCAACGTTAACGTTAACAGCAGTTGCGCCAGTTGTGTTACCGATAGTAACAATGTTACCAGCGACAGCACCAGCGCCAATGTTAACAGTGTTTACACCAGCAGTACCGTTAGCTAGGTTTAACGTACCAGCGTTCAAAGCACCAGCTACGTTAACAGAACCAGTGGTTACACCACCAGCCAAAGCTACAGAACCAGTAGTAACATCGTTACCGATTACCAAAGCAGCAGCAGCACCAGTGTTTGACTGGTAAAGGTCTGATTTTATGGTAGAAGCAGTAAGAGTTGTGAAGGTCGTAGTACCGTTAAAGGTAATAGCCTTACCAACAGCACCAAGTGTTACGTTACCCGAGAAAGTAGCGTCACCAGAGCCAGTAGTTGTACCAGCAATAGTTACGTTACCAGTTGGGCCAACTGAGAACACTGAAGTACCACCGTTGTTGTTAATCTGGAGGCCGTTAGACGTACCACCAGCAGCAACCTGCAAAGTTAGAGGCACTACATCAACTGTAGGAAGAACCTTCTGAACAGTTGATGGGCTCAAAGCTACCGCGCCAAGTGCAACAGGCAAACCAGTGAAGGTTGTACCAGGAGCAAATACTACGGGGCCGGCTACGACGTTTAAGCCGCCACCAAGAGCAAGGTTACCGCTAATTGTGCCGTTACCCTGTACTGTCAAACCACCTGAGGTAACGTTTAAGTTACCAGCTACAGTAGTTGCGTTGTCAAGGAACAAAGCACCGTTACCAGAACAGCTCTGGATGTGAAGACCCTGGTTGTCGTAGATGTGGGAGCCACACCATTGAGCATTGTTAAATGCGTTTCTTAATTGAAAATCGCCACCCACAGAGGCAGCGTTAGAAATTTTTGTGATGGTAGGAGCATTCAAGTTCAAGCTACCATCTGCGTTGCCAACCAAAGTCACACCACCTGTTTGTAAGTCCAGGGTGGAGCCTTGCAAGGTTCCGGCGTTCGCGGCTGCAGGCGTAAGTGCGGTTAGCAATAATGCTACTCCAGCACCACCTACAATAGTACGAAATCTACGTAACATAGATTCTCCTAAATATTAATTATTAACTACGGGTTACCTACGGTAACCGCCCTATATCCCTTATCTAACTGACGCTTAACCCCCCTTCTCTGTTTAGCTTTGCACTATAGCTTATAATGCCGGAACGGCATTACGAATATGATTATGCCTATATTTAACTAGTAAAGCAAGTGGGTTCTGGAGGCTGGGCTGTGGATTGCTACCTCTGTTGCCTGTGGAAAACTAGTTGAGTGTTCTACTGGCGCACCTAGGCCCGTCATTCCCAGCTTGACTGGGAATCCAGTGAAAAAGGAATCCATTTCTGTCCTGGATCCCCGATCGTAGTCGGGGATGACGTTGCGCAATGTAAAAATTGCGAGTCAACGCCGTAGCGCGCCAAGAGATTAGTGCTCATTCCCATCGGAAGACCTTGAAAGCTATAAAGTAAATAACTATCAACCAAAGCCCCATCAAGCCCAGTTGTGGGGCGAGGTCTACAAAGTGCTTGCCTTCGGTTATTATCAAACGAATACCATCGATCATTGGTGTTAGTGGCAATAAGCTTGAGGCCTGCTGTAACCACTCTGGCATCAAAAACCGTGGGAAGAACGTGCCAGATAAGAACATCATCGGGAACACAACCAGGTTGGTCAGTGGTGCAGCCTGCCGTTGGTTCTTAGCCCAACCACCAAGCGCTAGGCCAATACCTAGGATAGTTATAATACTGAGTACTAAGAACAACGCTAGCTCAAAGTAATTGCCCACAACGTTTAGATGGAACACTAAGATTGCCACCGCAAATAGAACTGCCATCGTAAACAAGCCAACAATAGCCTGCGTAAAAACATTAGACAAAAAGTACTGCCAGACCCTAATTGGGGTGGTATTAAAGCGTCGCAGGATACCTTGGCGTTTGAGTTCCGGGAAGACGTTAACTGGCCCAAAAATACCAAGACCCATTATAGAGAACCCTAGTAGGCCAGAAAACGTGTAGTCGAAGGTTGATAGACGTTTGTCGTTAGTTTGTTGAGCGCTAACCGTGAATGGCTCTTGAACCTTAACAAACTGAGCGTTGATGGCCTTAAATTGAGCTTGCAAAACAGACACTAAGGCTTGGCCAGCTTGTTCGTTATTCTGGGTGTAATAAACTAAGGCCTTGCCAGATGGGATAGACTTATTTTTAATTGAACCAAAATCACTCGGCAGAATTATGGCTGCATCTAGCTCACCACGAGTCATTTTTTCTTTAGCCTGGTCGAGCGAAGTTATGTCGCTATTAACCTTTAGCACCTTTTGGGCCTTAGAGTCATTTACAAAACTCTGTGCAAACTGACTATTGGATTGATTAATTAAAGCTACCTTAAACGACAGGTCACTAGCCTTGCCAAAAATTCCCCCAAAAACGAATAATAAGATCAGTGGAAAAGCAACGGTAAAGAATATGGCCACTACATCGCGAAAGTACCGGCTGGTGTTGATTTTGGCGAATACGTAGACAGTGAATAGTTTGCGCATCATAGAAGAATCTCCCGAATTAGTGCAGTTTGTTCGAAAGACGAGCACCGAAGTCGCAGCGTACTTAATGTACGTGAGCATCGGAGCGCAGGCTTTTTGGACGAAATGTGCTGATTTGGAAGATTCTTCATCCCTTCAGCCCTTTGCCAGTTAAATCGATAAATACATCCTCAAGATTAGCCTGCTCGACATGTTGTTCTTTTTTAAAACCACGCTTTAACAACTCTTTTATGAGTTCTTGTGGTGGTGCAAGGGCTATGATTTTACCGTTGTCCATAATAGCCACTCGGTCACATAGTACTTCGGCTTCATCCATGTAGTGAGTGGTTATGATAACGGTCACACCAGTGCTTTTGATGTGCTCTACAAGATCCCACAAGTTGCGCCTGGCACCAGGGTCAAGGCCGGTGGTGGGTTCGTCCATAAAGAACACCTTAGGGTTGTGCACTAAAGCGGCTGCAATACTAAAGCGTTGTTTTTGGCCACCAGATAGGCTTTCTACGTAGCTATTAGATTTTTCTACCAAATCTACATCGGCCAAAAATTCTTTGGCATTTACTTTTTCGCCATAGGCAGCCGCAAACATCTCAATTAATTCTGATAGCTTAGTCTTATCTTGAAAAGCTGGGGTTTGAGGTTGCACGCCAATCATTGAACGAATTTTGTATGGTTCGTCGGCAACGTTAATGCCATCGATTGTTACGGTGCCCTCGTCTATCGGGCGCAAAGCTTCCATCATTTCCAGAGTTGTCGTTTTACCAGCGCCGTTAGGACCCAAGATGCCAAAAACCTCGCCTCGCTTAACCTCAAACGACACGCCGTTGACAGCTTTTTTGCCATCGTAAGATTTTTTTAGGTTCTTAACTCGTACAATAATCGGGTCGTGGGTTGGATCTTTACTGATTGTTTGTTTAGGCATAATTACTAGTTATTGTATCAAAAACTTTGGCAATGACTAGCCTCCAACTGTGCCACAAAATCCCCTCTGTTAGAAGACAGTCTTCTAGAATCCTCTGGGTTCTGGCCCTCCTACAACACTTTCCCATTTCTGTCCTAAGATTCTTGTTATTCCATACAAAAAACCCAGGCCGAAACCTGGGTTTTAATTGACTGAGAGTACTTTACTCTTCTTCTCTACGCTGCAGCTTCTTCAGCTTTTTGGATCTTCTTAAGAGTTAAGAAACCGTTGCGTGGATTTTCTTGCACCATGTAGCCTTCTGGCAAAGCGTCGACTGCATCAGCTGGTCGTTCGTCTTTGGCGAAAAAATAAATCCGTTGTTGCTTGCCGCCACGTAGCGTAACGAGCTTAGAGTGTAGAAAGTAAGTCACCCCTTTAGTATTTGTGTGCTGATAAGCTGCCATGACTGATTAAATCCTCCTTTTAATTGACTAGCGTGTTTTTACCATACGCCGCCTACAAACTGTTTGTCAATAATTCGCCCCATCTGAATTTAGTAATCTACTACCAAAAGCGCTTTACTAGATAAAGCCGGATCCGCAAAAATAGATAAGCAAGCCACACTAAACAGATGTCGCCAATTATAAAAATAAACAGTATAAGGGCGGCAAGAACTGCGAACCCTGCTGGGTCAGGCGACCAAATTGGTGAAGCAAAATTGTACTTAAACAAATCTGTTGGTGGTGGTTTAAAAACAGCCAGCGGATCTTTGGCTGGCCCACTAGCCGAGACCTTATCGGTCACACACTGCACATAAGCTTGAAAAGACGACGAAGCAGTAAAGACCTTTCGGCAATTTAGATCAGCCTGTTGATAAGCTGCGCTGTCCGGAGAATTATTCCCCGCAGCCGACTGTAGAGCACGATTGTAGGCTTGTTGGTAGGTATTGTCTAAGTAGATGCCTCTACCCATTTCGGTATTCATGTGTCCGTTCACATAGCGTTGTAGATTAACCAAAGTAGCCCTTACATCACCCCCATTAGCGTCTGAAGTTTTAACAGCATCACGCAATCTAACCATTTCGAGGTTATTCTGGCGTAAAAAAGAAATCGACAACCCAACCATCAAAATAAACAACAATACCAACTGCCACAGACGCAGCTTGCGCAATTGAACTAGAATGTGATGCAGGTTTCTTTTAGACATAGTCCTAAATTTACTGAGCTAGTTGTATAAGCCTAGTATCTAACCTACGCTCACTATTCTCCGCCATACCCGGCTAAGACCGAGTATCCAGTCAGAATGAATTCTTTTTTAACTGGATTCGTGAGTCAAGTTGGGGATGACGGTGATAAAAACAAGTGTGGGTCAGGGTCTAGTATAAGCGCATTAAACAGTCGTGTATACTGAGGGGCATGCACATATACTTTTCGGGTATTGGTGGCGTGGGATTGGGGCCACTCGCTGAAGTCGCCAAGCGAGCAGGATACACCGTGTCTGGATCTGATATTGGACCCAGCCTAATGACCAAACAGCTAGATAAACTAGGGATCCCCTATGCCCTAGGCCAGACAGGCGCAGAGATTGCTGCCGCCCACGATAAACAACCAATAGACTGGGTGGTTATAACCGCCGCATTACCGCTTGATCATCCAGAAATTGCCTTTGCCAAATCTCACGATATTCGCCTAAGCAAGCGAGATGAACTAATAAACTACATCTTAAGCCAAAAAAAGTTACAACTCATAGCCGTCTCTGGCACGCACGGCAAAACCACCACCACCGGCATGTTAATCTGGCTGTTCAAACAGTTTGATATACCTGTAAGCTATGCCATTGGTACAACGCTTAGTTTTGCCTCGAGCGGTACTTACAACCTACGGGCTAAGTATTTTATATACGAAGCTGATGAGTATGACCGCAATATGTTAAAATTCCGCCCGGATATAAGCTTAATAACAACCGTAGACTATGACCACCCCGATTCGTATCCGACAGCCAAAGATTACACCCAAGCTTTTCGCCAATTTATCGACCAATCTAAGCATACTTATATTTCGCAGACGGATGCTGAGCACCTAGAGGTGGCTAAATCTGCTAGACTAACTTTTGCCGATTCTTCGACCCTTCACACCACCCTGCCCATAACTCTCCCGGGTGAACACTATCGTCACAACGCCAGTTTGGCTATTGCCTGTTTTACGCAACTATTTACCGAATTCAAGCTAGAGAATGTAATAACAGCTATGAACAACTTTCCGGGTACTATGCGCCGCTTCGAAAAACTAGCTAACAATCTTTACACAACGTATTCCCATCACCCTAGAGAGATTGCTGCCGACATCCAACTGGCTCGTGAGATTTCTGATCAGGTGTATGTGATTTATCAACCGCATCAAAATCTCCGCCAGCATGATATACAAGATAATTACAAAGACTGTTTTGACAATTCTGAGCATGTATATTGGTTACCAACTTATTTGTCGAGAGAAAATAAAACATTACCAGTGCTATCACAGGCCGAACTGATTGCTAAATTAGACCACCCTTCCCTAGCAGAGCCAGCTGAGTTAAATGAACAATTAATTCAGAGTATTCGCCAGGCACTCAAGCAAAACAAATTAGTTGTGGCCATGGGCGCAGGTGATGTCGACGATTGGCTCAGAAGCAACTTAAAAAAGATCTTATCTTAATCTGGAGGAATACATGCTTACTAAATGGATTAGCACTAACGGATTACCAATCATTCTGCTGATAATATCGGCCTTTCTTACGGACCGCTTTGGTCTAGTTATTATAAAAACTGCCATTAAACGAGCTGTCGGTCGTCTACAAAACGATATTAGCCCAAGCGACATTCGCAAGCGACAAGAGACCCTTATAGGGATCTTGGGTGCCTTTTTTAGAGTATTAGTCTGGTTAGTGGCAGGTTTCTCTATACTCGGCCGTTTTGGGGTCAATCTTACTCCACTACTAGCTGGTGCTAGCGTTCTGGGTGTAGCTATTGGTTTTGGAGCACAATCTATAGTAAAAGACTTTCTGGCCGGTTTGTTTATAATTCTAGAAAATCAGTTCCGAGTTGGGGATGTCGTAGAACTTGATGGAGCATCAGGCACAGTTGAGCAAATCACCCTTCGGTCTACCATAATGCGCGATGTAGACGGCAATGTGCATCACCTACCTAACGGCAGCATATCCCGAACTATAAATAAAACTATGGGATTCTCTAAGGTCAATCTGGTTGTAAGCGTGGCACCAGATACAAATATCGACACCCTGGCTGGTATTGTTAACGAAGTCGGCGAAAAGATATACAACGACGACAAATGGAAAGCCAAGATTTTAGAAGCCCCGCACTTTTTAAGTATCGCTAACTTTAGCAATACAGCGTTAGACATTAAAATAGTTGGCAAAACTCAGCCCTCAGAGCAATGGAGCGTAACAAGTGAACTGCGCAAGCGTTTGATAATAGCCTTCAAGAAAAAAGATATAGACATAGCCCCTACCTCGCCTGGAACTAGTGCTAATAAAAAATAATTACAATCCTTGGTTTGGAGATTGACCACTCAGTTGCAAATCAGAATCTTCTAGAGCTTGATCTTTAAAGTCACCAAAACTGTTCAAATCTTTAGTATTTTTGTCGTAACTCTTCAGAAAAGTATCAATAGCACCTTTATTAATTGGGCTGGTAGTGTCAAAAGTCTTTTGCTGATCACCCCTGACTAATTGATTGCGCTCACGTTCGTAGCCGGGTCGGCTGAGATCTAGTTTAGATGACCCCCCTAAAGAATAAAGGGCCACACTCACGAATGCTAGTAGCAAAGAAATAACTATGGCTATGGCCAGTGCAACCGGCAGCCTGGCATTTTGAGATATACGATTTAGGCGCTGCCAAATTTTATCTAAAATTTGATGCCTCATGGGTTTACTCCAGGTGGGCTATCGGACTGCAACACAGACTGATAATGCAAACAAGCTATTCGATATTTGCCCAGCAGTTCGTCTAGCAAGACAATATCTGCGCCAACAGTTGCACGATCATCCTTAGATTTAATAACTAGTTGATAGAAGTCTACAGGCTTGTTCTTGCAATCGATTTTTATTGCGTTAGATAGATCATCGTAATAACGATCATAATCTGATCTAAAGTGGTCTAAATCTGTTTGCAGGTCATCAGCTAACGATACTAGGTCTGGTGCGCTGATCTTACTAGCAACAAATCGGCTATTAAAAGCTACGATTTGTCTAGAAAGTTGATCGTATGCCCTACCGCGATTTATGCGTGAGACCTCATCACGTTTTTGGAGCCCAAGTATAATCATCTGCGACGAAATACAATTCTGGCGGGTTATGTTTTGTTTATCTTGGGTTAAGTTTATGTTTTTATCAGCTAAAACTGTACCCTGGGCAGATAGCGCAACTAAAAAAGCGCTAAGTACTATTAATATATTGCGCTTCGTAGTTATCATCACGAATAATTATGGCATCCAGATGTTATCTGTCAATTTTTACAAGCACTTAGATGATTGTGGGGTTGCTTGTAAGGCGCCTTGGGTGCCAACGCCACCATTTTGGCCTTGAACAGTCGGCGTATTCTGCAAATTACTCCCGCCGACATTATTTGGATTACAAGCACTACCAGAGCTGGTGCCCTTAGAGTCAACCGGAGTTGCCTGACCAGCATTTTTGTTCTGTAAAACTGGCGGATTAGCACTAAAAACCAGAGCAATGACCGTAAATTCAATCACTACCAACATAACTACAAAGATTACTATCCATCGTAATTTAGCTACATCGTCTTCTTGGGTATGAGGCAAGAAACGCCTAAATGAATCGAGCAGCTTGGACCACCCGCCTTCTGCAGATGAAGCGTCAGGCCCAACTGTCGCAAATTGCTGAACAGGGGGTGTATAAACTCTTTTGCGCCCATTCCTACGTTTAGAACTCATCCCCCTATGGTACCGTTGGTTGACCTACAAGTCGAGAGTTATAGAGATATTAATCGACCTATGGTGTCAGTCTATTGATGTCGCGAGGGAATAATATTGCTTCTTTGATGTTGTTAAAACCAAGAACTTTTTCAGTCAAGCGATCAATACCAAAACCACAACCACCATGAGGTGGTAGGCCATGCTTGAAGGCTAGCAAGAAATGACTGAAACCTGGGCTTGTTGGATCAATACCAGCGGCCTCCATCTGCTTTACAACATTTTCGTAGCGATGTTCGCGTTGGGGAGCAGTTGATATCTCGACGCCGCGGAACAGTAGGTCGGCTGATCTTGCCGTGCCATCATCGTTAGCCATGTGGTAAAACTTCATCTTAGATTTTGGTAGGTTGGTAGCAAAGACTGCTTCGGAACCATCGTTTTCTTTAGCATACTTACATATCCACTTTTCTTCGTCTGGAGTAAGATCAATCTCTTTAGAAGTGTCCTTACCGGTAGCCTTAGAATACATCTTGTGGATCTCTGCCATGCTGTAACGTGGGAACTCTGGTGTAAGTACTAGCTCCGGTGCTTTAAGAAGCTTGAGATCATCGCCATATTCTGCGTATACACGAGTTAGAGCGTTGTAGACCATATCTTGCACCATGTTCATGACGTCGTTATGGTCTTTGATAAATCCCATCTCGATATCCAGCATGGTGACCTCTGACACATGCCTGGTAGTGGCACTTAATTCGGCTCGAAAGGCTGGGGCAATCTCAAACACGCGTTCAAACACACCAACCATAATCTGCTTGTAGAGCTGAGGGCTTTGAGCCAAAGTAGCTTCTTGGCCAAAGTAATCCAACTTAAAGACTTCCGCCCCACCTTCGGCAGCACCGGCTACAAGTTTGGGTGTGTTGATTTCTACAAAATCGTTCTTGTATAAAAATTCACGAATAAAACGAGTTAGCTCACTGCGGATCTTGAAGGTCTTAGTCTCTTGAAGATTGCGCAAGCCAATCACGCGATGATCAAACAGTGTGTCTAAGTTGTCAGACGCGTGGCTTAACGGCTTGTCGATTTCTATTGGCGACTCGTGCTCGACAGGCACCATGACTTTAATTTCGACTTTATGGACTTCTACGCCGCCGGGTGCACGATCATCGGCTGTCGCAACACCAGAAATCTCTAGTACGGTACCGGCTTGCATACCACGAAGTTTTTCGACTTCTGATTTTTCGTTAACTAAAATCTGCGCCAAACCACTGCGGTCGCGCAATACAATAAATGTCAGACCGCCTAGTAGGCGCTTCTTGTGTAGCCAGCCTTGTAATAAAACTGGCTTGCCCATGTGTTTTTTTAAATCACTTGCTAATACTCTCATGATGTCTCTCTGTTTAATAAGGTGTTATTGCTAGTTCTTGGGACTTGCTATTTTTGGATCGTGGCTTGGCGTAGTATCCGCAAGTTTAGCTACCGCGCGCCGATCTTCATATTGGCTAAATTGGCCAAAATTGTGTTGGCCCAAAATTGCTTGCATAACGTCTCTAACATTAATAACACCTGTTATCTCCTCGGATATGTTGACTACTATAAACATAGATGAGCCAGTTCGCAAGATGGCCTGCCAAGCGTGGCTAATTGGTAAGTCTTGGTTTATATAATACAAGACTCCAAGCTGAGCATCGTTGACTTTTTTAATATCAGGGTTAATAACAGTAAAATTAGCTACGGTCATCACGCCGACTGGGTTATCAATGTCTTTATCGACAACTAGTAGATGCGGTTGACCAGACTTGTGAATTCTATCAAGCAGTAACGGCCCTACAATTTCGCGCTTGTCGATAGTTATCACTTTAGAACGTTTAGTCATGTGATTTTTGACTAGAGATTGCTCGTAAGTTAATACGTGTTTGATTAACCCAGATTCTTGTTCGTTAAGCACATCTTTGTTGGTCTTTATAAAATCTAACAGCTCTTCTTTGGAAAAGAATAATTGACTGCGTGTTATTGGAGTAAAACCAACAAAAAAATGCAAAAAGGGCAGCGATTCTACAACTTTAATAATCGTAGACAACTGATCGTACAAATAATGGCTAATAAATTTATGAAACCAGCGGCGGCTGGCCACATATTCAATCAACAACAGCCAAATCAAAATAAAGAACGCAGCTCTGGCAAATTGTAATGATCCCACCAGAAGTACTGCTATCATAAAGACACACAAGACCTCTATAACTCGTTGTAACACAAATAGCAGCTGTCTATTAGTTCTTAGCCTTAACTCGAGCTGAGCCGCATCGTCGCCTGCATCAACGCGTCGTTTAAGCTCGAACTCCGTCAGGTTGTTCATCTCAAACGACAGACTCTTGCTGGTCGCAGCAATTAGAGCGAATAAAAATACTATAAATTGCACAAACATTAATGCTATCTTAGCATGTGGCTTGTGTTATAAAATACGGTCAATGAAGACAGATGATTTTAAACTTTACTCCAGAATAGAGTATATTCAGACAATAACCGACCAGGCCAACAAATTAGGTCATGGCGATCGCATTCTAGTAACTAGTATGTACTTTGACCCGAAGGAGCCACCTATCAACCACCTGATAGATGCCCTGTGCTTAGCCGCTAAACGCGGGGCTGAGGTCACGCTCATAATAGACGCCTTTACGTTTTTGTGGCAGAACGATCGTGAGGTTCCCGGGCCAGCCTGGTCAGGTAAAAAAATAAGTACTAGCCTGCGACAACCATTCGGCGGCTACGCAGCCAAGCTAGAAACATTAGCAGAATGCGGTGGTCATTACGCGATTACTAACCTGCCAGACCGGCGTTTTAAGTTGCCTCAGTCTGGCCGATCACATTTGAAGCTAGCTATTGTGAATGACCAGTCCTACATAGGCGGCAACAACTTGGGCCATGTTGAACATATGGATTTGATGATTAGCCTGAAAGACCGCACTACTAGTGATTGGTTATACGAGCAGTTCCAAAAGATTGCTGCCACCAAGAACACTCGAATCGCATTTGACAGGCACGACCAACAATTCGAAGTGGATAACCAAACCAAAATATTTATAGACGCCGGGGTGCCTCGCCAATCTATAATTTTTGAAAAAGCCCTGCAATTAGTCGATGATGCTAAGGAATGGGTAGTCATAACTTGCCAATACTTCCCTGGTAGCAAAATGGCTCAGCATTTGCTGGCTGCACATAAACGTGGTGTGTCGGTCCGCATACTTTTTAGCCATCCAGCTGCTCATGGTCGCCAAGCACCTTTACATCACATTAATGTTTTACGAGAGAAATTGCGCTTACCAGCTGAATTCTTTGATGAGCGTTTACCAAAACAATCGCCTCTTTTGCACGCCAAGCTAATAGCAACTGAGCAAGGCGCTATTATAGGTAGCCATAATTACGTTGTACAGGGGGTTAATCTAGGCACCTCCGAGATAGCCATTCTTAGGTTCGATAAAGCTTTTGCCAAGCGCGCAGTAGATAAAATCATAAATCAAATAGCTTCTTAACCACATCACCTTCTGGATGCAGAGTCTTATGTTACTACCCATACCGTCATTCCCAACTTGATTGGGGATCCAGTCAGAAAAGGAATTCATTATTGTCCTAGATTCCCGATCGGAGTCGGGAATGACGGTGCGCAAAAAAGTATGTACGCTATCCAAAACACCAGGGAACTATATGATATTATAATCTGCAGAAAGTGGAGGTAAGTATGACACGCACGCGATGGATTATTTTTGTGGTTATTTGTATAAGTATTCTAGGTTTGGTGTTCTGGAGTAATAAGCAAACTGTCGCACCTTTCAAAGGTGATGCCAGCAAAATAATTACTGATGGCCCGATTGGTGACCATGTATTTGGGCTTGCCACCTCAAAAGTATTACTGATTGAGTATGGTGATTTTCAGTGCCCAGCTTGCGGAAGTATGTTCCCTTACGTCAAACAAATTAAAGAGCAGTATAAAGACCGGATAGCATTTGTGTTCCGCGATATGCCTCTGACCAGCATACATCCGAACGCTTTGGCCGCAGCCACTGTCGCAGAAGCTGCTGGTTTGCAAAATAAATTCTATGAGATGCACGATTTGCTGTATCAAAACCAGTCCAGCTGGTCAAGCACAAGCGGTAATGCTAGAACTGCATTTTTTGAAGGTTTGGCTAAGCAGCTCAACCTTGATATAAACAAGTTTAGGAATGATTTAGATAGTAGTGATATTACTCAAAAGATTACCCGCGACAGATCAACTTCAAACGTATTTGCTGTCGACAGCACGCCTACATTTGTACTAAATGGTCAGAAACTATCTGGAGTCACTGGATCTAATGGCGATAAGCTCAAAAAAGCTGTTGATGACGCGTTAAATGGCCAGTAGCTAATAGCTACTTAGCAACCTGTTAAGGCTGCACTTTAGAAATAAATTAGGGTTGCAAGCTTCGTATTTAGGAAACTAGCAAGGTATATACAGCTGCCACTCTTGAGGAACTACCTCTACTACAATACGTTTCATGCGCGAAGGAATCTTACGGATCGTGATTAACATATTAGCTTACCTCTTGTCTAGTTGGCACAACTTTCACACTTGGAGGAAGTACCGCGCTGGCAACGAAGCAATGCGCCAAATGTAAAAGTTGTGGTTGATTGGAAAAACACTAGGAGCAAATTTAGCAGAGCCAGACCGCTAGTGCAAGCATAGGAGCTTTGGGACTTTTTATTGGTTAATATTGGAAAATATCGATTTAGTAGTTGCGGTTTTATCAATTTTGAGCGATAATATCATCTTGTCAGGTTCTTAATCAAGCAATTAAGCATATGTTAAGTGGTCGTCCTGTATCAAGTAGTAAGAAAGTAGAACATAATGGCAACGAAACTATACGTTGGTAATCTTCCGTACTCAACCACTGAAGACGATTTGACTCAGTTATTTAGTCAATTCGGCGCAGTGCTTTCAGCACGGCTGATTATCGATCGCGACAATGGCCGATCAAAAGGTTTTTCATTTGTCGAGTTTGAGAAAAAAGAAGAAGCAGATGCTGCTATCGCTGGCTTAAATGGCAAAGACTTTGAAGGTCGCGCCCTTGTAGTCAACGAAGCTCGTCCTATGACTGATCGCCCACCTCGCCGTGATGGTGATAGTCGTGGTGGCGGTAACGGTGGTGGTGGCGACCGTGACGGTTTCTCTAGCTTCCGCAAGCGAAACTGGTAACAGTAAGCTTCCAAAATTTAAAACCACTCTGGCAACCACCAGGGTGGTTTTAAATTTGTAGCAGATTCCAAGGCGACTCCTTGGAACCCAACATGTAAGCTTAAATATTCTTCACTAGATTTCTCAGAAGCATACGGGCACAATAGGTTTTATAAGGAGTTACTGTTATGAGCGTGGATAAACAATTACATCAGGCTCACGTTGCTATCTTGCGCGTATTGCTATTTAGCCCTGTTGCCCGTTTTGCCGAGTTACAAAAAGCCAGCGAGCTCACTAGCGATCATTTTAATTTTTATCTGAAGCAATTATCAGACGAAGAATACATCGGCAAGAACCAAGACGGTGCTTATCGCCTAACTTTTAAAGGTAAGGAATTTGCTAACCGGTTTGATACTGACGAGCGTAAAGTCGAACGTCAGCCTAAGGTTGCGGTTTGCTTGATGATCCGTCATGACGGCAAGCAGCTAGTACAGCAGCGTCTCAAGCAGCCCTACTATGGCTATTGGGGTCGACCCACTGGCAAGATCCGATGGGGTGAGACTATCCTGGAGGCCGCAGCACGCGAGTTAGCGGAAGAAACTGGTTTAGAGGCTGATCTGCAATACGAGGCTCTGTATCATAAGATGGACTATAACGAACAGACCAGCGAAATGCTGGAGGATAAAATATTTTTTGTTATAGGCGGGACCAATCCGCGTGGCAAATTGATCGAAGATTTTGAAGGTGGCCATAATGCCTGGATGACCCAAGAAGAATACGCTAATCAAGAAAAAACTTTCGAGGGCACCAATGATAGATTCCGTGATAAACACAAAATGCCCATGATACCAATAGCCGAAGCCCACTATGATTACGCCCCAGACCACTACTAGAAAGTTTAGTTGCCTAGAGTAGCGTAATAGATGCCTTTGTTTGGTTCTTGGTAGTACATAAACCACTTATCACCGACTTTAAGTAAGGCAGGGTCGGCTGGTGGTGAATTACTAGGACTGCTGCTCTCACCTTTACTAAATGCCACTCTCGGGTCTACAAATGAATCGTTCTTGAATGGAGATTCGTAAATGCCCTTCTTGCTCCAGAAGAATAGGTGCATAGTGTTGTCGGTCCACTTAACCAACTGGGGGCCGTTGACCTGGCCTTTAAAAACATCGTTGCGACTATCTAAGGCTAAACCCTTCCTATCGAAGGTCACGCCATCTGTTGAGGTAGCCCATAAAAACAAGCTGGTTTTGGAGTTATTACTAGTTGAGCTGCCATATTGCTGGTCGAGCATACCGGTATAGACCATAAGGTAAGTACCGTCTACTAGCTGCCTAACCGTAGGTTCACTAACATCGCTCAAGGCCAGCCCGACCGGATTTTCGACGTTCATGCGCACATCAGGTTCTTCTGTCCAATTTAGACCATCAGTTGAGGTTGCGCTCTTGATATTATTATCAATATGAAAGTACATCCGCCAACTACCGTTTGGCTGCCTAACGACACTGGGCCAGTTACCAGACTCTTTACGGATACCAGGCTCTGGTTTCCAGTGCACGGCATCGCTAGAGATTGCAGAATATATACCAGCCTGTGGGTTGTTAGCGATGTCGTAATACATGCGGTACTTGCCGCTACCAATCTCTACTACTTCAGCTGCATCATACGGGCCCTTGAGGGCCTCTCGCCCGTCTTGCCATACCTTGCCCATAGACAACACACTCACCAATATAACAACCACTAGCGCAGACATCGTTAAGAACAAGTAAACATCCCTCGACTTTGGTTGAGTCGGTTTAGGTGCTTTGTTTGTCGGAGCCTTTTTTGTGTCAGAGTCTTGTGTCATTTATCTAGAATTTTACCATATCCTCGCCTAAATGTTTCTTAAGACGAGCTTTGATACCACCAGGTTGTCGCTGTAAGGCGGCGCAGATAGCTTTAAGATCACCCCCATTCTTATACAAGTCCAAGAGTTTTTGGTCATCTGCCTTGGCCCAAGGCCGAAAAGCCCTGGGATATTGCTGGCGCACCTTGGCTAAGCGTTCTGACCAATCACTGGATGATTTTTGTTGTGGCCCCGTTTTTTGCTTACGCTCAGCGGCCAGAGATTCTAGGTGCGCAAACTTTACTCGATCTAAACTAGCCTTATCTCTTAAATTCTTATCTATCTCTAATGCTGACTGACTGACTTTAAGAGCCATATTATTTAATCCGTTCAAACTGAGAGCATCGAGCCGACGCACCCTAGACAGTGCCACATAGCCCATTCCCTCTACGAACGCCCTACTAAGATCAATCCGTGCCGCGTCCAAAGTCATACCTTGGCTCTTGTGTATAGTTATGGCCCAAGCAAGCCGTAAAGGTACTTGTGTTATGCCGGCTCGCTTTTTATCACCATCGCGCAGCTCCCAAGATTCTGGAGTTATAGTAAGTTCCCTGCCGTTCATTAGAGTGATTTTTGGATAGTTTGTCTCAGTTTCAAAGCCAATCACTGTGCCAAGGCTGCCATTTATATATTTTTTATCAGGGCTATTCTTCACGCACATTACCAGCGCGCCTTCTTTCAACACTAGCTCTTCTGGTGCTAAACAAGAGCGTTTTAGAGTCTCGACATAATTCTCACCACCAGTAGTTATCATCCTGTATCTGTAGGCTGTGGTCTTAAGATCATTCAGCCGCGCGTTATTGATAGCATCAACATCAACATTTACCGTATGCAACTCGGCAATCTCATTATGGCCAGGAAGTTCGGCTTTTAGCCTAGACAACAATTGTTCAGCGTGGCGCCTACGAATATCACCCGCCCTAAGAGCATTCAATATTTCTAGGAACGCCGCATCATCTTGGCGATGTTGTTCCTCTAGATAACAAATCACCGGGTCTAGTGTTTGCCAAGATTCGGAGCCCACAACAAAACCACCGGCTTTTTCTCCAGACCGGTTAACAGGTGGCAACTGAAAAAAATCACCACACAGCACAACCTGCAGACCACCAAATGGTTGGTCTTTTTTGGCGCGAACTTTGCGCGTGATTTGATCCACTATGTCTAGACGATAATCGTGAAGTATAGAAATCTCGTCGATGATCAAAATATCAGCCTTAGCTATTGTCTCTTGTCTTGCTTTAGTAAGATTACCAAAAAAGTTACGGGGTAATTCGTGATGGATTCCCATACCGCTCCAGGCATGGATGGTAACACCTCCGAGGTGCGAGGCCGCCAGGCCAGTGGTAGCCGTGACAGCAACTGACTTTCCGGCTGCCTTAGAATGGCGTATAAATTCGCCGAGTACATAAGTCTTGCCAGATCCTGCAGCTCCAGTTAAAAGCACGCTCTGGCCTGATAACATAATTTCTAATGCAAGTGCTTGATTCACGGTCTCTCCCTGTTATTGGCTGGCTGTCAGTAATTTTGTACTTGTTTGATTATCGCACAAAGGCAGCTTTATGTTCATTAAAGCTGGCTACCCCACTTTTACAGCCGTTTACAGCTAGTGTTCTGTAAAAAGCGAGCGTAAATCAGCTTAAGTCATAACCTAACTCGTCTTCAGTCCTTGTTTACTGTATTAACATTAAGTATAGCAGCTGGCGCCGGGTTAATGATAGAATGTTAATAATGATTGCTAAGGCCATTTTAGAGCAGGTTTTTACAAGAGCCAAGTTTGGGTCATTTGCCGTTGATTACTGGGGTGAGCTAAAAAAATACGGCGGTAATGATAAGCCAATCTTTACTCTAACTTTATATGATCCAGACGTAGCTAGCGCAATAGTAAAACAATCCGATATTGGATTCGGCGAAGCTTACATGGACAAACGCCTTGAGGTTGATAATCTTGATGAGTTTTTAAAATTCACAAATCTTAATAATGCCCGTCTTCAAGAATGGCTCGGTAAAAATATGGGCTACAGGTTTGCTCGTAACATACGCAAAAAGCAAGATTCACAGATACAGAGCCATTACGACCTCGGCAATGATTTCTACAAACTCTGGCTTGATAGCTCCATGACATACAGCTGTGCCTACTTTAAAAAGCCAGATGACAAACTTGAGCTAGCACAGCAACAAAAAATCGATCATGTCTTGGGCAAACTACAGCTAAGTAAAGACCAACGGCTCTTAGACATAGGTTGTGGCTGGGGGCATTTGGCAATACGGGCTGCAAAGTTATATGGAGTGAGGAGCTTTGGGGTCACGTTAAGCCACAATCAATATGAATATGCTACATCAATGGCCAAGCGCGAAGGCGTAAGCAACATGGTTGAATTTAAATATATGAATTACCAAGATATTAAAAATCATAAACATAAATACGATCGCATAGTTAGTGTTGGTATGTTCGAACACGTAGGCCGCAACAATCAACATAAATACTTTAAAACAATCGACGACTTGCTTATAGCAGGTGGCCTATCCGTACTGCACACGATCACCCAACAAACCGAGGAGAGCATGCCGGGTTGGATTGATAAATATATTTTCCCCGGTGGATACGTACCAAGCTTACGAGAAGTTGTACAGTTGCTCCCAGAGTATGACTTACATCTAACGGATTACGAGAGTCTGCGCATGCACTATGCTATGACGCTAGACGAATGGTATCGAAGGTTCGAAGCTAATTTAGATGCTGTCCGAAAGCTAGAGAAAAAAGATGAACGTTTCATACGAATGTGGCGCCTCTACTTACGTGGTTCTGCGTCTAGCTTTCGCTGGGGCACTTTTGATCTGTCACAATTAGTTTTTACAAAAGGCCTTAAGAACGACCTGCCACTTACACGATCTGGATTATACTTAAAACCCCGGCCGTAGCCGGGGATAAAAGTTACACTAGTCGCCTGTTACTGCTTTGCTGGTTGAGCAGCAGGAGCTGGGTTCTTGATAGCTTGTACAACTTTGCCATCATCTTTTAGATTCTCCCAGAATAGCACTTGGTCTTTAGAAATCTGCATTGAGTCCTCTGGGCCATGCAGTTCACCACCAAGTTTAACTATGGATAGTTGAGAAGGCGGAGTTGCCGCTTGTTTGTCAGACTGTTGCACTTGATTTGGTGCCTGCAAATAGTAAATGTTTGTAAGTGTTAAGTACTTTTCGTTAGAACTAGTCAGCTTGCCAAAGTAGACCTGACTATTCGTCAGAAAAACAGCCTGGTAGTGATTAGTCTCTACGCCCTGCAAGCCACTATTCTTTTTCATCCACATAAAGAGACCGCCAAAGCCGATCAACACAACTAGTATGAGGATAATTACCATTAGAAGACTGTTAGAAACCTTAGATGTCTGTTGTGTTTGCATAGTGCTAACTGGTGTTACTACACCACCTCCTGTTTGATTTGAAGTATTATTAGTCGTCGCCTGACGAGGATTTTGTTGAGTCTGACTACTCTTAAATTCCATACCCTCTACCTTTTACTTTTACGCCTGTCTTGTTCAAGTGTAGTAGATAGTTAAATTGAACACAAGCCCTTTCGGACTTTTTTTAGATTACGATTTGAGTACTTCTAAGTATATAGCCGCTGATTATCTTATCCTAAATGAGTTATACTTATAACCATAAGTATATAGTGGGTATTATTTGTTGCAAATGTTGCCTGTTTTACACCAGATAAAATGGCTCCTCTACTCGCTTCTATTCGCGAGCATGTTGTTTGTTGTAACTTTAGCTGAATCTAGAATAGCCACCGCTCAAGGTGCCGCGGCTATATCACAAGGCTTTAAAACTAACGAGACTAACTTGGCAACTGGGGCTCTTGTTAGTTTTGAGTCCGGCAGCCAAGCAGTCGTACAACTAGCCAACAATGCAAGAGCCAATCAACTACTAGGCGTAGTTGGAGACAAGCCTTTGGTAGAAATTAAAGGCAATGACCAAGAAATTAAGGTTATTGTCAGCGGTAGTGCGCCAGTTTTAGTCAGCGATATCAACGGTGTTATTAAGTCTGGTGACAGGATCGCCACCTCTCCAATCGATGGTGTCGGCATGAAAGCTACTACCAGTTCTCAAGTAATTGGTACTGCAGAAACAGACTTTAGCAATATATCAACCGTAGAAAAAACAATTGCCGACCGAAGTGGCAAACAACAGAAGATTCATACCGGGCTTTTATCGGCCAGCATCAATGTCACCTACTACTCTCCAGACGAAAAGAAAACTTTTATACCAGTCTTTCTGCAACAACTCACCAGTTCGATAGCTGGCGGCAGAACAGTTTCGCCTGTCAGGATCCTAATAGCCACTACGGCCTTATTAATGGGTTTTATGAGTATTGGGGTATTACTTTACTCATCAGTGCGATCAAGCATCATATCTATTGGCCGCAACCCATTATCAGAAAGAGCAGTCAATAAAAGCCTAATAGAAGTCGGCATAACTTCTATCGGCATTTTACTGGCTATGCTTATTGCTATATATTTAGTCTTAACAATATAGGATGGGTAGATAATTTTGGAAACTTTCCCGCTCAACACAACAATAGGCTTTATAGCCATGGCAATTATCAGTTTGGTGAGCCTTTTATGGAGCGTGTCACTTAACAACAAGCTTATTAAAAGACCTTCACCAAAAATCTACGAGATAAAGATGGACAGTTCTAAAATCCTTACAGACACAGATATGAAGGATGTACGGGACAAAGCACAAAAGCAACTGAGTGATATAACTGAGCAAGCAACCTCGCGTCTTCAGCAATCACTCAATAACACTGTCGATGGTATTTCTGCACGACTCAATGACATGACCGAAACGTCCCTAAGCCAGGAGTTCGAAAAATATCAGGTCAGCCTAGAAGCCTTGCGCGAACAAAGCATAGAAGAGTTTTCTAAATTACAAAAAGAGCTAGACACACGCCGCAACCTATACAGTGAACAATTAGACAAAAAGGTAGTCGCTGAGTTCAAAAAACGCATGGAGCTATTCGACGGGCGCTTAAATGATGTGGTGTCTACTTATTTAGTCGAAAGCCTTGGCAATCAAGTAGATTTTGGAGCCCAAGCTAACTACATTATTAGTTCGCTAGAAGCCAATAAAGATGTGCTTAAGAAAGACATCCTAGAGTAGATTATGAGCACCGGACTACCTATCGACCTATACTCACCTGACCAGCTTAGCGTATTAATGTTGGAGCTATACAAACATACCGAGGCATTACGCAATAACCGAGCACGAACTAGAGTCACAAAAAAAAGCGATAGCACACCGCCTGTAACTGCATTATTGCTTGAGGTCTTAAAAGAGTTTGATATATCGGTCGATGACCTGACAGCTGCCGAACAGCTCCTACCGAAGTTAGAATTGATTCGCTCAAAAGCACTAGTTGTACACGTCATATTAGCCACCCCTCCAAACGAAGATCTTAGACATCAAATCACCCAATGGTTCCGAACAGAAATTCACCCACTGCTTTTTTTGACCTTTGCTGCTAGGCGCGATATTGGCGGAGGTATGTTATTGCGTGCCGGGTCACATCAATACGATTTTTCGTTCCGTAAACAACTATTAGACAATAAGGCTAAAATCAGCGAGATTTTTATACGGTTACAATCATGAGCTCTAGCCTATTTGAAAAGTTAGTAACTGATAATCACGCTACTGGCGAAGTAGTTGGCGTAGAGCGTTTTCTAGTATCTGTTAAGGGCTTAGATGGAGTGACGGTCGGGAGCTTAATACTTTTTGAGTCTGGCCAATACGGCATGGTGCATGAGGTAGGGTCAGATGTGGTTCTGGTTCTAAGTCTAGAGTCAGAAGACACAAAACTGGGTAGTTTAGCCGTCCTCCAAGACAATCAATTAGTTACCGGTGTTGGTGATAATTTAATCGGTCGGATCGTAACGCCGCTTTTGCAACCAGTAGACGACAAGGGCGCGTTGCATCTCAAAGAAAGTTGGCCGATATACCACCAAGCCCCCGGCATTATGGAGCGTAGTTTGCTTAAAGACCAGCTGCCATCTGGTGTATCTATAGTAGACACACTTTTCCCTATCGTTCTGGGGCAAAGAATCGCAATATTAGGTGACTCTAAATCTGGTAAGAGTAGTTTTTTGGTTCAATTGGGCATTAACCAGGTTAATACAGATCGAATAGTTGTATATGTGCTTATTGGCAAACGCCGAATTGATATTGATCAGACTATCAACACACTGACCGAGTCTGGAGCAATGGAAAATAGCATCATTGTAGTAGCCAGTATCTTCGACTCAATAGCCCAATCGTATATAGCGCCTTATGTTGGTTGCGCGATTGCAGAATATTTATGGTACAAGGGCCGAGATGTGGTTATAGTCTACGACGATCTATCTAGCCACGCCAAAGTCTGTCGTGAGATCGCTCTGCTAACCCAAACTAGCCCTGGCCGCGACTCTTACCCAGGCGATATGTTTTTTGCCCATTCATCTTTACTAGAGCGAGCTGGCAAA
>DATMOD010000005.1:0-8212 GCA_035568355.1 Patescibacteria group bacterium
CTGCGTAGCTAATGCAGAAGACCCAAACACAGACACTCTACAAAGAGTCTATGTCATGCCTACAGGCGAAGTAGACGGACATAGGAACCTAGGAGACTGGGGTCCTAACCAAGTAGATTGCTACGGAGTAAAACCAAGCCCCAACCCAGGGCCAACACCTGGACCAAGTCCTAGTCCTACACCTAGTCCAAGTCCACAACCGGGACCTGTGCCAAGTCCGGGACCGGGACCAACCCCGACACCTGTGCCTAGCCCGGGACCGGTATCTGGTGGGTTCCCTGATGGTAGTAATACTGGGGTGCCGGTTGGGACAAAACTTGCCACCTATAGTGGCCCCTGCACAATCACAGCCACCAATACGGTTATAGATTCTAAAATTGTCACATGCGATCTTGACATACAAGCCACCAACGTTATCATCAAAAATAGTAGCCTTAAAGGCCAAGTTGCGTTGCGAAGTAACCTAGCTGGGGCTACTCAATGGTCGTTCACAATCCAAGACTCAGAGGTCGATGGAGGAACGCCACAGTTACCCGCAGTAAGTGGCATAAACATCACAGTTCTTCGCACAAACATTCATGGCGGCGCAGCTAGTGTGCACTGCGATGAACTGGCTTCGTCGCATTGTGACATACAAGACTCTTGGCTACATGGGCAGTACATGCCAACTGGCGCCAATTGGCACTTAAGCGCCTTCTCTCTCAAGGGTGGCTACAATGTTACTCTTCGCCATAACACGCTCATCTGTGAAGCGCAGTGGAATAATGTCGGAGGCTGTACTGCCGATATTGACTTAATTCCAGATTTCGCTCCTGTATCGCATGTACTGGTGGATAATAACTTCCTAGGAGCTAGCCTCGGCGAAGGTTATTGTGCCTACGGTGGCGATGGCCTCTCTAAACCCTATCCGCACGCCGACCATGTCGTCTTCCAAAACAACGTGTTTGCTCGCGGCAGCAATAAGCTTTGTGGTTCGTATGGCCCTATCACGAACTTCAACTCCAGCGGTACTGGTAACCAGTGGGTACATAATACCTGGGAAGACGGCTCAGTTGTTCCGGCAAATTAGAATCTCAAGACGATGCCACTAGGATCAGAAATATCTAGTAGCTCAATGACTTTATCTCACACAAATCTCCGAGAGCGTCTTTAATCATGCGCCATTCAAAAGAATGGCCAGCCAATACTATTTCAGCAATAAAGATAGATTCCAGCATGTCGGATGGATGCAATAACGATGCCCTTACACCGAGTGTATTGAGCCGCTTTTGCAACTCTTGATACGTATGGGGCTTCTTCAAACTTATCTTCGCAAAAACAGTACTGGTGTTGGCCGAGTCTACGGGTTGAGGCGAGTGAGACACAAGAAGAAAAGTTGTAGTGTTGTTCCTCATGTCTTGGATATCTTCTTTCAAACATACTAATCCTGCAGAATCGCCTGCTGACTTAGGCGTGATAGCTGCATGTTCAAGGTCATTCAAGCCGCTCACTATCTGAGCGCTCAGCGCAGTATCAGTTTCGGGAATCCACTCGGCATTCGGAAAATACTTTTGCAGTGTGGTAGAACATTGCAAATATGCGGGCTCTTGAGTATGAATGTACAGTATATCTTCAAGCTGCGCACCCTCAGGCGCATATAGATGATGGATAATAGGTAGATCTACTTTATTAATTACAGCTAAATCGCCTCTAAGAATATGGTCGTATGACCCACGTATACGCCCCGTTGAGCTATTGACTGTGGCCACGACTGCCTGATGGTATTCTCTTGCTCTCAGCCGAGCGTAGAGTTCGTCATGTGTCTGAGCTGTTTCGCGCATATCTAGGGTGATCCCTAGCAAACCTGCTGCTTGCGCATGAAAAGAATGATGTGAGTCACCTTGAACCAGTACTTTTTCATTAATGTTTTTTAACATATTATCCTCCAGACAATAAAAAAACCGCCATAATGGCGGTTGTTAGTTTTGCCGATTTATCTAGCTACACAAACTTTACCGCCACAAAAGTGCTCGTAAAGAAGAATGTTCGGCTACTAGTTTTTATTAACATCAGCTGAATTATAGCATTGCTTAAACATGCACTACAACTTTAGTGCCAACTGGAGCAAAATCATAGACTATTTTAGCATCATCTTCTGTCATATTTATGCATCCATGACTCATGGGGTGACCAAAGTTATGATGCCAGTATGTGCCATGGAAAGCTCGATCACCATCAAAATAGCTAACCCATTTGACATTGGGCAGATAAAAATAATCACCGCTAGCACTAGATCTCTCTGTCATCGTCTGGCTGGCCACCTTATACCATACATGATATTCACCAGGGATAGTCGGGGTAGCAGCTGTACCAGACGAGATAATGAAGCTTTGTATCGCAGTGCTCCCAACATAAAGCGTGGTCTTCTGCTGAGACAGATCAACCTCGATCCATTTGCCGGTTTCGGCTATGGTAACCGTTTTGAATGGCGCTTCTACAATAGAGATTTCTTTAGAGAACGGCTGGTTGCTGACTAAAGCCATCTGCACATTGGCAGCTAATATGTCTGTGTCCTGTATTTGTTGACCTACTGAGCCAGGTTGTATAACTGTCTGGGAGCCAGAGACTTGATCCACGATAATCTTACGATCAACTGCTGGGGCCGCTACACTTCCAGCTACCTTTTGGTCTATAAATTGCTGAATCTTAGCTTTATCATATTCAATATGAACCGTTCCTTTAACTGGATCAGGGATAAAATGCATCCAACCGGCAATATCAGCTGGCGTAGCGCTATACACTACATTACCTTTCAACAAAAACTGAAGAGACGATTTTAGGCGCTGGTTAGCTTCATTCTGGATTGGTATCAAAGCCTGGCTAGAAATAAGCGGTTCAGTTGGTAGTGTCGAAACCGGCAAAATAATATTACGCGGCTGGCTGGCTAAACTAGGTAGGTTAGACTCAAAACCCCTAACATCAAAACCCTTGCCAGTGCTTGATGGTTGGATATCGAACTGATTGGTAGACTCGTTATAAACCAAACTGGCATCTTTGGCATCAATAAAAATAGCAGGGAAGTGCTGCTTAACATAATCCTTCAATGCTCCAGCATCATTATGCAAAACTAAGGGCACGTTTTGAGTTTGCCAAAGCTGAATTCTTGTAAGAATGTCACCCTGCTTGCGTGCTTGCAGGACCTGCCTAACCGTTGCATCAGTGTCGACTGCAACCCCAACGTCTTTGGCCGGGATGGTTGCAATATCCTTTCCGTTTATAAATGTGGCTCGCATAGCAGCAGCCTGCTGGTTAACAAGCACTTTTATTTTGTCTTGTTTTACATCACCAACAGCTAAGCTGCCGACTGACACGTTCGGCAAAGCCCTGTCTTTATAAAACCATGCTGCACCACCAGACGTTGTAACTAATGACAAGATCAAAGCACCAACAAAAAAGCCAACATAGTGATGCGCTTTTAGTTTTGGTCTCTTTGCATTTAAGTTTTCGTTTTCAGCCTTCATGTTTTCGACTAAGAGCTTTATAGCATTAGCACAATGGTAGCATATTTGCATATCAAAAGTATATTTTAGCTGACCCACCCTCACTTTTTCATAACCACAAGCTGACTACCACTTGATCTAATATTTTAAGACTTAGTATTTCGTTTGAACCTTCGGCCTCAGCGTCCCGAATACTGCGCGCTATTCTTGTAGTATTTTTTACGGTCTTTTATAATTGACTTAGACATATATAGGGTCTACTATAAAACGTAAGCGCTACATATGGTGTTTGGGCAAGATTACCGAATATCGAGAGAGCTTACGAAAGACACCACTGGTAGAGAGTGGGAATATAAAAATACCAAAACACTTAGCCACGTGAGGTGGTTTTAAAAAGGAGGGTAGATGAATATTACCGTTATTAAACGGGATGGTTCGCGTGTGCCATATGACGCCAACGAGATCAATAAAGCGTTAGAGTGGGCCAGCCGTGGGCTAGAAGACCAGATAGCTAAAGTTGTGCAAATTGCCAGCGAAGTTAGCCTGACGTTATTCGATGGTATTACAACCAAGCAGCTCGATGAAGCAGTTATACAGGCCACCCTTCAAAACGTAAAAGACGACCCATCTTTTGATACCATTGCCGCCAGGTTATTACTCAAAAACATCTACAAAGATATATTGGGCGAATATGAGACCGACGAAGAGCTCAAAAAACTACACGAAGACAAATTTGCTCGATATATAAAAGAAGCCGTTGCCAGCGGCCTGCTTGATGAGCGCATGAACAGTAAGACCTTCGACATCCCTAGGCTAGCTAAGGCACTAGACCCCAGTCGTGACTATTTAAGTAAATATCTTGGAGTTGTGACTAACAAAAACCGCTACGCACTCCGCAGACAAAGCGGCAGCCCAATCGAGGTTCCACAATTCACCCACATGAGAATCGCCATGGGTTTGAGTTTTAACGAGTCTGACCCAACAGCAGCGGCACTTGATTTTTACGGACATATGAGCCATCTAGACTACGTGCCAGGCGGCAGCACTAGGGTCAATGCTGGCGGCAAATTCCCGCAACTATCTAATTGCTTCTTGCTTGAAGTTCAAGATGACATGGAATCTATAGCTAAGAGTATCCGAGATGTTATGTGGATAGCTAAAGGTACAGGCGGTATAGGCATCAGCCTTAACAAGTTACGTTCAGCCGGCAGCCCCGTCAAGACTACCAACACTACTAGCACTGGACCAATCCCATTCATGAAGATGGTAGACACTGCCTTGTTTGCGGTAAGTCGCAAGGGCAAGAAAATGGGTGGTGCCGCTATGTACATGGAGAACTGGCATCTTGATTTTCCGGGATTCCTGGACTTAAAACAAAACTCTGGTGACCCCTACTTACGAACTAGGTATGCTAACACTGCCGTATTCATCAGCGACGAATTCATGAAACGCGTAGAAAAAGACCAGCCATGGTACTTGTTTGATCCAGCAGAAGTAGCCGACTTGTGCGAGTTATACGGCTCAGCTTTTAGTAAACGATACCGCGAATATATTGCGCTTGCGGAGGCTGGTAAAATGCGTGATTACCACAAGACTGAAGCCCGCACACAATTCAGACAAATTCTTATAACCCTCCAAGCCACTAGCCACCCATGGCTAACCTGGAAGGACACCATAAATATCCGAGCCCTTAACAACAACACCAGTACAATCCACTTAAGCAACATGTGTACCGAGATCACACTGCCTCAAGATAAAGACAACACAGCGGTTTGCAATCTTGTAAGTATTAACCTATCAGCGCATCTTAATACAGACAAAACATGGGACTGGGAACGATTAGAATCCAGCACCCGCAGCGCAATAAGACAACTAGATAACCTGGTAGATATAACCAATACCCCTATACCAGAAGCCATGACTAGTAATGTCCAGAATCGAGCCTTGGGTCTCGGCATGATGGGCTTTACCGATGTAATCGAAAAGTTGGGTTTTAGTTATGAAAGCGAACAAGCCTATGATCTCGTTGATCAACTTGCCGAATTTATAAGCTATCAAGCAATCGACGAAAGCACCAACCTGGCAAAAACTAGAGGTACATACCCAACCTTCAAAGGTAGTGGCTGGAGTAAAGGGCTGCTGCCAATTGATACTTTGGATATTGATGCCGAAGACCGTAAAGTAAAAGTTACTGTTACGCGCAAGAGCAGATTAGATTGGGATAAGCTGCGCATCAAAACTAAAAAGGGTATGCGTAATGCAACACTCATGGCCATAGCGCCAACTGCTAATATTGCCCACATTGCCGGCACTACCCCTGGGTTAGACCCACAATTCAGTCAGATTTTTAGTCGCGCCACTTTAAGCGGTAAATTTATGGAGGTCAACGTCAATCTGATCAACGACCTAAAAGCCCTGGGGATCTGGGATGATGTTAAAGACGACGTGTTACGACTACAGGGTGACCTAACTGAGATCTCAATCATCCCTGAAGATCTAAAGCGTGTTTATAAAACCAGTTTTCAATTAAGCCCTTACGCATTTATAGAGGTAGCTGCACGAGCCCAAAAATGGGTCGACCAAGCCATAAGCCGCAATATGTACCTAGAGACGCGAGATCCAGAAGACTATATGAAGATTTATAGCACCGCCTGGAAGAAAGGCCTAAAATCAACCTATTACTTACATGTTAAACCACGCCACAGTGCCGAACAGAGTACTGTAAAAGTCAATAAATCAGAAGCCATCGGCAAAAAGAGATCCGGTTTTGGCTTCGCGTTAGCAAAATAAGGGGGGAATATTATGTCAAACTCAACAACTCTAACAGCCAGTTCAACTGATCCAACAATCCAAGCATTAATGGATCAGACAAACGCCATAGCTAATGACGATCCCCAACTAGAGGCCAAGTTACAAGCTATAGCCGAAGCCGTAGCGGCTGCTCAAAAGAAAACTCGTAAGCCTTCTGAGACCAATCTATTCAATAGTATCCCAACTGACCCTCAAGACGATTTCTTGTGTGACAGTTGCCAATAAATAAGGAGAATAGCAATGAAGATTCTAGGTACTGGAATCCAAGACGGTCTGCTACTAAAGCCAATCCATTATCAATGGGCATACGACCTGTACAATCAAGCTGTCGCCAACACCTGGTTCCCTAACGAAATCCAGCTCGGGCAAGACATCGCCGATTTTAAAAAGATGAGTGACGAAGAACGCCACGCCCTGACTTTCTTGATGAGTTACTTTAACCCCAATGAGTTACTGGTCAACAAGGCATTAGCCTTCGGAGTTTATCCGTATATCAACGCTCCAGAATGTCATCTTTATCTAGCTAAGCAAATGTGGGAAGAAGCCAATCATTGCATGGCGTTTGAATACGTACTAGAAACCTTCCCGATAGATCGTGAGCAAGCTTACGAAGCTCACGTGGAAGTGCCTTCTATGGCTCGTAAAGAAGCCTTTGAAGTTAAGTTCATCAAACGCATGACCGAGCAAACACTGGATATCACTACCACAGAAGGCAAGAAAGATTTTGTGCGCAACCTGGTGGCCTACAACATCATCCTAGAAGGCATTTGGTTTTATAGTGGCTTTATGGTCGCCTTAAGTTTTAGGCAACGTAATTTGCTACGCAACTTCGCTTCTCTAATTGACTGGATTGTTCGTGACGAAAGCCTGCATCTTAAATTTGGCATTAACCTAATTTTAACCGTACTCGAAGAAAACGAAGACCTACAAACTGCCGAATTCGCCGAAGAAATCAAGAGCATGATACTAGAGAGTGTCGAGATGGAAACCGAGTACAATAAAGATCTACTGCCAGGTGGCATTCTGGGTCTAAATGCCGACTACATTAATCAGTATGTTAAATATTTAGCTGACAGACGATTAGAAGAACTAGGCTTTGAGCCGCATTACAAGGTCAGCAACCCTGCTAAATGGATGGCAACCGCTAACGATACTCTACAACTGGTGAACTTTTTTGAAGCTACTAATACCAGCTATGAAGTCAATTCTGAAAAGCCCAAAGGCTAGAGACCTCACATACAAATACCGGGGCAGGATAGGCCTACTAGGCCCAGCTTTTGTAGCAGCCATTGCTTATATAGATCCCGGAAATGTAGCCACCAACTTTAGCGCTGGTGCTCAGTATGGCTATCTGCTCGTGTGGGTAGTAGTTTTGGCTAATGCTATGGCCGGGCTAGTCCAATATCTTTCTGCAAAGGTCGGTCTAGTAACTGGAGCATCTTTACCAGAATTAATTCGGAACCACTTGCCAAATCCCGCTCGGATTATTTATTGGATGCAAGCCGAAGCCATAGCCATTGCTACAGATCTGGCTGAGGTCCTCGGCGGCGCAATAGCCTTACAGTTACTGTTTAGATTACCTTTGGTTTGGGGCGGTTTGATTACCGGCCTGGCTTCTATAGTATTATTGCGAGTCCAAGACAAGCGAGGTCAAAGACCCTTTGAATACATAATCGCAGGCTTATCATTCGTAATCGCAGCTGGATTTTTAGCCAGTTTATTTATAGCGAAACCAAACATTGCCAGCGCTGCTTCCGGGTTGGTACCGCACTTTAGTGGTACGGGCAGCTTACTGCTCGCGACAGGCATATTTGGGGCAACCATCATGCCGCATGTGGTGTACCTACATTCTGCATTGTCACGCGATCGTCACGGACGGCCAAAAAATCAAACAAGTTTAAGGAATTTATTAAAAGCGACTC
>DATMOD010000006.1:0-22531 GCA_035568355.1 Patescibacteria group bacterium
TGCTGTCGGCTATTAAACGGTTAACATCTGCGGCTTGACCAAATTCGTTGAGATCTATTCTTATCAATCGATCTTCGCCACCAAAATAGACTGCCGCCAGTGATTTTGCTAGCTCCGTTTTGCCCACGCCAGTTGGTCCCAAGAACAAGAAGGTGCCTATTGGCCGATCTTGGTTGCGTACTCCCGCCCGAGCCCTTCTTAACGCGTCTGATACTACGCCAACAGCTCGAGTTTGGTTGATCATTCGCTCATGCAGTAACTGCTCGAGGTTTAATAGTGTGTTTCGCTCATCATTGGTATTGGCTGTGCCTACTTTAACTCCATAATTTTTCTCGACTGCCTGCTGTACAGAATGGGCAGTAATCAAATTATTGTCTGCAAATTGGGCTGCAGCTTCTAGCAGGCTTAAAGCCTTGCCTGGCATGGCTTGATTGGGTATGTATCGTTCGCTTAGACGATAGGCTTCCTGCAAAGATTGATACATGTACGCCAGCTTATATTGAAATTCCATGAATGGGAGCTGGTCTTCTATGACCAACATAGTGTCAGATTTATCTAATGGGGCAATGATTATCTGATTCATATATTGTGCCAAACCGGGATTGGCCTGGGATAGTTGAACCCAATGTTGTTCATCCATCGCGAGTATTAAGCGCAACCCGCCAGCTTCTAATATCGGGACTAGAATATTACTGAGATCTACCGAACCAGTCCCATCTTGCAAAAACATCTGGGCATTATCTAAAAACAAGATAATATTTTTGGCATGAAAGGCTTCAGTAAAAATATTTTGAAGCAGGTTTTCTAAGTTACTCCTGGAGTTTGTCTGTGCTAACAAGCTTGCAGGATCCAGCTCCATAACTTGGTTATAGCGCAGTGTGGCAGTCAGATCACTGGGCGGTGTCATCAGTCTTTCTGCAAAGGCATTCACGATGGTAGTCTTGCCCACGCCTGGCTTACCAACTAACACTGAGTTCTGCCTAGTGGCCGTTGATAGTTGGTTCGCCATTTGTTTAAGAATATTCTGATGTCCTTCAATATCACGAGCTGATCTGTGGTTCAGTGCTTGGTCGCTAATATTAATCGCAAAACGGCTAAGCAAGGGAGTAAACCCAAACGACCAATCTCGCCCAATACCTCCGGTGAGCTTGTTGCGTTGATGCTCGGCAATAACAGACTGTAGATGTTGGTACCAGCTGACCCCAGCTACGATATCGTCATAGTCTAGTTGCAACTGGGCTAGCAGCTGATCTTGTGCAGGTATGGCGCTCATTAGCGCGGCTAGCAGCATTGTGGCATCTATGGTTGGAGCACTAAGACCGGTTTTTAATTCGAAAGCTTTTTGCCAGACAACCTGATTATCGTCTGGTAGTTTACTGCTGAGCTCAGTTAAAAATGATGGACCTATGCCAAAACGTATTAAGAAAAAATGTCCACCGTTCAGGTTCATTACAATTTCGGCAATTTGGCGTGGCGAAGGGTTGTTTGGCAAGCGACCCAACACATCACTGGCCAGCATTCCATCTAAGGTTGGTGTATTTTGTGGGCTTGGCGCCAAAACAGACAGTTCATACTTATACCAGAGACGTAAGATTAGCGGAACAGCTGCTAATCCGGTTATTGTTAAGCCGATAGCGATGCCACGCCAGACTAAGGCCAGACCGATTGCTAACAGAACAACAACTAAGGTTAATAGTAGAATACCTATCAGTTTATTATCGAACAGTACCGAAAAACGCGCTTTGCGAGCTCGTTCGTTGTAATAGTCAAATTGCAGATTGTTCATTTTAATCTACCAATTGTGGCGACTATACCAATAAGAGGCGCAATTGGTAAAAGTGGCCAGCCTAATAGGGCGATCGCCGATACAGCTAACGCTAGAACTAAGACTACAAGGCCAAATAATATTACGGTCAGACGTAGTATGGCGCCTATAACACGGGATATTTGTTTATCGGTCCAAGCGCGCAACTGAGTGTTAACCGAACCGATTACTTTACCTGACACCGAAATTTGCCGATAGGGAGTAAATAGGTTTTTTAATAACAAACCAATAGAAAAAAAATCGAATGCTTCTAGCAGTCTCCACCTGGTGCGTTTTATTAGTTGCAGCCAACCCTCTGTGTACCACCAAGAAATCAATGCCCAAACTAACATGAGATTATTGTAGCATGTAGCCTTAAGCTATTTGGGCTCAGCCACTGACCCACATGCATTTTTTCAGAATCACGAGCTGACAACCACTAATACCATGCATAAGATGAATATTCTCGTTAAAGAGAGATTCTGAAAAAGTGCATGTGGGTCAGTGGCTGAGTAGAGCTAGAGACAAAATTAGACTTGCAGAAAAACTATCCACACAGTACACTGAGTTAAGTATCAAGTTAACAAAGTGAAGCTAAAGAAATGCCAGAGACAGGTTATGTTTTGAGCACAGCGTCAGCAGTAGCGGGGGTGGTTGCGATGCCTCGGTCTAGCGCTAATATTGTGTTGGTCGGACTGACGTTTATAGGCGAGATTCTGTTCGGCATGGTGGTGATCAGTAGTGTCTTTAGGCTTATTGCCAAAAGACTTTATTCTATCTAACCAGTATTAAAGTTTTTGTTTGTGACTGACCACTGGAGGGTCTATGTCTAAAAGATTTAAATGGTCTATTAAAATTGTCTGTTTATTTGTGGTGCTAACTGGTTTGTTATTTAACGGGCCGCTGGTAGATTTGCATAAAAAAGTTGTTGCTGATAACTTCAATCGCGATCTTAAGCCGTATAAGTCGGCAGTGGTAAGCCCACAGCCGCCGATTGAAGGCGAGATATCCAAGGTGGTCATTCCAAAGTTAAAGCTTAGTTTTGATTCAAACGAGCTGATGTTGTCTGCAGATATCGTTAATCAATTCAGTAATTTACTAGTTCAGACTGACAAAACTATGCCAGCTATTGAACTCGCGCCTGGTGATCGAGTCTATATATTTACTGCCAACGGGCATCGTTTTATCTATCAGTTCGAAAAAGATATTTCTAAGACGGATACTACCTCTTTTATAGACCGCGCTTCGTTATCGCTGATGTTGCAGTTTTATAATTACGATTATAAAACTATATTGTCGTTTAACCTCGTGGAAGCTCAATGATGCGGATTTTGTTTGGGCTTTTTGTAGCGATTGGATTTATTAATCTAGCGCATTTTTGTTGGTATCTAACCAGCGCTAATATTTATGACGTACTGCAATTTAAACGACTGCGCGAATTGGCTGTTAGCCGACACAAATCGCAGCCAACAGTAACAGTCTTAGTGCCGGCTCATAACGAAGAAGCAGTAATTATACGTTGTCTAGAATCAGTTTGTAATAGTACTTATAGTAAGCTTCAGATCATCGTAATAGATGATGCCTCTAGTGATGCGACTCGCCATCTAGTACATGACTACATAGTTGAACATCCCAAAGATAATATATGTCTAAAATGTAAACGCAAAAATGGCGGCAAAGCGTCAGCCCTGAACTATGCCTTAAAGAGTGATGCCAGCGGCGACTTAGTTATGACGCTAGACGCTGATTCAATATTGGCCACCGACGCAATAGATAAGGCAGTGGCTTATTTTGATGACCCAAGAGTAGTTGGTTTGGCAGCAAATGTGCGGATTATAGAAGAATTAACGATACTTGGGTTCTTGCAGCGGCTTGAGCACATGGTGGGTTATCGATCTAAAAAAGCTCACTCATTGTTTAACTGTGAATTTATTGTCGGCGGTGTGGCGTCTACGTATCGGATGAGCTCTATAAAAGAGGTGGGTTTTTATGATGAAGCCACAATGACAGAAGATATTGGGTTGAGCATGAAGGTTGTAGCTGGTGGCAATCGAACCCATAGGCTAGTCTATGCGGCAGATGTTGTGGCTATGACAGAAGGTGTGAGTAATTTTAAAGCCCTGATCCGTCAACGTTTTAGGTGGAAGTATGGCAATTTGCAGAATATTATCAAGCATCGGCGATTACTGATGAACCCCGGTCATCAATTCACGCGCATGCTGACATTTTACCGTATGCCAATGGCGATTTTTGGTGAAGTTATCTTGTTACTTGAGCCAGTTGTACTGTGCTATGTGTTGTATCTGACAGCCAAATCGCACAATCTGAGCCTAATTATTGGTTCTTACACCACAATAACAATCTATGTTTGGCTAACATTGTGGCCAGATGAATATTTAAACTTCCGCAATCGTGTCAGGCTTAGCCTTTATGCGCCAGTGGCATACTTTATCTTCTACATAATGAATGTAGTACAGCTGGTGGCTATCGTTAGATGCCTTTATAAGTTGCCGCAATTACTGAGTAGCCAGCCAGCGGTGGGCCATTGGACCTCGCCGCAGCGTGTAGGTAGAAAGCAAGTAACAATAGGTTAATTATGATTCGGAATATTACAAGAATCATTAGCCATCCGATTCTCATATTAGCTTTTGTGGTCATCAGTTTATTGTTTGGATATGGTAAATATTTGGATATGTCACATCACCAAAGTGTGTCTAAACACAACATATTGCCAGGTAATTTTGACAAATTAGCCGCCAATGGCTTGCCAGAAGGCTGGGTACTGCAAAAGAGTGGTGCATCTAATATTAATACCAGTCTTGTAAAAGATGATGTTGCTAGCAAGGATTTAAAACTAGTAATTAGCGATTACAAGAATGGTGACAGCCTGCTGTTAAGCCCCAAAGTGAATCTAGAAAAACAAACTAGATATTTATATAAGGGCTATTATCTGGCCACAGTTGGCTTTGACCTGTTGGTTAAATATTACTATCGTGACGGTACGAGCCAACTACATCTTGTAAAACATTACCCATTCTTCGATGACCCATGGTCAACAACTAGTATCGCCTTTGATACTAGTGACAATATTATGGCGGTACAAACTGCTTATCGTGTGGCAGCGAATGGCAACTTATTGCTCAGGGGTCTGTATTTGGAACCCAATAATGATTTAGTTATCCCAAAATCAATTTCTAATTCACCAAATTTAATTACTAATGGTGATGTCAAATCAACTGATGGCTGGCAGTCTATAAATAATGGTAAAAATCAGGCTGTTTTTGCCTATTCGCGTGAGGGTGACAAGCCCTATCTGCATCTCGAGGTTCGTGATTTCAAAGATGGTGAAGCTAAATGGGTGTATCCGGCTTTACCGGTCACAGCTGGGCAAAATTTTAATGTTGGTTTTGAGTATCAATCTTCTATGCCGGTTGAACTGGCAGCAGAATACAATCTGCAAAACGGCAAAACTCAGTTTGAAGTGATAGACAATTTATTGCCAGCTGCCGAATGGACATATAATGCGTCGACTTTTGAAGTACCTGTTGGTGCCATCAGCGTCACGGTTGTGCCGGTGGCTCACCAGAACGGTACGCTTAATGTAAGTATGTGTGAGCTTAAGGATTTAACACTAGCGGGAATGCTGCATTATAGAAGGCCGCTTGTATCTCTGAGCTTTGATGATGGTTGGAAATCGGCGTATATTGTTGGCGCCTCTGCGATGGAAGATTATGGTTATCGCGGCACATTCTATGTAAACCCGGGTGCACTGGATAGCGGCCCGTTATTTATGAAACAGGCCGATTTGCGTACCCTTCTTAGCCGTGGCCATCACATAGCATCGCATGGCTATGATCATGTTGACATGACAGCTCTTGACATTAATGAGCTAACACGTCAATTGGGTGCGGCGCGTGGTTATCTAGAAAAGCGTCTGAATTTAAAAGATTTAGATTTTGCAACACCTTATGGTAAGGATGATCCGCAAGTGCAGGCAGTGATACGCCAGCATTATCGCAGCCATCGTGGAACTGAAACCGGGGTGAATACACGTCAGAATTTTGACCCCTATAACCTTAGAGTCATGTTTGTGCGTACTGACACGCCGCTGGCAGTAATTCAAAACCAGATCGAAGAAGCCAAAGCTACCAACGGTTGGCTGATTCTTACCTACCATCGCATAGAGAACGGGGATAATCGCAGCGAAATGATAACCTCTCCAGCAGTCTTTAAGCAGCATCTAGAACTCATCAAACAGAGTGGCGTAGCTGTTACTACTGTCCACGATGCCCTAGACGAGCTAACTAAATATTAACGTTGTATATTCATAACGTATATGCTAATCTCAAACAGATGCATAAACACGATCACTTCGATGCGTAGAACCGCAACGAGCCTATCGTTATAACAGCCCTTCGGGGCTGTTTTTTTATGCAACGACATATTATTAAAAGTAAGGGGGGCAGAATGGTAGAGAACTATAGGGGAGTGGACGACATCATCGTTTTCAGCAAGATAGTCAATAAATTAAGAAGCTTTTGTCTAGAAAAAGGCTTTTGCGAAGTCAATACTCAAGATCGGCTTAGCATACTTGCTGCCTGTGAGGATCCAGACACAGTTGCCACCTATAACTACATGGGCGAAGTCTGGCCGTTACCCCAAACTGGTCAAATGTGGCTAGAGTACGAGCTACTCACGCATCCAGAACTCGCCGGGGTATTTTGCGTAAGTACTAGTTATAGGAACGAACCTAACCCAGTGCCCGGCCGGCACAAGCTGATTTTTCCGATGTTTGAATTCGAGCTAAAAGGAGATATTGAAGAGCTCCAGAAGTTCGAGACAGAGCTTTTAGAGTATCTTGGGTTTGGCTCAGAGCCTGGCTTTGTCTTTAAGACTTACGACGAGCTCAAAGATCATTACAACACCAAAGACCTTACCCATCAGCACGAGAACAGAATGCTGACCGATTTTGGTCCAGTTGTATTTTGCCGAGACTTTCCCGTATATACTTCGCCATTTTGGAATATGCGCAAAAAAGGCGACACTCATGCTTACAAAATAGATGTTATCCTATATGGCAACGAGACCATAGGTAGTGCTGAACGCAGCTCTAATGCGCAGGAGATGACTGAAGCATTTTATTCTATAAGTGGCGGCAAATATGCGCAGAAGCTATTTGATCTTTTTGGTAAGGCGAGAGTAGAAAAAGAATTAAACGAATTTTTATCTCTAGATTTCATTCCACGCTGTGGTGGGGGCATTGGGCTAACGCGATTGATTGATGCATTTAAGAAAATAGGGTAGTTTCATTACTTCTAAAATCGCACCGCCTCACCTCTCAACAATGCAAATCCCTTCTTCAGAACATTTACCTCTGCATCGGCCTGGTTGCCATTCAGGCTGACTGCTTGATCCTCTTCAAACCAGCCACATGACGAATGATCATCTGGATTGATTGTTATATTATCAGGGTTACCTACAACCTGGGCAAAATAAACTACTTCTATAGAATGTGAGCCTTTAATCTCGTTCGTATAGGTAAATACTGCAAACGGATCGCCTAAGGCTATATCGACACCAAGCTCTTCTTTAATTTCGCGCTTTAACCCAGTCTCTATATCTTCATCAAAATCTATATGACCACCGGGGATCTCGTATTTGCCTGGTAGAAACTTTTTGGTATCAGCTCGCTTTGGCAAAAAGACCTTTTCTACTCCATCGATGTTTCTATGGATAAAAGCACAAGCCGTAATTACTTGTTGGCCTAGTGCCGGCGTCTCGCTATCGTGTGATATTTTGTTCATGGGTTAAGTTTAGCAGAGGCAACATGCGATTGCATATTTATAACAAATATGTTATGGTATATAAACTATGAATGCTCTTCGTGCAGATGCCAACTATAGAGAACCACTGGATGGTCCATGCCCACAAGTAACTTTCGACATTGGCCTTGGTCAAAAGGTTGAATATATTGATTTTGATACTGACATTTACGCAGAACATCTACGGACTAGTGGTCTGTCGGATACAGACATCGCGAACACAAGTGTACGGTTTTGTTCAGACATAAATGCAAGCAATGTAGAAAGATATTACCCTGGCACCGGGAGGATTGAAGTCGATTTAGGTTCCGGTCGAAGCATGAACAAGGCTGTTATACACGGAACGCAACATAGGATAGATGATGCACATGGGCTGCTGAATGAGAGCTCAGGAAACGTCCAGGCAAATTTATACAGAGCACGTAAACTCCTTGCTGGTGCTGCCATGCTTGCTGCTGGGGGCGATATCTTAGCCGCCGCTAATGACCTGCTGGAGCCTGCTCTTGTTTATGCATCTGCGTTTGTGGCGATTGTCTTGCAACTTGGGGCGATATCTACGTTTGCTTTCGATGCCCTGCAACCCGATGAGCGACGAGCACTAAGAGCAGAAAAGAAGATCACGGAACAGTTCGTAGTTATAGAAAGAAGATAATGCCCAAGATATTCTACAGACTGCCGCAGCCAATATAAAAACCTCACGCAAGGTGAGGTTTTTATATTGGAGGGCCCAGTGAGACTCGAACTCACGACACCCTGCTTAAAAGGCAGGTGCTCTAACCGGCTGAGCTATGGGCCCTAACAGGGACGTATTGTAGCAAAATACTGCCAATCTGTAAACGCGATTAGCTTTCTATACCATGCTTTGATATTCCGGTACAATATCACCATATGAATATACAAACCAACATTGCTCTAAAAGATTATACAACCATGCGCATAGGGGGGCCAGCTAAGAGCCTAGTCACCGTTCACTCTAAGAGCGAGTTAATAGATGCCCTAGAATGGGCAGCTGATCACCGATTGCCGATCTTTATGCTTGGTGAAGGCTCTAACGTAATAGCCAGGGATGAAGGTTTTAACGGATTAGTGATTATAAACCGACTGACTGGTTTTGAAGTTTTACAAGAGACAGAAAAATCAGCCGTAATTCGCATAGCTGCTGGGGAGCATTGGGACAATATAGTTGCTCGTACAGTCGGCATGGGCCTGAGCGGAATCGAGAAATTATCGATGATACCCGGTACAGCTGGTGCTACGCCTGTCCAAAATGTTGGCGCTTATGGCTCCGAGATCGCAGATACATTAGTAGAGCTTGAAGTCTATAATCAGCTAACCAATAAATTTATCACCCTCAGCAATGCGGATTGTCATTTTAGTTACCGAAACAGCATCTTTAAGCCAATGGGCAACCGCCATTATGTAATCACCAACATAACTTTAAAGCTCAGCAAAGCTAGTCCTGAGCCACCATTTTATAAAAGTTTAAACCAATATTTAGATGATCACAGCATAGTAGACTTTACCCCACAGAACATTCGTCAAGCTGTTATGAACATCCGGGCATCCAAATTGCCTGACCCAAAACTACTTGCCAACACGGGCTCGTTTTTTAAAAATCCCATAATTTCACAAGACAGATTTGATCAATTGCTGCAAGACTATCCAGATATGTCGTTTTATGACATGCCAGATAATAAGGTAAAACTAGCTGCGGGTTGGTTAATCGACAAGACCGGCTTAAAGTCCTACCGAGCTCATGGCATGAAACTTTATGAAAACAACGCCCTAGTTTTTGTTAACGAATCGGCTAAGTCTTATCAGGATTTAGCTAGTTTTAAAGCCGAGGTGATTGAGAAGGTCCAAGAAAAGTTCGGTATCGTGCTCGAACAAGAACCCGAGACTATCTAACTTTTATATATCACTCGGCAGAGGGAATTGTTTACAGAGCAGTACGACTTCATTTTTGAGACGCTCAAGCTGTTTTTCGTCGTTACGCATTTTTATAGCCTGGTGCATCCACTCTGCAATCTGATCCATATGCTCTTCTTTTAGACCACGAGTTGTAATAGCCGGGGTCCCCAAGCGGATACCGCTAGGTCTAAATGGTGGGAGTTGATCGTCTGGTATGACATTTTTATTTAGCGTTAAGCCGATTTTATCTAATACTTCTTCTGCTTCTCCGCCGTGGATACCAAAGCTAGTAACTACATCGGCCAATACTAAGTGGTTGTCTGTACCGTTGGTGATCAATTTAAAGCCCCGGCTCATGAGCGCCTTAGCCAAAGCTTGGGCATTATCTAAAACTTGCTGAGCGTAAATAGCAAACTCTGGTTGGGAGGCCTCATAAAAAGCAACAGCTTTGGCCGCAATAACATGCATGTGTGGGCCACCTTGAATACCTGGGAATACAGCACGATCCACAAGTGTGGGCAAATTTTCGATGGTCTTCTCTGGGCTGCGCAAGGGATTGCCTACCACGCCTTTTGTAAGAATTATACCGCCACGTGGGCCACGCAAAGTCTTATGTGTGGTACTAGTTATCATGTGGAATCCATGGTGGAATGGATTCTCTAATTTTTTGGCGGCTATTAGCCCCGCGATATGCGCAACATCCGCCCAGGCTACAGCGCCGACTTCTTTAGCGATTTCAGAGAACTTGTCGTAATCTAGTTCGCGCGGGTAAGACGAGAACCCAGCTAAAATTATTTTTGGCTTGTGTTTTATGGCTAGAGCTCGCAGCTGATCATAATCAATCTCGCCTGTTTCGATATCTTTCATGCCATATCGCACAAAGTTGAAGATCTTGGCTAGGATTGTGCCCGGTCGTCCGTGGGTAAGGTGGCCACCATGGCTCAAATCCATGCCTAAAATGGTGTCACCTGGCTCCATCCAGGCATGCTCAGCGGCTTCGTTAGCCTGAGCTCCCGATAGAGGCTGGACATTGGCATGGTCGGCATCAAACAACGCTTTTATACGGTCAATCGCCAGTTGCTCAATCTTATCTGTATTTTCTTGACCACCGTAATATCGCCTTTT
Organism: Patescibacteria group bacterium; assembly: GCA_035568355.1. GTDB lineage: Bacteria > Patescibacteriota > Saccharimonadia > Saccharimonadales > EFPC-124 > DATMOD01. Next base: position 10,663 of record DATMOD010000006.1, read on the forward strand.
AACATAGCCCTCTGAGTATTTGTTAGTAAAGATGCTGCCCATGGCTGTAAGCACTTCTCGGCTAACATAGTTTTCGCTTGGGATAAGCTCTAAGCCCTCCCTTTGGCGCTTTTCTTCAGAACGAATCAGCTTGGCAATAGCTTGATCTTGCATGGATGAGGTAGCTGTATCATTGATATTGTTCATGTTATATAGATCCTATTTAGGTGTGGGTTAGGTGTAGTGGGGATGGAATTGAGTAAGGTTGCTAGATCATATTGCCTATTGTATCTGACTGGCTAAAAAGTATCCATATCCCATATCGCTTTCTTTCTCGTAATTCCCAACTTGACCCAAAAATATCATGAATGGTATAATCATTTGCATGAGCCATGACTATAAATTACAAATTGGCAAGCTAATTCAGCGTAGCCGTATAGAGCGAGGGTTAACTCAAAAGCAATTAGCAGACGATCTAGGCACTAGCCAAAGCGCCATAAATCGTATAGAGAACGGTGGCCAAAACATCAGTATGGAGATGCTGGCTCGCATTAGCGAAGTTTTAAATAGTCAGATTGTTTCTATACAACAACCCGGCATTCTTAGTTTTAGAATAGAGGGTGGCCACAAACTCCACGGCGAGATCACAGTTAAAACATCAAAAAACGCGGCTATGGGTTTGCTATGCGCCAGCTTACTCAACCGTGGGACCACTATTTTTCGACGCATGCCTCGAATCGAAGAAGTCTATCGTATGATAGAGATTTTAACCAGTATTGGCGTTAAAGTGCGATGGCTAAACGATAAAAACGACCTCGAAATCAAACCACCAGCTAGATTAGCTATAGACAAAATAGACCCAGAGGCTAGCCGCAAGACTCGCAGTGTAGTTATGTTGATGGGCCCGCTTATGCATCTTAAAAAAGAGTTCCAAATACCTTATTCTGGTGGCTGCAAATTGGGTATACGGACTATACAGGCACATATATTTGCGCTGGAGCGTTTTGGTCTAGAGATTGTGGCCAAAGATGAATGGTACCATTGCACCAGTAAACCTGTGGCACCCGGCAAAGTAGTTATGTACGAGATGAGTGAAACTGCCTGCGAGAACACTATCATGGCGGCTGCATTAACGCCTGAAATCACCACAATAAAATCGGCTAGCTCTAATTACATGGTGCAGGATGTATGTTTTTTTCTAGAAAAGTTAGGTGTCGAGATTAAAGGTATAGGCACTAACACCCTAGAAATTAAGGGTCTAAAGACCATCAATAAAGATGTCGAGTATTGGCTGAGCGAAGATCCGATTGAAGCGATGACCTTTTTGTCTGTAGCGGCGACCACAAATTCACCGATAATTATTCGGCGGGCACCAATTGAGTTCTTAGAGCTTGAACTACTAAAATTAGAAAAGATGGGCTTTAGATTTACGCTCAGTGATGAATATCTAGCCAAGAACAAACGCACCAAGTTGATTGATATAGTCTGTCACGAATCGCCCAAACTTATTGCTTTACCAGACAAGCTGCACGCCCTACCTCATCCTGGCATTAATATGGACAATCTGCCATATTTTGCACCAATTGCAGCAACAGCACATGGTAAAACTTTGATACATGATTGGTCCTATGAAAACCGTGCCATTTACTACACCGAGCTTAACAAATTGAATGCCGATGTAGTTCTAGCAGACGTACATCGAGCATACGTTAGCGGCCCAACGCGTTGGAAAGCTGCTGAGGTTATATGCCCGCCAGCTCTGAGGCCAGCAGTTCTTATACTAATCGGCATGCTTGCTGCACCTGGCAAATCTATTCTTCGTAATATCTACTCGATCAATCGTGGTTATGAAGATCTAGCCAGTCGACTCAACGCAATCGGCGCAAAGATTGAAGTCTTAAGAGATATATAACCTACACCTTACTGCTATTATAGTGAGATGAAACAGTCCGGGCTACAACAGTTGAATGACGCTACAATACCCAGCTCGGCCAAAGAGCTGCTCATACGTATGGTCGGACCATACAAGACTAAGACTTTTCTGTTTTTCTTCTTGACCTTAATAGGCATCCTAGCCTGGGCTGCTTCACCAGTTATGATCGCCATGATTGTAACCGAACTTAGCAAAACGCATGCTGCCAATAACTACGTATGGATCCTTGTGGCCTTATATGCCTTATTAAGAATCCTAGATGAGGTATTTTGGCGGCTAGCTGAATTTGTGCTGCGCAGCTACAAACCTCAGATGATCGAGAATGTAAGATTGAACTTATTCTCGGCCGTCCTTAAAAAACCACACTCATTCTTTGTTAATTCTAGCAGTGGCAGAATCGGTCATTGGGTTAACCAGACTACCACAACAGCCAACGAATTTGTTGATATTACAGCTTGGACTGCCTGGGGCCAATCTGTTGGGTTAATTTTTTCAGCCGGATTTTTATTTACAGTCCATTGGTCGCTCGCAATAATCTTTATAGTTTGGCTAGTGTTACTTTTTATCTACAATGTACATCGCGGTAAGAAATTTAGCCAAATGATAGCAGCCCAGAGCGACGAAACAAGCAAGGCGGCTGGCCTAGTAGTCGATTCAGTCAGTAATCATGTTAGTGTACGTATTTTTGGTGCTCAAGCCCAGGAACGCCACATGCTGGTTACTCAACAAAAGCATATTATTAAAAATTGGCGTGACTCATGGGGGCAAAATTTTATCACCAATCTTGTCAAGGGGCAAAGCGCCGCTCTTGTAAATGGCGGGGCGCTATGTTTAGTTATCATTCTGTTTAGCCACGGGGTTGTGCAGCTTGGCGGCATTGTATTGTTTATTGCTTATTTCGGAGATGCCAGCAGTAGCTTATGGCACCTTGCTTGGGCACTAGATAATTACTATAGAAATTTTGGCACTATCCAAAATGCCTTAAACGGCTTGCAGGCCGAAGATGAACGCCAGGTCGTCACTAAGCAGAAACTTACCTCGGACAAAACGGTGGCCTTGGAGCTACATAATTTGAGCTTTGCTTACCCTGAGCAGCCTGACTCACTCATTCTAGATAGCCTAAACCTACACATAAAACCCGGCGAGAAAATTGGTGTTGTTGGTCATAGTGGCGCCGGTAAATCTACCCTGGTTGGGCTGCTACTCGGGTTTTATGAGCCAACCACCGGAGACATTCTACTGAATAACCAGAGTAGTCTTGAACATGGTCCATCATTTATACGCAGCTTCAGTTCATTTGTGCCCCAAGACACTAATCTCTTTAATAGAACTGTCCGAGAAAACGTAGTTTATGCCAGACCAAAAGCATCCGAGCAAGGTATAATCGCTGCCCTAAAACAAGCTCAAGCCTACGATTTTATAAACAAACTCCCAGACAAACTAGATACCGTTATTGGTGAACGAGGGGTTAAATTATCTGGTGGGCAGCGACAGCGCATTGCTATTGCGCGTGCCATATTGCAGAATAAACCACTGCTAATTTTAGACGAAGCAACCAGTGCACTAGATAGCGTGAGCGAGCAAGCGATACAAAAAGCATTGCATGAGCTAATGCAAGACAGAACATCAATCGTGATTGCCCACCGTCTGTCGACTCTACGTAACCTCGATAGAATCATAGTTCTCGATGGCGGCAAAATCGTTGAGCAAGGTGAACATCAAAAGCTCATTGATCTTAACGGAATCTATGCCGACCTCTGGAAGCGACAAAAAGATGGTTTTGTGGTTGATTAGTGAGTGCTAAGATAAAAACATGCCTACACTAAAACAGCACCCACACGTTATTCATCCAAAGTCATTACTAAAATCAAAAGAGTCTTTTAACGATAAGTTTGCAGTTTGGATAGCCAGAAACGTAGGTAGCATGTACTGCTTCTATCTGTTTAATGTTATTGCTTTTCTGTCGGCTCAAGCGGCGTTTGAGACTCACAACCTAGTACCAATTATCAACTGGGTGTCTTCTAACTGGCTCCAATTGGTGCTTTTGCCAGCAATTATGGTTGCTCAGAATGTAGCCCAAGAGGCCACGGATGCTAAGGCGGAATCTGATCACATAACGCTTACTTACCTGGCTAATCTTCAGGATGAACAAATGCTGGAATTAAAAAACCAGAGTGAGATTCTTGAGATACTGAAGAATAAAGCTTAACATGCGCGGGCTGACTAGCCCTAACGGACCTTCATCCCCGTCATCCCAAATTGTAGTCGGGGATGACATAGTGCAGATCTAACGTATACTAGAGGTAGTATGTTCAAGTTAATTCTCACAGTTCTTTTAGAATTCCAGACCTGGCGGTTCTTGCATAAGCACAAGCCTAAAATTGTGGCAGTGGTTGGTAGTGTTGGCAAGACTAGCACTAAGGTTTTTACTGCCACTGTGCTTAGCGAAAGATATCGGGTATCGGTGCAAAAGGGTAGCTATAATACGCACATGGGTGTGCCTTTAGCAATTTTTGGGATACAAGCCCCGGCAAAGAATTTACGAGACCCCTTGGCTTGGTTTAGAATCCTGCGAGAGATAGAAACCAGAATTAAAAGGCCCAAGAACGACAAACTTGGTTATGATGTATTGGTTCTAGAACTTGGTACTGATCGCCCGGGTGATATCAAACGGTTCAAGCGCTATATCAAGGCCGATATCGGCGTAGTTACTAGTGTGGCCGCCGAACATATGGCTAATTTTAAAACTATTGATGCTGTTGCCAAAGAAGAGCTAAGTCTGGCTAATTTTAGTAAGCTGCTGCTTGTGAATCGTGATGAGGTTGACGCTAGCTATGCATCATTATTGCAAACGACTAATATTGATACCTACGGTATTAGCGGTATAGCTGAGTATCATTATTTAATAGAAGATTTTTCTTTAGATAAAGGCTTTAGCGGCAAATTCGTATCACCAGAATTTGGAGAGCAAGCTACTAATTTGCATCTGGTGGGGGAGCATAATATTAACGCAGCCGTTGCCGCTGGGGCAATTGGTATAAAACTCGGGCTTTCGGACCAACAAGTAGCGGCAGGTTTGGGCAAAATAAAGCCGGTGGCTGGGCGCATGCGCCTAATGCGAGGTCTACTAGATAGTTTCTTGATTGACGATACGTATAATTCTAGCCCGATATCGGCAATCGCAGCACTTCAGACGCTTTATGGCTTGTCGGCTAAACAAAAGATCGTGATCCTTGGTTCTATGAATGAGTTAGGCACTTTCTCTGAGGAAGCTCATAAAACAGTTGGCGCCGAATGTGATCCCAGCCTTTTAGACTGGGTTGTAACAGTTGGGCTCGAAGCCCAAAGTTATTTGGCACCAGCGGCAGCCGGTCGTGGTTGCCAAGTCCGGAGTTTTAGAAGCCCATACGATGCTGGCGCATTTGTACACTCTGTGCTGCAGGCAGGAGCAGTAGTACTAGTCAAAGGCTCTCAGAATGGCGTCTTTACAGAAGAGGCTTTAAAGGTGTTGCTACACTCAACCGAAGAAGAAGGTCAACTGGTGCGTCAGGATCCACATTGGCTAGCCATCAAGCGTAATCTGTTCGAAAAGATTAAAAGCCCTGGCGAAAAGCTCCCTTAGGGGATATATTGTAAGACAATAAAGATATTAGACCCTAACCCTTAACTGGAGCATAATATGCAGCGTTACAATCCTAAAGACATAGAAACCAAATGGCAAAAAAACTGGCAGACAGACTCTACCTATAGTGTTGACTTAAAAGACACAACTAAACCAAAATTTTATGGCTTTGCTATGCTGCCGTACCCAAGTGGCACTGGTTTGCATACTGGTCATGTTAGAACTTATACGCTAGCCGACGTAACGGTTCGAGCTAAGCGCCAGCAGGGTTTTAATGCCTATAATCCGATTGGTTGGGATGCCTTTGGTTTGCCAGCCGAGAATTATGCAATCAAGACTGGCATATCGCCAAAAGAAACAATCGCCAAGGCCACAGATCGTTTTAGGGAGCAGCTCAGCCGGATTGGTATGAGCCACGACTGGGATAAAGAGATCAACACCTCCAACCCAGAATATTACAGATGGACCCAGTGGGTATTCACTAAACTGTTTGAGCACGGCCTAGCTTATCAAAAAGAATCATCGCAATGGTGGTGCAGCCTAGATAAGACCGTCTTGGCTAACGAGCAAGTTATAAACGGCAAATGTTGGCGGCATGATGGGCCGAATGATCCGTTGGTGACCAAAAAATCGCTCAAGCAGTGGTTCTTCAAAATTACCGATTACGCCGATGAGTTATTAGAGGCGACTGATGATCTAGACTGGCCGAATTCTATCAAAACCATGCAAAAGAATTGGATTGGTCGGTCTAAGGGCGCCGAGGTAGCGTTTACTTTGGCGGATAACACTTCAAAGATCACGGTTTTTACAACTCGGCCTGACACTATCTTTGGGGCAACATTTTTAGTTTTGGCACCAGAGCATCCGCTGGTCCAAAAACTGACCAAAAATGAGCAGAGTAAAGAAGTTAAAAAGTATGTGGTCGAAGCAGAAGCCAAATCTGATATTGATCGTATGGATACCGGTCGTGAAAAAACCGGTGTGTTTACTGGTAGCTACGCCATCAATCCAGCTAATGACCAAAAAATCCCAATTTGGATCGCAGATTACGTGTTAATGGGCTACGGCACTGGCGCTATAATGGCTGTGCCTGCTCATGATGAACGAGATCATGACTTTGCCAAGAAGTTTGAACTGGGCATTGTGCCGGTTGTCACTCCTATCTTTTTTTGGGACGAGATTGACAATTACAGTAATGCTATCGATCGGCCAACGGCCAACGCTATCGGCTATGATCCTAAAACCAAAAAATACTGTGTTCTTGACTGGTATGAATCTTTCAGAAAAGATATTGGTTACGATTGGCCGGGCGGAGGTATGAGCAAAGATGAAACTGTAGAGCAAGCTGCAGTTCGCGAGTTTGCCGAGGAGACTGGCTACGCAGATGTTTCGGTTGAGAAAGTTCTAACACCCGTGCTGTCAGCTTATTACATGAACGAAGCCGGTGCTGTTAAGCGAGCGGTTAAAAGTATCGTTATTCTGCACGTAAACTCTATGACCCAGAATTCAGAAATTGGCAGCGATGACTACGAAAAAAATAGCTATAAAGTTCGATGGCTTACACAAGAAGAAATTATCGCCAATCAGAATTCTCCTATTAACCGAGCAATCAGCGAATTTGCTTTTAATAAAACTATCCATGTAGGTGAGGGCAGTCTTATAAATTCTGGATCGTACAATGGTTTAGATTCGAGTGAGGCGCGTGAAAAGATTGTGGCGGATCTAGCTAAAAAAGGTGTAGCCCAAGAAAAAGTTAACTACAAAATCCACGACTGGCTTATCAGTCGCCAACGCTATTGGGGTGCGCCGATTCCCATCATTCATTGCGCCAAAGATGGTGCTGTAGCAGTCCCAGAATCCGAACTACCAGTTATTCTGCCAGAAGTTAAAAGTTACCAGCCGACAGGCGAAGGTACAAGTGTGTTAGCCGACGTTAAAGAATGGGTGAATACGACTTGCCCTAAATGTGGTGGCCCAGCCAAGCGCGAAACCGATACTATGGATGGCTACGCCTGTAGTAGCTGGTACTTTATGCGTTATCTTGACCCGCATAATGACAAGCAAGCTTGGGATCCTGCAATCATCAAAAACTGGATGCCGATTGATTTCTATAACGGTGCCGACCATGCCGTGTCTCACTTGCTCTACGCACGTTTTTGGATGAGGTTCTTCTACAAACTTGGGCTAGTGGGCACTCCGGAACCAGTTAAACGTTTGGTCTATAATGCCTACATTTTAGCTACCGACGGTACCAAAATGAGCAAAAGTAAGGGTAACGTAGTGGATCCACTAGAAGTCATAGATAGTGGCTACGGTGCTGACGCCTTAAGAGTATACGAAATGTTTATTGCGCCGTATGATATGGAAGCACCATGGAACACTCAAGGTGTGCCAGGATGCTATAGGTTCTTGCGCCGGTTTTGGGATTTAGCTCAGGCCCATATAGAGGCTACTGGATCCCCGATCGTAGCCGGGGATGACGGGAAAGCAGTAGGTACAAGCCAGGAAGCCCTGGAGCCCGCGACAGAGAATGCCATATTGCAGGTGACCCACAAAACCATCAAAAAAGTAACTAGCGATATAGAGAATGTTAAGTTTAATACAGCCATCGCCGCGATGATGGAGATGGTGAATGACCTATACAAGTTCAAAACCGCAACCATGTCTGGTAAGGCTTGGCGTACTTCTCTAGAAAGTCTTGCACAATTGCTGGCACCCTTTGCGCCACACATGTGCGAAGAACTTTGGCATCAGCTTGGTCATAAAGATTCTGTGCATAAAGATCACTGGCCGACTTGGGATGATAAATTTTTGGCAGAGAAGACGGCAAAGATTGTTGTCCAGATCAATGGTAAACTGCGAGCTACCTTAGAATTACCGTCAGATAGTTCGCAAGATGCAGTACAAGCCGCCGCATTTGAACATGAGCGCATACAAGAGTTGATGGCCGACCAAAAACCAAAACGAATAGTGTATGTACCTGGGCGGTTGTTGAATATTGTCTTATAAAACTTCAAGCTCTTGAGTCAGCGCAACCACATGTATTCTCTATTTTTGAACGATCGGCTCCTGCCGGTAACCTAATTATTTTCTGACTCACTTGTTTTTGATGTGTCGACTGGATCACCCGCCGTTGACGTGTCAGCTGGGTTAATTGAACTGCTAGATTTAGATGATTGGTTAGGCCTCGGCGTGGAACCGCAATTTTTATGAACGTTCATGCAGTTAGTTATAAATTTTTGGAGTTCCTTCGGCTGCCAGGAGTTTATGAAATCACCATGCAATGTATAGTACGCACCACTGGATAGTGAAAAGGCAAAGTTATGATTTGAGTTATCTGGAGTGGCAAGACCTACGTGTACATGTTCTTCAAGGCGCGGGAGGACATGGTCGAAACCAGCAGGACAATGTCCGGGCGAAGTTGGATAGGCCATATTCGATATATTATTATGAGAAGCTTGCAGCCCATTCCAGCACTGAGGGAAAACGATGACCATAATTATCTTGCCGCTGCCTATCCCATGCTGGCAGGTATAAGGCTTATCGCGGTGAGGCGAACCAGTGCCACAGTAGTAAAAGACCTGATTGATAGGCTGTGGCCCCACTGCGTGAGGGTTGCCGGCTACTATTTCCATCCCCTGCGGAATCGTTTCCATCTTGCTAAACCCTCCGTCGAACCAGTACTCATTCTGGTATTTCGAGGTAATCGTAGTCCCGCCCATCATCGACGCTGGTGTCCAGTAGCCACCGGTATCAGCCTTATTCTTGCACGTTGTTGAGCTGTTAAGGAGGCTTTGGGGCGTTGAATTGAAGTTTATACCTTTCGCTCCGAAGAAATCATGAAGGTGGGTTGGAACATGTGTAGCCTGACCCGGAAAAACGATTGGGTCGTCTTGGGAGGCATGATCGTATAAACATTGCACTACAAAAAACCCACCGAGTTCGCCTGGGCCACCGGCTTTAACTGCGTGCGCACGATCATTGCTATTATTGGTCGCCGCGTACGAAGAGAACAAATGCAGCCCAGCCAACATCAGCGCAATCCCTACACTGATGCTCACTAGCAGGCTGCTACGTCTAGATACGAAGAGCCGCACTGATTGAGTAGTCGTGCTTTGATTTTTAGTTGAGGCACTACTTTGCCGACGACTACTTTTCTTTGCGGCCATAAAACTTTTCCTAATTATTAATGCTTATGGTTGGATTGTAAGGATATCCTCAGCTTGCGTCAAGTTAGGGCCTCTTGGATTCTAGAGGACTGTCTTCTAGCGGAGGGGGTTCTGTGTTGCCGTTGGTGTTATCGCTTGGTGTGGTAGTACAATAATATTGACACCTATAAATTTGGGGTGTGTTAATTAGAGGTAAAACTATGACCGAACATCGTAAAGAAGAATTTAAAGTTAACGGCGAGGAGCTGCTCAAAAAAGTTAAGCAGCTCATTAATGAGGGCAATGTACGCCGAATCACAATCAAGAATAAAGAAGGCAAGACCATTCTAGAGATCCCGCTGACAATTGGTGTGGTCGGGGCGGTTCTTTTGCCTGCGCTTGCAGCCGTCGGTGCTATAGCAGCCCTTTTAACCGAATGCACCATTGCAGTGGAGCGTGAGTTAGACGACAAAAAATAGAACTAAGCTTAAACGGTTAGCTGCGAACTATAGCCATATCGCATTAAGTAGCAGCCACCTCAGTCTTAAGCTTGAATACCGCAGTGCAAAACTGTATAATCATCGAAGTCAGTTACATGCGGGTCTAGCTCAGTTGTTAGAGCGCTTCCTTGCCAAGGAAGAGGCCGGGGGTTAGAGTCCCCCGACCCGCACCAAATGGGAATTTATGGACGCTTCGGCGTCCTTTTTCTTTGTCGCTAACCCGTAAATCGGGCTAATTTCGGGAGTGTAAACTCTGTTATCTGCATCCAGGTAAAAACCGGCTGGAAATAGTAATTGTTTACACCGAAGTCGATGCTCAGGTGCTATCGTTAGGAATTCGCTTCCCATATTGTTGACGAAGTTCAAAGCAAACCGCATGAAACGTTCTTTATCCGTGTCCGCAGTGCTCTTGAGCTTTGAGAGCTCGTCCTCTAAGTTGCCTATCTCATCCTTCTTTTTAGCGATTGAGTCGAGTATGTTCTGTTTTATCTCGATGTTGCTGGGATCGGTGGCGGCCTCGACCTGATTAGCAATCATCCCATTTATACTCTCGATTTTATGCTTAATGCGCCGAGCTTCTTGTTCGGCCTGTCCCTCTTTTTGATCCCAGACTACGTTTAAGGCCTTGATGAGAGCCTCAATACCTTTTACTGTGATCTGCCTTTGTTTGAAATACTTCTCAACCTGATTGTGCAAGTCTCGACGAGTTAGCCAGCGGCCGCAGCTTCGGCAACGATACTTCTCGTAAATTCTATTGCTTTTGCCGTTGGTGTTATCAAAACCTACAAACCTACATTTAGGCCTACCCAAGCACGGTACGCATGTCACATGATTTGAGAGAGCATATTTAGGGTTTCCATTTTTACGAGGACCAGCCTGGTTTTTCTTTTTGCCATCCTGATGATGCTCTAGTACGGTAAGATCACGATCCAGGTTTTCTGGTTTGGGCTTCTGCTTCTTATCCTTAGACTCGCCAAATATCTCTTGCGCAGCTTTAAACGCCTCAACTATCTCGCGCTGCGTGGTATCCTTATCAACTTGCAGCCAGATCGAGTGGACTTGCCTATGTTCACCTTCATTATCGTAGTCGACTTTAACGGGCAGGTTAGGTCGTACCCTTAATGTATTGGGCGCGTTCGTTTGTATATACTGGCTGACCCCTGAATGCCAACGATCCGTAAGATCGAGGCTCCGCATGAGTAAGATGACGTCATGCTTATACTCCTCATGTCTATCCTTCAGGTGCTTAAGCCGCCACTCCTTGTAGGCTTCTTCACTAAGAAAACCCGACTCAGGCACACTCCACTTTTCGCGGAGCCTCTGTACGCCTTTCTGGAACTTTGGCTTGTGGAGTAGCAGTTTATTTTCGTACTCGTCTTCTGTAAAAATTGGGTCGTTAGGTATACGCTGCATATCTGCATTTTACCGCAAACGGTATGAGCGACCCATTTGGACAATTCTTCACTGTATCCTCACTGCAATTGAAATGAAGTCTATCACTGCTTTATCACTGCTTTCGCAAAAAACGGGGTAGTAAATCCATTCCTATTTTTGTGTGATTCTTTCACTGCCGAATCACTGCGTTGGGCCATTTTTGATGCCGTCGGCACTGTTAAGTAGTGTATAGTTAAGTTATGCTGGAAAAGTCACAAAAAGATGCCCAATTGCTGACACTGAAGCAGGCTTG
>DATMOD010000007.1:0-11699 GCA_035568355.1 Patescibacteria group bacterium
CTTTTTTGAGTTCACTTATATAACTGCGCAAAAGATTGCTGTTGTAGGCGCCAGCCAGTCCACGATCACTGGTAATAACAATCAACAAGCGAGACTTAATAGGGCGAACCCTGTACAAATCATATTGGTTAACATTCACTAATTGGCTGAGTCGAGTCAAAAGCTCCTGCGCAGCATGGGCAAACAGACGAGAGCGCCCGACGACTTCTTGAGCCTTGCGCATCCTAGAAGCAGCCACCAACTCCATAGCTTTTGTAATCTGCTTGGTGTTTTTGATTGACTTAATTCTGGATTTAATCTGTTGAGTGCTCGCCATAATATTCTAGACCCGTGGACTTAAACCTTTCGCGATGGCTTTGGCCATATCCATAACAGCTTTCTTGGTTTCATCACTAGGTTTATCGCCTTTGTTAAGCTCATCAGCAAGCTTTTTGTGATCACTCCCAATCTTAGTGAGTAGGGCTAACTCAGCATCAGCAATTTTGTCGATTGGTACTTCATCAAAAGCACCACCAGTTGCCGCCATTAGCGACACCACTTGCTGCCAGACACTAAGCGGTGCGTATTGTGGCTGTTTTAAGAGTTCGGTCAATCGCTGGCCACGATTAATCCGGCTTTTAGTTTCAGCATCCAAATCTGTACTAAACTGAGCAAATGCTGCTAGTTCACGGAACTGTGCTAAGTCTAAACGCAGGCTACTGCCAACGCTCTTAATAGCCTTAGTCTGGGCTGCTCCACCAACTCGCGATACTGAGAGACCAACCGAAATTGCCGGACGAATACCTTGATAAAATAAGCTACTTTCAAGAAAAATCTGGCCATCGGTAATCGAGATCACATTGGTAGGGATGTAAGCGCTAACTTCGCCAGCCTGAGTCTCAATAATTGGCAAAGCAGTTAACGAGCCTGAGCCTTGGTCAGCAGACAACTTAGCTGATCGCTCCAATAGGCGAGAGTGTAGATAAAAAACATCACCAGGATAAGCTTCGCGACCTGGCGGACGACGAAGAAGAAGTGACATCTGGCGATAAGCCACGGCGTGCTTAGTTAGATCATCATAAATAATTAAAGCGTGCTGCTTGTTGTCTCTAAAATACTCAGCCATAGCGGTAGCAGCATAAGGCGCCATGTACAGCAAAGAGGCTGGATCAGCTGGGCTGGTAGCCACAACGATTGAGTTCTCCATAGCACCTTCTTGTTTGAGCCGCTCTACTAATCTTGCAACCTTACTAAGCTTTTGACCAATCGCAACGTACACGCTGATGACGCCGGTTTTTTGGCGAGTCTGGTTGATGATAGTGTCGATAGCAATAGCTGTTTTACCGGTTTGGCGATCGCCGATAATCAGTTCACGCTGTCCACGACCTATCGGCACAATAGCGTCTATAGCCATAATGCCAGTCATCAATGGTTCGTGTACACCTTTACGATCAATAACACCAGGTGCTTGGCGTTCTACGGCACCAGTAGCTTTGGTTGCTATTGGACCAGCGCCATCTATTGGCTGACCAAGCGGATCTACAACCCGACCAAGTAGTTCTGGGCCAATTGGCACTTCTAATACTTTACCGCTAAGTCGGACTTTTGCACCGGCACTTACTAGGTTATCTTCACCGAGTAGCACTGCACCGATTTCGTCTTCCATAAGGTTAAGCGCAAAGGCTTTCACCTTACTGCCATCTGAGGCTTCGATCTCGATAATCTCACTAAAACCACACCCAGTTAAACCATAGACCCAGGCTACACCGTCACCAATACGAGTCACAATACCGACTTGCTCTAGGCCTTGTTCGGTTTTAAGGTCCTCAATAGCCGCCTGGATTTCGTGACTTAGTTGTTTAATTTCTATACTCATTAACTGTCTCCTCTTGAGCTTAAGCTAGCTAGGCGCCTTAGTTTTCGTTTGGCTGAAGTGTCTAATTCCTTATCAGGCGTGCGGATAATTACACCGGATAGCAGGGTAGGGTCAACTCGTTCATCAAGTTCTACAGTAGACGCGCCTGTTTGATTCTTTAGAAAAGCGCTAAGGTTTCCCCTGGACGCATCATCCAAAGCATAGGCCGAACTGACTTCAGTGTATAAATAACCTTTTGGCTCTAAAGCCCTGGCGATATCACCAATTAATAAATGAGACTGACGCGTTTGCTTGCTGTTAATAAGATAAGCTCCAACTGATCGCAATATCTGCGAACGTCTAGTTGGTTGATCTTGCAGCAATCGCAGAATAGTTCTAGCTAGCGCGCGACGAGATGACTTCTTCATGCTAGTGCTTCCCCTCCGTGACCTGGCCTAAAGCAGTTTTAATAAGCTCGGCATCTTTGCTGACATCAACTTTCTGCTTTATGATCTGTTCGGTAGCGGCAGCAACCAGTTGTGCCGTTTCTTGCTTGAGCTTGTTTGCTGCGGCCAGATAATCGGCATCTACCTGAGTTTTAGCTTCTTTAAGAATGTACTGAGCCTTTTTATTGGCTTTCTCTTCGGCCTCGTTCATAAAAGCGATCGCTTCTTTGCGAGAGATTTCTACCATAGCCTTAGCCTCACTTCGAGCTTCATGCAATAGGGCAGTAATCTCTTTTTTAGCGTCACGCATCGCTTCTTCAGTAGCTTTGGCTCGTTCAAGACTTTGTTCAACCACCTTGCGGCGATCTTCTAAAGTTTGCACCAATTTAGGGAAAACCCATTTGCGAAGAACTAGCAATACAATCACAAACGATACTAGCTGGAACAGAAAGTATTTTAGATTTAAACCTAAAGCAGCAATTCCGCCAGGTGCTTCAGTAGTTTGAGCCATTATTGTAAGTGGGTGCATATACTCGGAAAATCCTTAAAGTTCTATTGATATCTTCTAGCTTGTGGTAAATACGATCAAGAGCACGAATGCCAATACGGCGTCTACTAAACCAGCCATCACAAAGGCAGCAGACAATACTTTACCTTGCACTTCTGGGTTACGACCGATTGATTGCACAGCTGATGCGCCAATTAAACCTACGCCAATAGCTGGGCCAATGGCTCCAACTGCGATGGTGATTCCCTTAATTAAACTTGGGTCTACTTGTGACATAATTCTTACCTTTCTTATTATCTATAACTTATCACACTATTTGAATTTTACAGTTCTCGCCCTAGCTTACCTGCATTTCATCCCTCGGCCACCTTTACAGGTTCGGGAACGGAGGGATGATCAATATCGTGGCCTTCGGCATCTTCATGGCGGATAGCAATCGACAGATAGACAGTAGTCAACATCACAAAAATGTACGCCTGAATAGCACTAAAGAAGATCTCCATAAAGTAAATCGGTATAGTTGCTGCCCAACCAAAGTTGCCAGCTAACGAGCCTACTACAGTCAACAAAACTTCACCGGCATATATAACGCCAAACAACCGCATAGACAAAGTCATAATACGTATGAATTCTCCCATGACTTCTATCAGGCCAATAAAGAGATTCATTGGGTTCCAAGGCTTAGCCGTAAAATAATGCTTAAAGTGACCCAGAAATCCTAGTTCGCTCAGCGCGTAGAATTGGACCAAGCAAATAGTCAGTAGGCCAAGAGATAGCGTACCGTTAAGATCAGTTGTAAAAGCCCTAAACAACGAGACTGTACCGTTTGGAGTATGCACCACGATACTATCCACTCCAGGCAATAAGCCAGATATGTTACTGACAAATATAAAAGTGAACAGTGTCAACAAAAGCGGTAGATGTTTAATAGCTACTTTACGGCTACCAAAGTTTTCTTCAGCGATATTTAGGATGAATTCTGTTAAGCTCTCGATGGCAAAGGCAAACTTGGAACGTGGCCATAAAGACGATCGGTGCATGGCCAAAGTAAACAACAGCACAACAAACACAGCCGTTATAGCTCCAAAGAACATAGAATTAGTCAAAACAAAAGGTCCGATTTGGTTAATGGGCTGGGCAGCCAAAGGAATAGTCTCTGCAGCAAATAATGTTTGTGTGATTATAGCCATCTCTTGGGGTGATTATAGCATTTAACAGATCTGATGGCAATACCAATCTAAAGGGTAGTGCCTCTTATAATGGGTTTTATTGTTATAGCTATATTTGACACTACCAAATTGCCCGATTAAGACGAGCCAGCCAATCATTTTTCTCTGGACCTGAGCAAGTCGATGGGTCTTTAGCTACATCAAAATGGGCTGCATCAGATTCAACTTGGTCGGATTGTTTTTGCAGAGTAGTGGAATCTTGAACGCCAAAGCTAATAAGCAAACGATCTTTGTCTTGAATAATCTCGTTAGCAATTGAACGCGTAGCTTTACCATTTAGTATAAAACTAAGCTTGCCATTAGCACCATCTTGATAAACATTAGTGCCGTCAGACAATAGCGTATCACCCAATACCCAACCGAGATTATTAAAAAATTGACCCCATGTTTGAGTGTTGGCGTGAACATGAACTACATGATTATTATTATCATGCATATGTATTAGGCTTTGCGGAGAAGTAGTCTGGCCGCACATAGCCACTTCTTGATAGTACTGAGTGCCAGAAAATGGCTCACGTTTGCCATTTATAAAGACTGCAAAGTTGGCATGATAATGCACTTCGTTATTGGGAAGCCATACAAATCTCACACCTATAAAAACCACAATACCTATCAAAAAACCCAAGATTACAGATAGTACAGTTTTATTCAGCGATCCTAGCATGTGCTCTCCTGTCATTCCTGATATGGAAATTACGCTGTGCAAAAAGTAGTAATTGCGTCACGTTTATATAATTGCTATCCTTAAGTTATATAAGTTAGGATCAATATGCAACAACCTACTATCACAATCTACACTACGCCAACCTGCGCTTTTTGTCATCAGGCCATGGAGTATTTTAAGAGCAAAGGGCTCGAATATACCGACAAAGACATCACAGTCGATCAAGAAGCTCTAAAGTTCGTAGTCCAAGAAGTCGGCCAAGCCGTCACTCCCATCATAACGATAGATAAAACAGTGGTTATTGGCTTTGATCGCCCGAAGATAGACGACGCGCTCGCGGCTGCAGCCAAAGTAAGCGATAAAGCTTAGCTTTTAACGATCTTCGCTCATTTGCTTTCTATAATATAATGAACTTGGTGGTATATACCACTCCTGAGTCAAAGTAATATTTAACTAAAAGGAGTAACTATGGCATTAGTAAATTGGGACCCTTTCGCCGAGCTTGATGCTTTGCGTAATCAAGTTGATAATTGGCCCAGCGTAATAGCATCGTCGCAGCCAAGTATGCAGCTAGCGCCAGTGACTGATATTTTTACCGAGGATGACAAACAACTCTT
Organism: Patescibacteria group bacterium; assembly: GCA_035568355.1. Classification (GTDB taxonomy): domain Bacteria; phylum Patescibacteriota; class Saccharimonadia; order Saccharimonadales; family EFPC-124; genus DATMOD01. Next base: position 5,299 of record DATMOD010000007.1, read on the forward strand.
AGTAGAAGTGCACCTGCCGAATTTTACAGAAAAAGAAGTTAGCATTGATGTTCACGAAAAAACACTCGAAATTAAAGCCGAGCATTTTGAGAAAGAAGAAGCCAAGAAAAAGCGAAACTACTTAGTACGCGAGAGTTCGCAGAGTTTTTACAGGCGTATTGCCCTACCAAAACAAGCTGACGAAGATAACATCAAGGCTCACTTTAGCGATGGCGTGCTCAAAGTCACTGTGCCATTTAAAGAGTTACCCAAACCAAAGAAAATTGCTATTAGCGCTGGCAAAAAAGAAAAGTAAATCTAAGCATAATAGGTTTCTTTTTAACCCATAATCAGGTAATCTAGTTATTATGTCGGGGCTGAAGCAATCACGACATCACACGAGGGTGCTCGTGGTTGTCGTGATTGTATTATCGGCATAACTGCCCTTCGGCACGCTCCTATAAAAATAGCGCTAGTGTTATCCAAATTACACCGCCCAGCTTGTATGTCGACATTTCTGCTAGATAGTAGCACTCATACAAGCAGTGCTCTCTAGCAAAGTTACAGGCTGGAAGTCAGTGTATTGGTTATGCACAATTTGTGAAATCTGCTTTTCGGTTGGTGTTAGTCACGTTAGGGATAACCACGATTGCTCCAACCGTTTAGTGCGCTAGCTATTAAATTATGGTACTCTTGAATCAAAGTTATCAAACAAAATTATACTTTCGGATATAATAATCAATACTCATTCCGCAACCGACAAGAATAGCACCCTGGCATTGAGACACGGATTTTGAACAGATTGCCCCACACCATGACTAACAAGGCAACAAGACATGTAGTGATTATAAACGGCAGTCATTTGCATTATTGGATCTATAACCCACATCAAACTAGAACTGTCTTTATGATTCATGGCTTTCGAGGCAGTCACTTTGGACTGATGTATATAATACGATTGCTGCCCAAATATCGCATTATTGTGCCAGATTTGCCTGGATTCGGCGAATCAACCAGCATGTCAAAAGTACGCCACGATATAGATGGGTATGCTTCTTGTATTTTAAAGCTCCTAGAAGTATTAAAATTAAAACAGACAGTCTTACTAGGCCACTCATTTGGTACTATAATTGCCTCCAAAATAGCCGCTGAGCGACCCACAAGTATAACTGAACTTATTCTAATAAGCCCTGTTACCTTACCTCAAATCAAAGCTTCGTCTGGTATTTTATTGGATATGACTCGTTTATATTATGGACTCGTTTGCAGTCTACCTAATCGGATAGGCCAGTTCTTGCTCTCGAATAGATTGTTCGCATTAATATCCTGCTTCACTTTGATAAAAACGCCTGACAGACAAGCTCGTAGAGAAACTTATGTATTTAGTTTAAATAATGTTGGTCACCACCATACTATATCCGTAGTCAGAGAAGCATTCGAAGCATCTATAACCGGCGCAGTTATGAATTATGTAGATAGTATCAAAAGTCGTACTCTTATAATAACCGGCCGATTAGACAACCTGACGCGACTGCCAGCACAAAAACGGCTGGCGGCACGTTTGAAAAATAAAAAATTAGTTATTATTGAACAATCCGGCCATCTAGCACACCTCGAAGCTCCGGCGACAATTGCTACGGCTATCGAGACTTTTCTTGATGAAGCTTGATTGCATCTTGATATAAAGCTTCGAACTTAGTCAAAACATTTATTAGATCATGAGTTTTAGCGATTTCTAGACTTTCTTTAGACATCGCTGATCTTGTGGCATCGTCATTGATAATATCTAGAATATTAGCTGCCATATCTTTGTCGTCATCTAACAGATAGGTTTTCCCGTTACGGCCATCCTGGCAAAGCTCAGAGAGTACGCCATCTCTGACGGCAACGATCGGCAACCCACTGGCCATTGCCTCTAGGGTAGTCAGGCTTTGCAGCTCTGCCGGAGAAGGCATAACAAATACAGATCCTAGGTGGTAAAAAAGCGGTAAATCTTCGTCGCTAACTTTGCCAGTAAAAGTTACGTGCTGGGCAATACCTAGTTTCTCGACTAATGTTTTTAGGTTCTCACTGTCATTGCCGTGACCAACTATTAGCAGGTGAGCTTTAGTGTGTTCGAGCACATGCACCATGGCTTTAACCAACACAAAAAGATGCTTCTCTGAATCAAGTCTGCCAACATAAAGCACTATTGGTCGGTCTGCTGGAACCCCTAAGTTACGGCTAAAAGCTTCGGTCGCTTTACCTGGCTTAAAGCGACGCAGATCAATACCATTAGAAACAGCCGTCACAGGCGCCTTAACGTCGCCATTATCAAGCATGTCTATGGCTGCTTGAGTAGGCAAAGTTATATAATCAGCATTACCATAGAATCGACTGCCATACTCTTTGAGTATGTAATCGATCGGGCGAGCAAAAGGAACAAGTAGCTTTAGATTATCGACTAGATTGGCTGGCAGACCATGGCTGGTTGCCACAATTGTAGTATCTAATTTTTTAGCCGCAGCTAAGGCTGCTCGTCCAATAAAAAGAGGGGTCTGTATATGCACGACATCTGGATTAAATCGCTCCATGATTCGCAAAACCTGAGCATTAGGGTGAAGTGATATGCGCAGATTTTGAAAGATGGGCAATTGTACTGATGTAGTCCTGTATATCCAATGATTGCGATCATGCTCTCTATAACTTTTGCCAGTTTGAGACGGCGCTATAACAATAACTTCGTGCCCACGTTCAGCTAGACCATATGCAATGTTGCGGCAGAATGTAGCCACTCCGTTGATAGTCGGCCAATGCAGGTCAGAGGCAATTACAATTCGCATGGCAGTATTATAGCAGAAGCCTCATCGCTTGGTTATAAACACCTAGGTAAAGTTCAAGCATTCTGCTAAGTTTATGATTCTGTAGCGCCCAATCCCGACCTTGCTTGCTACAGAGTTTAAGGGCTTTAGAATCGCCTAAGAACTCATACAGTTTATCTGCCAGATCTTGCTCATCTGGATAGTTAAAAAGCCGACCATTATTACCACCATCAACCAGCTCTACAAGTGCAGCTTTATTGGCAACCACGATCGGCAATCCGCAGCTTAGAGCCTCAAGCCCAGCTATGCACTGCAATTCAGAGGGAGAAGCTACAGCAAAGACATCTGCCGATTGCAATAAAGCCAACTTCTGGTCCTCGCTAATCTGACCCAAGAAACGCACACTGTCCGAAACCCCAAGTTCTTTAGCCAAGTCTCGAAGCGTTCCATCTAACAAGCCTCTCCCAGCAATAATTAGTTGAGCAGTTGGCAAACGTTTTTTTAATAATGGCATAGCCCGGATTAGTAAATCAACCTTCTTTTCGCCATCCAATCTACCGATATATAGAATATTTTGGCCTTTGTCTGATAGTCCAAGCTCAGCAATATCGTCAGCGCTCGGCTGGCCCGGTTTAAAGTAGTCTGTGTCTAGACCGTTAGTAACGGTCTCATTTTTAACTTTAAGACCATGATCTATTAATAATTTTAAGGCAGTCTTACTAGGCGCTGTTACAAACTGCGCTCTATTGCAAAGCCTTAGCGTATCCCAATAAATTAGGTCGGCTGCTATTTTGTTCAGCCAGCCTGGTAGTGGAGAGTTATGCACGAAGTTTTCAGGCATAATGTGATTGGTTATGACTACTGGGATTTTCATGCGGCGCGCATAAAACATCACTATATTACCAGCAGCACCAATCGGCGTGTGTATATGTATGCAATCCGGCCGTTGATCACGCAAAATGCGACGGACACTACCATAAGCTGGAGTCGACATTGATGCCATTTTGTTAACAGGGTAGGGAAGGGACGGCACACGATAAACATCAACCCCGCATTCAGTATCAAGCTCTTTACGCGTGCCCCACAGCCGCCAGGCGGTACGCACTTCTGGGGTTATAATCGAAACCACGTGGCCATCTCGCGCTAATTGACGCATAAGCTGGCGAATCGCTACAATTGACCCCCCCTGCCAAGGAGTATAGACTTCGCTGACAAATAATAATTTCATTGTTCCCATTTTAACATGGAAAAGGCCACCCCCGAACGCGTGTATGCGCTCAAGAGGGTGACCTCATCCGACTAGTGCCTAGAAAGCATGACGAACTAGGTGCATTCCTAGACATGCATACAATAACCTAATTCTATGTGTTTTACAAACTCGTGACCTCTGGATATTATGCGTTACAATATAGATAACATGTCTAAAAAACCTGCCCCAAAGAACCACCTAATCCTCAACCGTCGAGCACGGTTTGATTATGAGTTGCATGAGCATATGCAGGCCGGTATCGTGCTGACGGGGGCAGAGGTTAGAGCCGTTAGAGATGGGCGAGTAAGCCTGAGGGGCTCATTTGCTACTATTAGGAATGGGGAGCTGTGGTTAACCAATGCGTCTTTCTCGTTACCACCACAACCTGGTAAACTCGAAACTGTTATCGACACTAGCCCGCGCAAACTATTGGTAAAGAGCCGGGAGCTAGCCAAATTAATCGATGCTAAAGACCAAAGCCTAACCATCATCCCACTCAGCATGACAACCAAGACTCGCTATATTAAAGTCGATATAGCTACAGCCAAGGGCAAAAAACAATACGATAAACGCGAGGTTATAAAACAACGCGATACCGAGCGAGACAACAGGCGTTTCTTGAAGCAATCCTAATTTCCAAGGGGTCACCCTGGAATAAACGATCATAGAGCAGAGACTACCATATCGGACGCACGCTCCCCGCTTGGGTGCAGTACAAGGCGACAGTGCGGAACGTACTGAGACGTACTTGAGTACGGCGAGGGAGTACCGTAAGCTGGTAACGCAGTAATGTGCCAAGCGGGGAGCGTGTGTCAGCTGATAATCGTGCCGATAGACTCACCAAGTACTGCCCGGCGAATATTATCTTCTCTATGCAAATCAAAAACCACTACCGGCATAGCGTGCTCCATAGCTAGGCCAATTGCGGCTTTATCCATGACCTTGATATTTGGATCTTCAAGAGCCTGCTGAAAACTTATATGCGCCAGGTGTTTAGTGTCCTTGTGTTTAGCTGGATCTTTATCATAAACACCATCGACTTTAGTAACTTTAAACACCCCTTGGCAATCCAGCTCTAGCGCCAGGTTAACAGCTGCCGTATCTGTTGTGAGATATGGCCGACCTGTACCGCCAGCAATAATAACTACTCGGCCTTTCTTAAGATGATTAAAAGCCCGGCGCTGGGTAAAATAGTCTGCCATTTGATCAACTTGAACACTCGTTAGCACTCTAGACTCTAGGCCAGAACTATTAAAAACATCGGCAACAGCTAGGCCATTTATCATGGTGCCTAGCATACCCATAAAATCACCGGTCACCCTAGTGATGCCATGTCCAGCGATCTGTGCTCCACGAATATAATTGCCGCCACCAACCATAACCACAACTTCAGCCCCAGCGCTCACAGCAGCTTTAATTTCATTAGCAATCCAAACAATGAGTTTGGGGTCAAGACCACCATCATAATCACCAGCTAACTGTTCGCCTGACAGTTTTAATAGGATGCGAGAGTAAGCTAGTTGTTTCATTCCCGACAGTGTAGCAGATGAGGGTAAAAAAGTGTAGAATACTTACCATGAGTAACCTTACAGACGACAACCAACACTACAACGGCGTTTTACTTGAAAAGATATATAATGACATCAGGACCATTCTGGAAACTGTCGTGCCGATAAAGGCGAGGGTTGACCGAATACCAAAAATCGAGGAAGACATTGCCGAATTAAAAAACGATATCAAAACAATTAAGTCAGCCCTAAAGGCAACCAATATTGACCTACGTAGTCACGGGCATTTTGCATCTGTGCACAACTACCAACGATAAGAACACGCCGTAGACATATGAAATTATATTCCTGGAACGTCAATGGTATTAGAGCCGTAGTTAACAAAGATTTGCTGATGCCCTTTGTTACCAAGCATCAGCCAGACATTTTGTGCTTGCAAGAAACCAAAGCCCAACAAGGCCAGGCCATAATCGATCTACCAGATTACACTGAGTGCTGGAACTCAGCGGATAAAAAGGGCTATAGCGGCACAGCAATTTTTAGTAAAGTTAAACCCTTAAATATAATTAATGGTTTTGAAGATGAAATAGTAAAGAAATACGAGTTAGTTGCCGATAAGTACGGCGATCCAGCCCGAGAGGGGAGAGTATTGACTGCCGAGTTTGAAAAATTTTATGTCGTTACGGTCTACACTCCAAACAGTAAGCGTGATCTTAGTCGATTAGAATTACGAGATAAGCAGTGGGACCCAGCCTTTTTAGAACACTGCAAATCTCTGGAGTCCAAAAAACCAGTCATATTTTGCGGAGATTTGAATGTCGCCCACACCGAGCTCGACCTTGCTAACCCTAAGCCCAACGTTGG
>DATMOD010000008.1:0-41546 GCA_035568355.1 Patescibacteria group bacterium
AGTACCGACGCCAACAGCCTGACGTCTCAGATAAGCAAACAGCCTTTTAGCGTGGTATTGTTGGATGAAATAGAAAAAGCCCATCCGAACGTTCTGAATACACTACTACAAATGCTAGATGAGGGCGTACTAAATGATATCGCCAATCGTTCTATAAGCTTCCGCGATGCCATAATAATAACTACCAGTAACGCTGGCGCAGACCGTATTCGCGCCTATATAGATGCCGGCTATCAACTGGAGCAGTTCGAAGAGCAATTTACTAACGAGCTAATCAGCACCGGGCAATTTAAACCTGAGTTTTTAAACCGATTTGACGAAATTGTACTGTTTAGACCATTAAACCCTGATGAACTATTACAAGTCATCGGCCTAATAATAACTGGCGTCAACAAGACCTTGGCTAATCAGAAAATAAGCGTAGAGGTAGAAGAAGCCGGTAAAGAACTTCTAGTAAAAGCTGGCTATGACCCCCGCCTAGGGGCTAGGCCAATGCGCCGAGTTGTACAACGCACAGTCGAAAACATTCTGTCCCACCGCATGCTTAGTGGCCAAGTACCGGCTGGGAGTGTTATAAAGATAACTACAGCCGATATTGAGTCCTCCTTAAAAAGCAACAGATAATAAACACTCTACTGATTGCAGGCCTAAAGTCTAAGATGCGCGTTTTGGAATAGCCCGTTGAGTCTTTACGCTGGAGACTCGTTTATGCAATTTGCGCAGGGCGTGAGTCGGACCCACTGCTGTTAGCAGCCTTTTAAATTCTTCGTCTATTTCTGATAATTCTTCGTCCGTCATATCTTCTAAGCCAATCAGCTCATTGCGGGTTTTACTATCTACCGCAATAAGCTCGTTTAGCTTAATATGTATGGCCTTGCTATCCCGGTTCTGGGTATTTTGTATAGAGAAAACCATCAAAAACACTATGACGCTTGTAATGGTCGATATAGCTATCAGCCAAGTGTCCGAATAGTTGTAATAAGGCCCGCTAAGCAACCAGCCCACTATGACCAAGATAGCGACTAAAAACGCCCACGACGAACCCGCCATTACAGACACTTTTGTTGATATGCTGTGAAGTACTTCTTTCATATGCTATTGGCCAAATTGTAGCACACGTCTTGGTTATGCTGCCAGGCTAGTGTGATGACCCATGCACTTTTTTGCGCTACGTCATTCCCGACCCCGACCCAAGAATCTAGGAAAAAATGAATTCTATTTTAACCGGATACCCAGTCAAGCTGGGTATGACGGGGAGGGATAAATAAGTGCATGTGGGTCAGCTACAAAGTCTGAGTAATGTTACAATAAGCTTAAACAAATGCTACTTGATTGGTTTTATCACATGCCACACAAAATGAAAGTGCCCACCTACAAGAATCGCCCTGGTTTATCACAGGCTGCCGAACATACAGAATTCCCTGGCCAACATGCCGACGAGGAAGTCGAACTAGTGTTTAGACATCACCCAGTTATTATGCGCCGTGGCCTGATTGTGATTTGTGTGTTTGCCTTGCTAGGTACTCTCCCGACACTCATATGGCCATCTTTAGAGGTCTATGGCATTGGCTTGACTATTGGTTTGCTCTTGGGTGGACTATTCTTTTTACCCTCTTGGGTCAGATGGTATTTTAGTGTATTTATTGTTACAAGTGAGCGACTAGTACAAATACACCAGCTGGGATTTTTTCGTAGACAGGTGGATGCTCTATTTCACGCTCGTATCCATGGTGTGAATTATACTCAAAAAAGTTTTCTAGAAACCACTATGCATTACGGCACTATCAACATACTAACTGAGGTCGGTAATTTTGATCTTAAAGATGTGCCTCACCCAGAAGATTTACACGAAAAAATTCTGGAATGCGTTCGTGACCATATAGGCGAAGACGAGTAGCATGCTGCTCCAAGCTTTGGGCATACTTGGTGGGCTAATTAGCTTTATTGGCTACATTCCTTATGTCAAAGATATCCTCAAGTTAAAGGCACAGCCGGAACGGGCTACGTGGTTTATTTGGTCGGTTTTGACCGCCATACAATTTTTTTCTCAGCAGGCCGAAGGGGCTACGAATTCACTGTGGCTTAATGGCCTCGATAGCTTTGGTGCCATAGGCATCTTTATAATATCTATTAAATTTGGCGTTGGTGGTTTAGTAAGGCGTGATCTTATTGCATTGGTGGCAGCAGCTGTCGGTCTGTTTTTGTGGTATCTTACGAGCCAGCCATTTATAGCACTAGTCATAACCATTGGCATAGATATAATCGGCACTGTTTTAACCGTTACAAAAACTTACGAAGACCCAGCAACCGAAACATATACCATTTGGGTACTGGGCATGATTGGCGGTCTGCTAGCTGCACTTTCGGTTGGCAGGCTAGACCCCACACTGCTCGTATACCCAATCTACTTCTGTTTGGCTGATTTATCGGTGGTTCTGGCTAAACGTTTCGGGCGCAAATTGTAGCCTTTGTGGTCGGCACGGCCGCCAACGGTTACCCCTTCGTAGCGTCAGGCAAGATCCTGCTGTTGGTCTTCGACCCTGAAGACTAAGGGGCGGCTTCACGGCTGCACCTCCGCGAAAGCGTGAGGTGCAGCCGCACTTCATTGCAATCACATAAAGTTTTAGAAAAACATCTACGCTAAGCCTATTCTCACAACAAAAAAACACCAGATTGATGTCTGGTGTTTTTTTATAATCTACATGGAGCCGACGGAGGGATTCGAACCCACGACCCGCTGTTTACAAAACAGCCGCTCTGACCAACTGAGCTACATCGGCAATACGCTGGGTGCTTGGATCCAGTAGAGTAATTCTAGCCAATTTTAACTATTATTACAATACGATTATCAACTAATTCAAAAAGATTACATAACCACCCGGCGGGGTTGGCGAATACGCCGTTGGGGTACGGCCGCTTTTTGCATACGCTGCAATTTTTGACGGATATCTTCAGCTAATTGGTGCTCGCCACTACGTTCATAGGCGTCAGCTAGAATCGTCAGTGACTGCGGGTTAGGCTCAATCTCTACTGCTTTTTCTACTGCTTCGATCATTTTTTTAGCATTACCCAATTTTTCTTGAACTTTGGCATAGGCTATATAACGAGCAGCTAGATTGCCTTCCATCTGAATAGCTTGCTCAAAGGCCACGCGCGCCTTCTCGTACTGTGCGGTCTCAAAATAAACCAAACCTACATTATGTAGGCTAGAAGCGCTTGGCTCTAGACTCTGAGCGATCTCGAAGCACTCAATAGCATTCGCAAATTCATGTTCTTTAGCATAAAGAATCCCAAGACGGTTATAGGCAGTAGCGTTACGTTCATCTACCCGCAATATAGTTAGCAATGCTTTTTCAGCTCGAAGATATTTTTTATCACGAATACTTTCGTGCACGATGCTCCATAGCTTTTCTAGCCTATCACCTAAACGGGTAGTAAAAGTTATCTCCGGGACAGTAACCGGACGCGACAAGGCACGAATAGCATAGATGCCAAAAGCGACGATTAGCAATAAACTAAACACACTCTTATTTTAATCTATTAGCAGGCTTACTCAAAATCACAAACAATATGAGGCCTAGAAGACTGTCTTCTAACAGAGAGAAAGCGGTGCTTCTTGTTAATAACTACTAAACAAATAAAGCAGCTGGGCTCGCAGATTCCCATTTCTAGTTATTCGCTCGAGTGCCACTTGCAAACTATCAGCAATTTTAATCCACAACGTCTGTTCTGTCTGGGTTTTTGTTCTAAAAAGCTGAGTCTTTGCAATCCTAAGCATGGCTTCTAGTAATGCTTGACACTGGGTGCGATCTTTAGAAAGCTGACTAATCGCCGAGTAGCGCTCATACAGGCCGGCCGTCAGCAAATGTTTAGCTTGGGTCATCCGTTGCAGCTCCGTTTGAAGCCGCACAGCGTCATTCAGCATACCTATTAACACTCCGGGTCGACCGTTGGCTATAAACAACATTTGAGCTAGATTACTGGGTGCTAAATCTGGCTGTTTGGCGCTCACCAATTCACTCAGATCACTGCTAGTCGTTAACTGGACTACTACGTGTTGCAAACGAGAAATAACTGTTGGCAATAATGATTCCGTGCCAACACTACTAAGCACAAAGGTTAGGCCACCTCTGGGTTCCTCGAGCAACTTCAGAAAAGCATTTTGGGCTTCATGGCCCATTAACTCCGCATGATCTATTAAGACAACCTGGTGGCCATCTTGTTTATTGCGAGTAATTTGGTACAGGTTACGAATGGCATCAATACTTAGAGTATTTTTATCATCTGGTTTAATCTCTATAACTAACCCTATGTTATTTTTAGTGACTATTGCCGCCCAAGCATTGGCTAGAGTAGACTTACCGATACCAATCGGGCCAGTCAATAATAAAGCGTGCGGTGGATTTTTAGCCAAAGCCACCAGCACAGACCTAGTTTGTGGATGTATAACCAAATCTTCGAACATTACTCGCTAAGTTCTTTTAGAAATGTTTGCAAATCCGTTGGGAGAGGCGCCTTAAATACCTGGCGCACCCTAGATGGTAGTGTTAGTTCTAATTCGGCTGCGTGCAAGAACAATCTGCTCACAACCCCATCTCTTGGCGTATCGCTCTGTCGCTCATCTGCGGTACTTATGGTATCTTTAGCGCCATATAAGCTATCCCCGACAATTGGATGCCCTAAATACTGCATATGTACACGTAACTGATGGGTACGGCCTGTGAGAGGGCTCAGCCTAAGCAGGGTGTAGCTTTTAAAAACCTTTTCGGTACTATAGATAGTTTCGGCTGGTTTACCACTCGCCCCCACTCGAAAAGTCTGTGGTTTACTGGGGTTGCGTTCGATCGGCAGATCAAGACGCGCGGATGGCTGTTTAAGATGCCCCTCCACCAACGCCATGTAGGTCTTTTTAACCTTACGTTCAGAGAATTGCTTCTGTAACCAGCGTTTGGCTTCTGGATTTTTGGCTGCAATTAGAATCCCGGATGTACCACGATCCAATCGGTGAACAATACCTGGCCGATTAGTGTCTACGCCATCAGTTGTTCGAGGGCGAACAAAATCTGCCACCGTAAACTCCTCATTTGCCGCTCCTTTGCTATGAGTCAGAGTACCAGTCGGCTTGTTGATGACTACAACGTCGTCGTCTTCATAGATAATCGGCAGGCTAAGATCTGTAAAATCTAGACCATCGGGTAATGCAGACTTCACGACATCACCCTCACTCAGGTGATAACTAGGTTTAGCGGGTAGATCATTAACAGTTACTAGACCATCCGAACAGCGTTTTTGCCAAAAACTGCGGCTATATTCGGGTTTAACGCGAGCCAAGTAGGCATCCAGGCGTTCACCTGCTTCTTCAGCGATTAGTTCTACGTTATTCATTTAATAACTCTCATTCCGCGACGCGCGTAAAAATTCATTTGTTAAATACGTGGTCGTAGCCCAACAGCCTGTTGAACTTTTAGCAATACAGACGCAACCATATTGCGCATAGCAGCTTCACTACCCTCTAGCTTTTTGAGCAAAGCGTCGTCGTCTACCTGGCTGAAGGCAGTCTGAAAGTCGGTCAAAAACTTCTCGGTAGCGGTAGCGGTAGCAGCTTTGAGCTCACCATAGCTAGTCTGGCCTTCCCACTCGGCATTAACTTTAGCTTGAGCGTGCCCGCCAAGCAAAGCTAGTATCTGTAGCAGATTGCTAATACCTGGTTGATTGGCAAAATCAAACTTAATGCTGGCCAAGCTATCAGTGGTAGCTGCCATTATCTTTTTGGCAGCGTCTTTAGGGTCGTCAGTTAAAAGTATGGTGCCGCGAGGATCAGACACACTCTTGCTCATCTTCTTTTCTGGATTAGATAGGCTACGGATGCGCACGCCATTATCGCGCCCCGCGAACTCCATTTGTTTGTCCCATGGCTCAGGCACAACAAACAAATTGCCAAATTTATTGTTCATGCGTTCGCCTAAATCACGCGCTAATTCTAGGTGCTGCTTTTGGTCATCGCCGAGCGGCACCCAACGAGCACCATATAGTAGGATGTCGGCCGCCATCAGCACTGGATAGTTAAATAGGCCCACGCTAACATTGTCATGCTGTTGGGATTTTTCTTTATACTGCGTCATGCGGCTTAGTTCACCAAAATATGCAAAACAATCTAATATCCAAGCCAGCTCACTGTGGGCAGGAATGTAACTCTGGCGATATATGTAAGTATGTTCGTTGGCTATATCTAGCTCGGCCGCTATAAAAAATTTAAGATTACGAAGAGTATTTTCGTACAGATTTTTATGATCAATCGGCGTGGTAAACGAATGCAAATCTGGCACAAACATATTAAGCTGATGCGAGCCAGCCACACGTTTTTGCAATTCAGCCATTGGCAAGATCGCCCCAAGATAATTACCAATTGTTGGCGTATCGTTAGAGCGTATCCCAGTCAGAATGATGTCTTTTTTGTTCATAGACACCTAAATTATAGAGTTTCTTACAAACAAATGGAACTAGCGTTTTGAATACTGTTCGCGCTTGCGAGCTTTGCGGAGACCATATTTCTTGGATTCCTTCTCGCGTGGGTCACGACCTAAGAAGCCGGCCTTTTTGAGCGTGGTACGTAAGTCAGAGTTAGCAGTGCTGAGTGCTTTGCTAATAGCTAGTCGGCAAGCATCTACCTGACCACTTAAACCACCACCGCTAACTAGTAGAGTAATATGGAAGTCTTTATCTTTACCAATTAGCTGCAATGGCTTCAATAACTCTTCTGCCATCTGTTCATTGTCGCAAAAATAACTAGCGGAAGGCTTGTTATTAATGGTGATTTCGCCTTTGCCGCTACTAAATAGTCGGGCACGCGCAGTCGCTGATTTGCGACGACCAAGTCCGTAAGCGTAAGTTGTAGTTTGAGCCATTAGTCGTTAACTCCAATCTTAATTGGTTTTTGAGGGGCATGCGAATGCTCTTCGCCGGTATAGATCTTCAGTCGCTTAAGACGCTCGTCTTGCAATTTGTTTTTAGGCAACATACCACGGACTGCAGCTTCAAGGACTTTAGCAGAATCTTTTATGCGCTGATCCTCTAAACTAGTCTCTGTTAGACCACCAGGGTAACCAGAGTGACGATAGTAAGTCTTAGTTACATTTTTGTCGCCTGTGACTACCAATTTATCGGTGTTTGTAATGATTACATAATCACCACCATCTATGTGCGCTGTGTATGTTGGCTTGTGCTTACCAATCAAACGCTTAGCAGCAGCCGAAGCGATACGGCCAAGCGGTGCAGTAGAGGCATCAAGCACTACCCACTCGCGAGTAATTTCTGACGGTTTTAGGCTATAAGTCTTTTGCATGATTATTTCTCTACTTTCTCGGCCACAGCCTTAGCTTTAGCTTTGGGCTTAGTCGCAGGCTCAACAACTTCAGCTTCGACTACTTTGCTAGCTACTGCTGGCACAACAACATCAGTTGCTTGTGGAGTTAGCTCATCTACAAAACTGACTGACGCTAATTGAGCGTTGTCGCCAACCCTAAAGCGAGTGCGCATAACTCTTAGGTGACCGCTATTGCGACCAGCCAAAGCTGGGGCAATTTCGTCTACTAATTTGTGAGCTAAGGTTATTGTGCTGAGCTTGGCAATAATCTGACGGCGATTGTGCAGATCGCCGACCTTTGCTTTAGTGATAAGCTTCTCTACATATGGCACTATCTCTTTGGCTCGCGGCAGAGTGGTTTCTATTTTGCCGTGCTCAATAAGAGATGAGGCCAAACCTTTTATAAAGGCCCGGCGCTGGTCCCTGGTGCGTGCGAATTTTCTGCCTTTGTATCCGTGACGATGCATCTTAAAGCTCCATCTCCGTCAATTTGTCTTTGACTTCTTCTAGTGCTTTGCTGCCAAAACCTTTTAGTTCCCGTAATTCGGTATCACCAATAGTAACTAGGTCATTAATGGTACGGATTTCATTGTTGATAAGTGCGTTGGTAGTACGAGCCGAAAGGTTAAGATCTTCGATTGGAGTCATTAGCTCAGAGCCACCATCAATATCTCGAAAGCGAGCGCTGGCAGTTGGAGCAACTTCAACACGCGTAGACCCAGCCAAAGCCGTGTATTGGTTAAGCAAAATGGCGTTAGCTTCTTCAAAAGCTTCTTTAGGCGAAATTGAGCCATCAGTATCTAGAGTAAGGATAAGTTTATCAAGATCGGTAGCCTGACCAACACGTGTGTCTTCGACTTTATATCGCACTCGTTGCATTGGACTAAATAAAGCATCTACTGGGATCATATCGCTATGCAAACGCTTATCAGATGATTCTTCGATAGTACGATACCCACGGCCGCTCTCGACTACCAAATCGATAACCAATAAACCTTTGGGATCATCGATAGTCGCGATAACAAGCTCTGGGTTAACAACTTCAACATCAGCATTTACCTTAATGTCGCCTGCAGTTACCACGCCAGCACCTTTTTTCTCTAGGCGAATCATCTGAGGACGATCACTATGGCACTTAAAACAGATTTGCTTAAGGTTCAACATGATGTCTACGGCGTCTTCTTTAACTCCAGCAACTGTTGTAAACTCGTGAGTTACCCCTTCGATTTTAAAAGCTGTGAGCGCTGCACCACCGATGCTAGACAGCAAAACACGCCTAATGCTGTTGCCCAGAGTCATACCGTAGCCGGTGTGCAATGGCTCTATAACAAACGTTGCACTGGTTGGTGAGTGCTCATCAACACTGGCAAGCGTTGGGTTATGAATAATCTTAGACACTATTAGTTCTCCTTAAGTTTAACGTGAGTAATACTCAACAATTAGTTGCTCGTTGATATCAGGCTCAGCCTCTGTTCGAGCAGGTAGACCCGTGATCTCAATCGTTAGCTTTTTTTGATCAAACTTCAACCAACTGAGTGGTCCGGGATTGGTTTCTTTCAGTAAATCCTCAATGTTCTTGAAATAAGCAGTATCTAGGCTTCTAGGCCTAACAGTAATTACATCACCAATCTTGATTCGTATAGACGGCACATCAACTCGCCTACCGTTCAATAGAAAATGGCCGTGTGAAGATAGCTGACGAGCGCCACGTCGGCTACCAGAAAGCCCAGCCCGGTAAATTGTATTATCTAATCTTCGCTCCAACAGCTGTAAAAGCAATTGCCCTGACTGGCCCTGACTTCGGCTAGCTTCTTTCATCAATTTAGAGAACTGTTTCTCTAGCAAACCATACAAGCGACGAACCTTTTGCTTCTCTCGCAACTGGATAGAGTAAAGACTAGGCTTGCTCTGGCGACTATGAGCGTGCATACCTGGAATACCAGGTTTCTTTAACATAATCTTTGGTGCTTTGCGGTGTAAAGCGTAACCCTCACGGCGACTTTGCTTTACAATGGGGCTTCTATCTCGGGCCATATCTATGCTCTCCTTGCTTTACGAGGGCGGCAGCCACCATGTTGCAGCCCTGTTACATCAGTAATACTTTCTACGATAATGCTCTGATTCTGCAAAGCTCGAATTGCGGCATCACGGCCAAGCCCAACGCCTTTTACAAACACATCTACAATACTTACACCGTAGGTCTGTTTAGCAGCAGTAGCAGCTTTTTCGCTAGCAACCTGAGCAGCATAAGCTGTACCTTTTTTGGAACCGCGGAAACCACATGTACCAGCACTAGATGCGGCAAGAGCGTCACCGCTCTTATCAGTAAAGGTGATTATAGTATTATTGAAAGTTGCCTGAACGTGCATCTGCCCCTGAGGCACAGATCGCTTAGCCTTCTTTTTTGCGCCAGTCTTGGCAGTAGTTTTGGTAGTCTTGTTTTCAGCCATAAATTCAGTCCTTCATCCCTAAGTCTTTGATGCAGTCTTCTTCTTAGTGCCACTGACAGTAACCTTCTTGCCTCGGCGCGTACGTGCGTTAGTACGAGTACGCTGGCCACGGCTAGGCAAACTTGCTTTGTGTCGCAGGCCACGATAAGCGTTAATGTCTTTAAGCCGTTTGATATTATTGGCTACAACTCGTTGCAGTTCACCCTCGACTGTATAGTTTTCTGTGATCTCTTCACGAATTTTAGCCAATTCTGCCTCAGTCAAATCTTTAACACGTGTAGTTGGCGTAATATTACAAGCTTCTAGAATGCGACCGGCAAAATTAGGACCAATCCCGTATATGTAAGTCAAGGAGATCTGAACTTGTTTATCAGTTGGTATAACAACCCCTGCAATACGTGCCATGGTTAGCCCTGCCTCTGTTTATGTCGTTTTATTACGCAAATGTTAACAAGAACACCGCCGTTGCGACGAACGAGCTGGCATTTGTTACACCGTTTTTTGACACTAGGTTGAACTGTCACGCGTACTACCTTCTTTCATGAAACTTATCGTTTGATCTTTTAAGCGGAAGGTGATTCTGCCCTTTGTGAGATCGTAAGGGGTTAACTCAACTTCCACTATGTCCCCAGGCACAAGGCGTATATAATGCTTTCGCATCTTACCAGCAATGTGGGCTAGGATTATATGGCCGTTTTCAAGTTCAACTCTAAACTTGGCGCCAGGCATAGCCTCCACCACTCGCCCGTTCAACTTTATGAGTTCTTTATTACTGGCCATAAATTACAAGAGCAAATTATACAGACAAATGCTGTAGTTGTAAAGAGTTTTAATTTGGGTTTTATGTTTACTCTACGCAGTTTCGTACACATAAATATTATAAACCTACATATCCTAAAAGTCACATAGTGCCGATATATGCACTTTTTTATAACCAAGAGCTGCCTACCCCTTAATCTAATACTATTAAGACCAGTGTTTCGCTAAAGAGAGGTTATAGAAAAGTAAGGGCGTTAGCATAGCGCTTGTGGTAATATTTCTTCAGGTTTACTATACAAACATACCGCATAAAAACATAAACGAGAAAAATCTAGTTATGGAACGATTACATCATGCGCCGCTAGCCGTAAAAGTGGCAGCTTTGGCCTTACCGTTTGCGTTCATTGGTGCTACAGCGTCGGTCATTCTTATGACCCCGAGCAACCTGGCTGAGACCGTCACATTAAAAGAGTACACCACTGCCCCACCACCAAGTGGCAGCAACCAACCCCCTACTTATTCGCCACCACCAACCTATAACTCGCCTTCATCAGCTCAGCCCTATTCACCCCCACCGACCCAGCCATCACCCCCCGTGCCACCTACGAATCCTAATCCCACACCTACTACTTATCATGACAACAGCCCTACGCCACCACCGGCTCAACCATCTCCAACAGCACCCACTCCGCCACAATCTAGCCCTAACACGGAACCTTACAAAGTACCACCACAAGCTGGCGCAAATACTCAGCCCCAGCCATTAAATAATCCACCTTCGACTTATCCTAACTCACCAGGCTATATGCCGCCACAACCGCAAAACGATCCTTCTGGCTGTATCGGGCGTGTTTTAGGTATAGCTGCCGCCAATCAATTTCGCTTGGGTACGTTCAGTCCAACTAACGATCAGATTGCAAAAGTAAACGGCTCGGGTTGTTTTAGCGCCCAAATCAGCGCTAACTCACAAGCACCTAACTCTCAGGGCCGTCCTACGCCCGCTACTGGACAGTCTCCGTCCGGAGGGTCGGCAGATAGCTCAAAGAACTCAGAACAACCTCAATCCTTTTTGGCTAATATAGCCATCGCTCCACCACCTAAGTTTCAGGCTGATTCTCAGGCAGTAACTTGTGCTAAACAGGTTTTAGGTGCTGGCTTTACTCAAGGCACATTGCCTTCACCAGACCAAATGGTTCAATTGCGAACTAAATGCTTCCCGCCAGTTAGCGTACAAGCTAATTTTGTATCGCCAGGTGGGCAAATCAATCTGGCTATTAGGCCATCAACTAGTGATTCTAATGGCTCCGGCGACTCCAAAGGATCACCTCAAGACCTGCCTCCAGAGGTTAAAACTTGCATAATAAAAGCTGGCATAACCGAAACAGATATAGCAATAATACAGAGTGGCAAATCTCCGACGGCACAGCAACAACGTCTAGGCGAAGCCTGCTTTAGCGAATTTGCGCAAGCTAAAGGCTACACGCTCCCAACCTTAACACCCCCAGACCCTTCGCAGCCTTTTGATCTACACAGCAAACAAAATGAGTGTGCCAGCCTAGTAGCTCAAACACATGGCATATCATTTGTTCAAATTAACCCAGGGATTGTGGCCACGTGGAGCGCAGAAGATATTGCCAAGCTTCGATCTTGCTATGGCATAGCGGCTGCGGCATCAGTAACAACAAATGGCATGGTTTTTGCTCCCACTAGCCCCCAGGTCACGATATCTAGCAGTAAGCTTGATTGCATAAAACAGACTATTGGCGCCGATAAACTGGCAGCGATAATGGGCGGCACTGCTTTAGTGGGCGATGCAGATCGTAACACGGTCTACGACAAATGCATCAACCCCACAAAAACAGCGGCCAACTCTAACGCCCCTCTACTGGGCATACTGTCAGCTATGCCTGTATCCGATATCGAAAGCCAATTCATACCTGTTAATAATAAAGAGCTACCTGCTCCCGTTGCAACTAACACCGCAAGTAACTCTAGCTCGCAGAGTGCCGAAATATCCATAGCTGGAGAAATCAATATAGTAGCTGGCACCACCCTACCAAGTAAGGTTGATGTATTCGTTAAATCAACACCTAAGGTCTTTACGGTCGCCCTAAACAAGGTTAGTGACACTAAGGCAACCTGGACTCTAAAGATTGCCCAGAACAAGTTAGAATTAGGCAACCACAAGGCTTACGCAGTCGTGACCCTAGCCAACGCAACGCAATTGCGCAGCCCTGAGACTAACTTTGCAATAGCGACTGTCAACGCCGCTAAGAGCGCTAGTAGCACTTTTGTAATCGGTATAGCTATAGCATCCCTAGCTGCTCTTGTAGGCGCTGGTATAGCCTGGCAGTGGCATAATAGACACATGGCAAGTCACGACAAAGCACAAAAAACGTAAATAAAGGCGCTACTTTAAACAACTTGGCATAAAAACCCCTCTATTAAAGCTCCTAGAAACCAAGACTCACAACAATTAAGCAATCATTGCACAAACACGGATTTTAGTGTGTGATATAATATGCTCTAATTATGAGTCGGGTTGTATATATTGGCGGTGTCGGTAACGGCACAATTAGCTTAGAACGAGTCACTGCTGCCTTAATTGACTCACCACAATTTGATTGCGATGATGTTGATGCGTTTCCATTCGCCTACGCAATGGACCACCCTGATGAAGTAAGAGACGCAGCCCTTGGTGTCGACGCTGTCGCTCATTCAGGTGGTATATTGCCCCTCAAAGGCACCTACCCTAAGGAGATCATTGCGTTTGGATCACCCCTGCCAACCAAAATTCGTACTTTGCTAGGGAGAACTGTCGGGCTAATAGCAGGTTTACATTTGCCAGGCGCTGGGTTGGAGACATTCAGAGATATACCAGCGGTTGGCATGTGCGATTTAGATATTATTACAGAATTTGGCCTACATCCCCGACGTAACCTCAGACGCCTGGGTGAAGTTTCTGTTTTCAACGCCATACACCTGGCCAGGGATGCGGTAGCAAGCGGCATCCCTGCGTCTCTAGTGTACACACGAGACGATGAATATTTTAAGCCAACTAGAGAACAGATGGCAGAGGCTGAGCACGGCAGAGTTAGAGTTATGACCCTACCAACCGGAGTACATGCCGAACTAGTTCTAAGACCTGCCAAAACACTAGCCGCCTATAAACTCATGCTAACAGAGGCCACTTAACGGAGTTGATTTAATAATCTTGATCGTAAGTAACCATCAAAGCGCGAGAGTTGACCTGGCGGAGAGTTTCCAGAGTTACAGAGACTACGATCAATAGGCCCGTGCCACCGATAGCCAGGTTAGCTGCCTGGATACCAAACTGAGCAAACAAGAACTCCGTTACAAATGGCAGGATTGCGATCACACCCAACGAGATTGAGCCGAACAAGGTCAGTCTAGTAACAGTTTTAGCTAAATAAGTCTCTGTCTGTTGGCCTGGGCGAATGTTGGCAATAAAGCCGCCCTGTTTTTGTAGGTTTTCAGAAATCTCATTAGCATTAAAGATAATACTGGTATAGAAGTATGTGAATGCGACCACCAGCAAAAAGTATAGACCAGGGTAGATTAGCGTGGTCATATCGCCAGCTACAAAAGCACTGGGGTTTGGCGCTTGGAACCAATGTGTCAAAGTTGCACCAAATTGTTGCCAAGAATGGTCACGCGAAGAATGCAACAACTGGCCAATAAAAGCTGGCAGGGCAAGAAATGCCACAGCAAAGATCACAGGAATAACACCAGCCGTAATAAGTTTGATTGGTAAGATACTAGTTACGCCGCCGTAAGCACGGTTGCCTTGCACTCGCTTGGCGTAGCTTATATTAACAATTCGCTGAGCCTCATTGATCTTGATAATCACATACAGAACCATCACAGACACAACAACTAGCCCTAGAGAGATCCAAAAAGCCAGTCCATTTATAGGTATAGTAAACCAGTTAAAAATATGTAACTTGTCAGCATCTGTATGCACATTTCCGAGCGAAGCAATCATCGTACCAAGCGTCTTAGGCATCTGTGAGATAATACCAGCGAAGATCAACAGCGACATACCGTTGCCGATACCTTCTTCGGTGATGAGCTCGCCTAGCCACATCAGCAGCATTGAGCCAGCCGTCATAGCACCAACCATTACTGTCCACTGCAGAGGTGAAGTATGAGCAATAATATCGACGCCACTGTTACCAGATAGGACCGTCTGTCGCAAGATAAAAATGAAGGCAATTGATTGCAATAGAGCTAGTGGCAAAGTAATAAGTCTGGTCCATTGCTGAATCTTCTTGCGCCCATTCTCACCATCTTTGTGCAATTCTTCTAGCTGAGGTATAGCCTTGGTTAGCAACTGGGTAATAACCGAGGCTGTAATAAAGGGCGACAACCCGACTAGTACAATCGACAGGCTAGCTAATGCTCCACCAGATAGCAGGTTTATAAAACCACCTAAATCGCTGCTAGCTAACAGGTTGTTTAAAACAACGTGCAGCTGCTTTGGCTCAGCCAGCGGCACCGGTATATGTGCCAAAAATCGATAAACGACTATTAGCCCAAGCACCACGAACAATCGCTTGCGCATATCGCGGCTTTTTAGGGATGTGAGCATTGTCTTCCAGTTCATTCGTCACCCTCCAGGTATCAGACTATGTAGTAGTTTCTTCCGGTTGCTCTTTCATTGACAATGGTACCGCACTTTTTTCAAATGAGCCACCACTTTTAGCAATCATCTCTATAGCTTGCTTAGAAGCAGCTTGGACTTTTACTGTAACCTTAGCCTTAAACTCACCTTTCACGATGATTTTAACTGTGTGGTAAGGTGTAGCGATAAGCCCAGCCTCAGCTAATGTTTCGTTAGTAACCGTCTTGCCATCAAAGGCCTCAAGCTGCCCAGTGTAAACAACCTGTGCCGGAACTCGTATGCTTTTGAAGCCTCGTTTTTTAGGTATTCGCTTCATTAAAGCACCTTGCCCGCCCATAAAGTTGGCTTTCAGCTTTTTACCGGTACGTGCATTCTGACCCTTAGTGCCACGACCAGCGGTTTTACCCTGACCAGCAGCAATGCCTCGGCCAACGCGTTTGCGGTTTTTATGTGAATCTACTTCTAATTCGTGAACTTTCATATACTATCCTTCTGTCGCCTCTATCGTCTTTGTTGTGCTAGGTTCAGTTGGCTTGGTTTTCTTAGCAACTGGCTTGGCCGCAGGTGGGTTAAGCCATTGATTAGACGGCACAAGCTGTCTTAAAGCTTCGATAGTTGCGTAAGCGTTGTTTACCTTGTTAGAAGAACCAAGAGACTTAGCCAGTAAGTTGTGGACACCAGTCAAACCGATTATAGATCGGGTTACACCACCAGCAATTACACCAGTACCTGGGCTAGCCGGACGTAGCAAAACTTGCGCACCACCAACTTTTACCAATACATCGTGCGGAATAGTAGCTTTCTGGATTGGGATATTAACGATGGTTTTTTTAGCAACATCTGTCGCCTTAGCAACAGCCGCTTGCACATCAGCACCTTTAGCTACACCTATACCAACACGAGTTTTGCCATCACCGATAGCTACAAGGGCTTTAAAGCGAAATCTACGGCCACCCTTAACAACACGAGAAACGCGGTCAATGTTAATGACATATTCTTCGAAGATCTTTTCTTCTTGGGGTTTTTGATTCCTTGAATCTTGGCGACGAGGCCTTGCGCGACGTTGATCGTCATTTTTTGCTTCTGGCATGGCTAGAACTCCAATCCTTCTTTACGGGCTGCTTCGGCCAGAGCATTAAGTCGGCCTTGGTACTGACGACCGTTTCGGTCAAAAACTACCTTTTTAACACCTGCCTTAATGGCGTGCTTGGCGACATCGGCACCAACCCAAGCAGCTTTTTCGGTCATGCTACCTTTATCGCTTTTAGCAACGATAGTAGCGCTACTAGCTAAGGTACGGCCAACGCTGTCATCAATAATCTGCGCACTAACGTGGCGATTGCTAATAAATACTGTTAGCCGAGGGCGCTCAGCGGTCCCTGCTACACGAGCACGAATACGCGATTTGCGCAGTAAGTGGCTTAAGCGTTTTGTAATAAGCTTATTCATGATTATTTCGCTCCCGTCTTACCAGCTTTACGAACAATTTGTTCATCAATATATTTGATGCCCTTGCCCTTGTAAGGCTCTGGTTTCTTAAGCGACCGGATCTCTGCCGCTACTTGTCCAACTTGCTGTTTGTTAATGCCACTGACGGTAATAAGGTTTTTCTCTACTTTAAGCTCTACAGCTTCATGCGACTTGTATTCGACTGGGTGCGAGAAACCAAGTGCCATAGTTATGGCCTTGCCACCACCGCTAACACGAAAACCAACACCATTTAGCTCTAATTTCTTTTCGAAACCTTGGGTTACACCTATGACCAAATTGTTTATAAGAGCACGCATTAGACCGTGCTCAGCACGAGCAATTTTTTCGTCTGAGTTACGAGTAACCTTAAGAACAGACTCTTCTAATGTTACGGTAACATTTGGCAGTATTGTCTGCGATAGAGTGCCTTTTGGCCCCACAACACTGACTATGCCATTGTCGACCGTGATTGTCACACCCGCAGGTACCTGGATAGGTAGTTTTCCGATTCGACTCATGGATTACTCCTTACTTAATAAACCTTACAAATTAATTCACCGCCAAGCTTCGCCTTGCGAGCTTCTTGGTCGGTCATGACACCCTTGCTTGTAGAAACAAGCACTATGCCTCGACCGTTCTTGACGCGTGGGATATCATCCACCTTAGCGTAAACCCGTCGTCCAGGCTTACTAAGACGCACAATCTCGGTAATAACCGAATTGTGGCCAGGCAGGTTGATGATTATCTCGAGCTGAGCCTGAGGCTTAGCTTCTGTCATTTTAACGCTGTTTAAATAACCCGCTTTTTGCAGTTGTTCAGCCACAACCTGCTTAAGCTTACTGTGAGGCAGTTTAACTTCAAATTTACCGACCATCACTGCATTGCGAATACGAGTTAACATATCGGCTATAGGGTCTGTTGAAAGCATGCTCATTGCATTTTCTCCTTACCAACTGGCCTTAGTTACACCAGGGATTTCACCCTTGCTTGCTTTTAATCGAAACTCAATGCGACTGAGTCCAAACTTACGGATATAGGCCCGACCTCGACCCGACTCTAGGCAGCGATTCTTCCAGCGCGAAGGGCTAGAATTACGCGGCAATAGAGCTAGACCCTCTAAATCACCAGCCGACTTTAATTCAGCACGCTTAGGTGCGAACTTTAAGATCATAGCTTGGCGCTTTAAATCACGGGCAATGATTGATTTCTTAGCCATTAGTGCTTACCTTCTTTCTCGAATGGCATACCAAAACTCGCCAGCAATGCCTTGGCCTGAGTTGGTTGCTCGGCGTTTATCACAAAATTAACCTGTAAACCATGTAGCACGTTAGTATCCTCAAAATTTAATTCCGGAAAAATCGACTGCTCGGTAATACCTAGTGAATAATTACCTGCTTTATCAAAAGCAGTAGTCGGCACACCGTGAAAGTCGCGAACTCGAGGTAGGGCAACGTTGACTAAGCGGTCCAAAAACTCGTACATGCGCTGGTCGCGTAATGTCACACTAACCCCAATACGGTTCATGCCGGCTCGGATTTTATAGGTTGCTATGGATTTACGAGCCATACGGTCAACTGGTTGTTGGCCAGTGATCTTACGCAAAGTATTAGTAACCATGGCATGGTATTGTTTGTCGTCTTTGTGTTTGCCAATACCAACATTCAAAACAATCTTTTGCAGGCGCGGCACTTGGTGTCGGTTACTAAGACCTAGCTCTTTTTTAAGATCATCAACCAGCTTCTTGTTGTAAAGCTCTTTTAGTCTTGGTGTATTCATGATGTAATCTCCTTGTCGCCAGCTTGTCTAGCAACTCGTACCTTTGAGCCGTCTTTTTTAAAGCTAAAGGCTACTCGAGTAGTCTTAGCGCTGTCCGTTGGGTGAACCAAAGCAACTTTACTAACGTCAAGCGGACGATGAATGTCTTTATGGCCGACTTGTGGATTCATTTTGGTAGGCTTAATACGACGCTTGAATTCACCTATGCCTTCGACTGTCACAGCATTTGCTTTTGGCCAGGTTGCCAAAACCTTGCCAGTCTTACCTTTATGGTTACCAGTGATAATTTTAACGATGTCGTTTTTCTTGATCTTCATATTATATGACCTCCGGCGCAAGCGAGATAATCTTCATGTAGCCACGGTCTCTTAGCTCTCTAGGTACTGGGCCAAAGATACGTGTAGCTTTTGGAAGTTTGTCGTCACCAATAATTACCGCCGCATTTTCGTCAAAACGGACTGTCGATCCATCTTTACGCCTAATAGCATTAGTAGTACGCACTACTACGGCTTTAACTACACTCTTACGAGCTACGTTACCGCTTGGGTTAGCTTCTTTAACACTAGCGACAATAATATCGCCAACCCCAGCATAGCGTCTGCGAGTACCACCGAGCACGCGTATACACAGGATGCTCTTAGCGCCACTATTATCGGCTACTTTTAGTCGGGTTTCTTGCTGAATCATGCTTCTGGCTCCTTGACTTCAGCAGCTTTGTTCCTAACATTAACGACTACAACCCGGCTTAAGCGCCAGGCCTTACGTTTGCTGATTGGGCGAGATTCAACAATTTCTACTTGGTCACCAATGTGAGCTTGGTTTGACTCATCATGAGCTGCAAACTTTTTAGTGACTTTGTATTGCTTGTTGTAAATCGGGTGCATTACACGTCGATCAATTCTAACTACAATTGTCTTGTCTTGTACGTCAGACGTAACGGTACCTGTTAATGTGCGTATCATGACGCAGTCTCCTTATTCTCTTGCTTGTTCTCGACTGGCGAGCTCTTTACGCTCTGTGCTTCTCTGGTTAACGTCTTAGCAACCGCTACTTGGCGTCTGGTGCCACGGACCACGTGTGGGTTAGGTAGTTCGTTCATAGCTAGCGCTTTTTGTTGATCAATTAACTCAGATTTTAGAGTTATGATCTTGGCGGCGAGTTCGCTGGCTGATAATTCGCGAAGTTGTTTAGCTATTTTACTCATAGTGCTAACTCCTCACGTTTGATAAATTTAGTCTTGACTGGCAATTTGTGTGCAGCTAGACGCATGGCTTCGCGAGCAATTGGTTCACTGACACCTCGCATCTCAAACATCACCGTGCCCGCCTTAACCTTGGCCACGTAGAATTCAGGATTACCCTTACCGTTGCCCATCTTAACGTCTTGTGGTTTGCGAGTAACAGGTGTGTGTGGGAAAATCCTAATCCAGATCTTGCCGCCACGCTTGATATAGCGAGTCATTGCCTGTCTGGCTGCCTCGATCTGACGTGAAGTAATGCTGTTGTTGCTGTGGGATTGCAAGCCAAAGTCACCAAAAGCTATGTAGTTACAAGCTGAAGCTACACCTGTGTTGGTGCCTTTACGTACTTTGCGATGTTTCATTTTTTTCGGTAATAACATAATTGTTCCTAGCGATCAGTCGCCACCTCGCCTTTATAAATCCAAACTTTAACACCGTTGATACCGGCACCCTTACCACCACCACCGATTTGGGCAGTAGCTTGGTGATAATCAATATCAGCTCGCAAGGTATGTAGGGGCACTGAGCCCTGGATTTCTTTTTCACGGCGTGACATTTCAGAGCCGTTAAGTCGGCCAGCAACTTCGATTCGGACACCGCGAGCACCAGCATTCATAGTATTCTGGGCAGTCATCTTAACTACTCGTCGGAAGTTAATTCGACGCTCCAACTGCCTGGCAATGTTTTCGGCAACTAATTTAGCCGATAGTTCAGGACGTTTGACTTCTTCGATATTAATACGTACTGATCCTTGAATAATCTTCTCGATATCAGTTTTAAGTTCAATAGCACCAGCGCCACCGCGGCCAATAACAACTCCGGCCTTAGCTGTAAAAATAGTAACCGTAACAAGGTTTGGTGAGCGCTCAATGTCAATCTTGCTAACCGTAGCCCTAGTAGCAAATTTCTTCTCAATCAGTTTGCGTACTTGCAGATCTTGGTGCAAGAAAACAGCATAATCACGCTTGCTAGCAAACCATTTAGAGCGCCAGTCTTTATTGACAGTCAGACGCATGCTAATCGGATTAACTTTTTGGCCCATATTACTGCTCCGTTCCTTTGGTATTCTTCTTAGGCTTCTGGGTGCCACTTAGGGCTATGTATATGTGGCTAGTCCTTTTCTGGAAAGGATGAGCTCGCCCCATAGCAATAGGCCTAAATCGTTTAAGACGAGGGCCAGCAGTAACTTGCAGATCACCGATAACTAAACTACTCTCTGTAGCTCGGAAGTCATTAATGGCACTGGCTTTGGCACTGGCTATAGCTTTAGCAAGTGGTTTGGCGGCACGCTTAGGAGTGTGCTGTAGTATAACTAACGCGTCAGATACGGTTCGGCCACGAACTAGTGCAGCAACTAAGCTCACCTTACGAGGGCTCATGCTAATACCTTTGGCAGATGTTTTGATAGTTAGAGTATCCATGATTATCGCTTCTTATCCTTACCACCATGCTTACGGAACTTACGAGTTGGGCTAAATTCACCAAGCTTGTGACCTACCATGTTTTCACTCACAAACACTGGCACGTGCATGCGGCCGTTGTGCACAGCTATAGTACGGCTAACCATCTCTGGTGTAATGCTGCTAGCACGAGCCCAAGTCTTGATAACAGTACGGTCATCAGAACCTAGAGCTAGGACTTTCTTGGCAAGCTTAGGGTCAATATATGGACCTTTTTTAAGTGAACGGCTCATATGCTACCTCTTCTTCCTCTTCGCCACATGGCGACTCTTAACAATCATGTTGGATGTAGACTTACGTCGCCTAGTACGGAAACCTAGTGTTAACTGACCCCATGGAGTACGTGGTGCTTTACCAGTACCATGCTTACCACCATCACCACCACCGTGAGGATGATCTACTGCGTTCATTACCACGCCACGCACAGATGGGCGTATACCCTTGCGGCGATTACGACCGGCTGAGCCAATCTTTACGTTTTGGTGCTGTTCGTTACCAACCACGCCTAGGTTAGCCATGCAGCCAATCAAGAAGCGTCGTACCTCACCACTTGGTAAACGTACCTGGGCGTATTCTTCTTCTTTAGCCATAAGTTGGGCTTTTACGCCGGCAGAGCGCACTACTTGGCCACCTTTGCCAGGGTGCAGCTCTATATTGTAAATAGATGAGCCCACTGGAATTTGTCCGAGTGTTAAGCGGTTACTAGTCTCGATCGGCGCGTCGTCACCACTTTCGATCTTAGCCCCAACGCTCATGGCGCCATCAGCTAACACGTAGTGGTACATACCATGCTGGTCTTTAATACGAGCGATCCGAGCTGATCGGTTAGGGTCGTACTCAATATGTTCGACTGTTGCTGTAGTGCCAGCGGCGAGTTTAAAGTTAACCAAACGGTAAAACTTCTTAACGCCGCTGCCGCGATGTCTGGTTGTAATGCGGCCTTGGTTATTGCGACCAGCAGTAGATTTTTTAACAGCTAGTAAAGACTTGAGGGGCTTCTTAGTGGTTATGGCACTGAAGTCCTGGCTAGTCATGCCTCGGCGACCAGGTGTAGTTGGGCTGTAGAGTTTAATAGCCATTACTTGCTCTCCTGTGTATCAAAAACTTTTATGCTATCGCCAGCCGCTAATGTTACGTAGGCTTTCTTGACATCGCTCCTGCGACCAGGCATAGCTCTGCGGTTTTTGCGTACTGATGACACAGCTTTGCCTTTAGCAATTATGACATTAACTTTTACGACAGTTACTCCGTATTGAGCCACTACAGCATCAGCAATTTGATTCTTATTAACGACTTTTGGCACGTTAAACGTGTAGGTATTTTGCAAGTGCAAACCATAGGTTTTTTCACTTAGACGAGGAATTAAAAGTGTGTGTGCTGCATCCATGATTATGCTCCTAGCCATTTCTCTATTTCGGTCAATGCTGCCTTAGTTACTAGCAGGCGGTCAGCATTCATGATCGAAAAGACACTCAAATATGTCGCTTGTGTTAATTGCACACCCTCTAGGTTATTAGTAGCCCTGGTAAGCTCTGGCGTCTTGTGATCAACAACCAGCAAGATATTACGCTGCTTAGTAATGTCTTGTGCGGCCAACAAAGCTGTTATGTCTTTAGTTTTGCCAGTTGTCGTGACGTCATCAATAATAACTACACTGCCTGATTTGTGCGATAGTGTTAGCGCTTGTCGCAAAGCAACTCGCTTAGTACGCACGGCAACAGTCTTACTGTAGTTTTCGTTACCCAATGGACCGAACACTACACCACCTTTGCGCCAAATAGGGTTACGGCTTGAGCCAAATCGAGCTCGACCAGTACCTTTTTGTTTCCATGGTTTTTTACCACCACCACTAACTTCGCCACGGCGTAGAGTTTTGGCATGATTTGTGCGGCCATTCGCTAGGTAAGCTCCGTAAACTAATTTAAGGAGCTCGTGATTTGGAACTTCAACATTAAAGACTGTCTCTAATAAAGCTTTAGCTGCAGTTTTAGATGTTGCGGCCATTATCTTACTCCCCCGATCATAACTAAACTGCGACGCGGACCAGGTACGGCACCTTTTACAGCAATCAAATTATTCTCTTTATCTATAAGTGTTATAACTAGGTTTTTAATGGTAACTTGTTCAGCACCCATACGGCCGGCCATGCGCTTGCCCTTAAAAACTTTTTGCGGGTACATAGAGCCAATAGAACCTGGCTTGCGAGCGTAGCCTTTACCACCATGTGTTTTCTTGCTGGTGTTAAAGTTATTGCGCTTGACGTTACCAGCGAATCCCTTACCTTTGCTAGTACCAGTGACATCTACAGAGTCACCTGCGGCAAAGCTTGTCACATCAATCTGTTTGCCGACTACAAGATCTTCTGTGGTTTCTATATTTCTGAATTCCCGAATAAACTTTGGCGTAGCACCAGAAGCCTTAACATGGCCTTTAACAGAATTGTTCAGATTCTTGCCTTCAGCAAAACCTAATTGCACCGCCTGATAACCATCTTTTTCAGTGGTTTTTATCTGTGTAACTGTGCAGGGACCAGCCTGGATGATAGTCACAGGGGTAGCTACACCATCCTCTTGGATGATTTGTGTCATGCCGATTTTTGTACCTAATAGTGCTTTCATTATTTCCCTGCCACTCAAAAACTTGGTATCAAGCGGTTTCTCATATAAGAACTATACAAGACCTGCAAACTTACCAAGTCGTAAATTTAACGCCTAAGACTAGTGTTAGATTCTAACAAGAGTAGTATCTGTTGTCAATGATCTATTTTAAACTATTCTAAGCTTGTAAAAAACTAGCACTTACAGCCTCCACAAATTCTAGCTTCAAATATCCGATCTAATCACTTTCTGTACCGCCGTTCCGAACTTGATCAAGAGCCTAGAAAGAAAAGGGGCTAATTCCTGACTGGGTCCCCGATCGTAGCCAGTGATGACACGTAGAAAGGGAGTGAACCAGCCCAATACCCATCATAACCACTTCGTGTAATAATAGGTAGAGTATGTCCGCAAAAACTAATGCACAATACGAAGCATCTTTGTTGTTAAGCAACAGCTTCTATTTAGAAACACTAAAAATCTTGCGCATTTCGGCTACTTTGTTGCCATTTTTGATTGTGCCTATGGGCTTACTCAGTAAATACGGCATAACAGATAACCAGTTTTACGCGGGCGATAATTGGCTTATTGGCATTGGAGTTGGATTTTTTGTTGTAGCGTTATTCCAGTTTTATGTACTCGGCAGATGGCCCTTACGGCGAAATTATCTGATATTCTCTGTGATTTACCACGTACTATCGACTTTGTTTGTGCTATTTGTTTGTGGAGTAGTCCAGGTTCCCGGGCTGATAATTTGGATTGTGCTCACAATGGCTGTAGATATCTATTTTGGCAATATGGCCTTTTGGCTTAACTCTCTATTGCTCTCTTGTACTATCCTCCTAGCTCTATGGATGCACCCTGAACTAGCAAGCAACCAACAAGTGATTGCTTTATTGAACGGTGTAATGATTGTAACCACTACATTTATATACTCTAGGTTACGCGCTGTTAACGACCGAACAAGACTGGCCTTACTGCGCGCGCATAAAAGTGAGAATCTACAGCACAAGCGATTATTGGCTTTAATAAACAGCATGGGTGACGCAGTAGTCACCACTAATAGCACCGGTAATATTCAACTTTATAATTCTGCTCTGCTCAGCCTACTTGATACCAACACTGGTTTAGCTGGTAAGAACGTGAACGAATTGCTAAAGCTTGTGACTGCCCAAAAAGAGACCTTCAATATTATCCACGAAGCTAAAAAGCACAAGACTATGTTTAGGAGGACCGATCTTGAACACATCTTTGACGACGGCGAGGTGCTTAAACTGTATATTAATGTGGCGCCAATACATCCTGGATATCGTCTGCAACCAGAGCACGGCTACATATTCATTATTCGTGATATAACAAAAGAAAAATCGCTAGAAGAAGAGCGTGACGAGTTCATTTCTGTAATAAGTCATGAGCTCCGAACTCCTGTGGCTATTGCCGAGGGCAACCTGTCTAACATTAAACTGCTCGAACAACATAAGGCTACTCAATCAATGGTAGATAAAGCAGTTAATGAAGCGCACAACCAAATTTTGTATCTATCTAAACTTATAAACGATCTTGGAGCTTTGTCTCGAGCTGAGCGTGGAGTGGGCAAAACACCTCAGACTATAAATCTTAAAACCTTCTTAAGCGAAATATACGACAAGTATGCGCCACAAGCCAAAGAGCGTGGCTTAATACTTCATGCTTCAATTGCTCCTGATTTACCAGATATACAAACAAGCCAACTGTATTTAGAAGAGATCATTCAAAATCTGATAACCAACGCTATAAAATACACTAAGCAGGGCTCAGTAACACTAGATTGCCATCAAGATAGTAAAGGCGTTGTCAATATCATCGTTAAAGATACGGGCATCGGCATTGGTAAGAGTGATCATAAACATATATTCGAGAAGTTCTATAGATCAGAAGATTATCGCACTAGGGAATCAAACGGTACCGGCCTAGGTCTTTACGTAAGCCAAAAATTAGCTAGCAAAATGGGTATAAAGCTGGACTTTGAAAGCCGGCTTAACCACGGTTCAACTTTTACACTGTCTATTAAACCTACCGATATCGTGTCTTCGACGGCGCCATCTGTGGCAGATGTGATTGCCAAATAACTGGGTAACAAACATTGCGACCCTTCCAGTTCACATCGCCAAACTCATACAAAAACATACTGACTACCAACAGTATTAGTTCTTGAACTAGAGATAGTGGATATGTCACGCATGTTGATAACCTGGTGTTTGGATGGGTCCGCCAAATAACTAGAGCGTAGCTTAAAATAGACAGACCGCTGCTTATTAGTGAAAGCCAGAACACTAAGCCAAATTGCCAGGCAATAAGACCGCCTATAAGTAGCACGAAGGGCATAAGCAATAGGCATATTAGCAATAATCCGGCAATTAGTATAAACATTGGCTGTCTTTTAAACGTAGGGTAAAGCAGGCGTAATGCAGTCTCGTTTTGGCTACTCCACTTTTTGGCTGTGGTGATGCTTAGCTCATCATTCGATATTACAAACCTATACTGCCCCTCACTAAAAAGGTGTCTAGCAAAAGAGCCTTCGGGTACAATCTTTTGGCGAACGCTTTCAAAACCACCCTGTTGGCGCAGAACATCAGTCTTGATCATCCAACAGCTACTGGCTACTGGCACACGGCGGCGCGTAATCGGTAACACTATTTGCCAAAAATAACGCAACTGGGGCAGCAATGTCCCCAAGCTTAAACTAGCACGAGAGCTAGGCAGAACTGACACCATCGATACTTGGTTAGACAGAGCGTAATTTATAAGCTGAGTAATACTGTGCGGGTCTAGATGAGTGTCAACGCCAGCAAAGATTATATAATCACCCAGCGCTTGCTCAGCCAAGGTCTGGCAAGCTTGGTTTTTACCTAACCAGCCCTCGGCAGGCACCTCGCCTTGTATAAAACGAACTCCATCATGAGCAAACGAACGTATAAGTTCTGGGGTTTTATCTTGCGAGCAATCATCAGCCACTAGAATTTCGAGTTTTGGATAGTCTGATTCGATGGCGGCTTTTAAGCATTGCGATAGAGCATGAGTTTCATTGCGGGCCGGGATGGCTAACGTAACGGTCGGTAAGTTATGCAGTTTTAAATCATTAGATAACTTACGCAGGCGATAATGCTTAAAAGTCCAAACCAACTGCGTCAGAAAAGCTATGGCTATAACCATACTCAGCGACACTAACAGCAAAATAATATCTATCTGACCAATTAATAGGTTACTGGCTATGCCTAACACTAACCCAAGACCAGCCAGCAAGCTGCCCCGTTTTGTGCTAGAGCGCAAAAACTCTTCTGGCAATCGCCCCATGACCAATCGCAGTCCGAACAAAATCAACCATAATTGCAATATAGATAAAAACAGCTGGGTAACAAACATAAGCCCGGTAGTAAAAATAAACGGTAAACTGGCTAGTAGTAAACCCGAGGCTATCTTGCCGATCTGTGACCGCATCCACCAGAGAGTTTTATAAGCCGAGGTCACATATAGCAATACGAGAGCACTGATAGTTGGTATCAGCCAAGCCAGAGATTGAACTTCCCATGTGTGCACTTAGCAATCGTAGCACTACCAGTTTAGTATTAAAAGTTGTTTATAAGCGCTACGTGGTCTGAGAGTTGACAACGATGCACTTGCATTAGATAGGTATAGTGCTATAGTATGCGATATCTGGCTGTTCAGTCGGTGTTCGTTGAGGAAAAGGGGAACCATGTACATGGCATGGGGCGTGTTTGGAATGGTAGCCGTGCTTTTGGCCGTGGTGTGTTGGCTTGGGGCGGCAAAGCACATTGGCGTGGACACTCGTTCGCAAGTGATGCTGATCGGCTTTCTGATGACTGCCGTATGCGTCCTGATTCTGTGGCGAGTTGCTCTGCTGGACCACACCCCGCCGCCCGCCAAAGTGTGCTCACACTCGGCAAGCATAAGCCGCTAGGAGCTGAGCCTGCAGTCAAAGACCCGTGACTGCAGGCTCAGCCTGCGACCCGGGCCCAACGAATCAAGCGGCAGCGCTTGAGCGATAAATTTTGTTTTTGTAGTAGTAATACTATTTAGATTTAAGATTAACTGCTCGCCTGCCGCTTTTTCATGTCTAATATTTGGGCTAATAGCGCCACACCTGACCCACTCACTTTTTTTGCACTACGTCATTCCCGATCCCGACCCAAGAATCTAGGAAAAGATGATGAAACAATTCTGGGCAGCGAATCCCAAACACAATCCTGCTATGATTAAGCGGTGAGCGAATTACAAGACATTATTGGTGATTATTCCGTCTTTTTAAAACAAATACTGCAAGAAATTGTTGATGAGGGGTTTGATCTTGCCGACTTCGTGCAGATGGATCACATGTGCTACCGTGTTGCTTCGCTTAAGGACTATAAGGCAAAAAAGCTTGAGCTAGCTAAGGTTGGTAGGCTTTTGGGCGAAACACAGGTCAATGGGAGGCCCATCAGTACTTTTCGACTGCATGACCCTGTGCGTTACGGCAATTGGCGAATTGACGCCATAGAACTCCCGGCACCTAAAGAAGCAGACACAAGAGAAGGTCTTGAACATGTAGAGCTAGTACTATTCGACGACATGAAAGTATTTTTAAATAAATACTCAAGTAAACAGTTCAAGATGGATGCAGCCGATCGTGGCATAAACCCAGAAATTGGCTTTAAATTGCCCAGCTACGTTGTGAAATTTCACTTGCTCAATTTACCGACAGTAGTTTATCTGGAGCACAAGTTGGGCATCACTGATGTTCGGAACAATTGAAAACCCGGGTGTGTAATCTAGAGTAATATAGCAATTGACAAAGCGTTCACATCGCTGAATCCTGGCCTAGTTGCACTACGCAGCTGACAAGAACAGGTTTTGTGTGAATAATAGCATGCATAGTATATTATCTATCTATGAGCTTCTTAAAAAACAAAAAACTATCTAAAAAAACGTCCGTCATCTTATTTATTGCCTTGACATTAACTGTCTTCGTGACATTGTTCTTTGCGCTTGACGGGGTGAACAAAACCACAAGGCTGTACTATGGATATAAATCTAGAGTGATTTTGTTGGCCGAAAACAAGAGGCTCGGTAAGCCGCTTGTCGCGTTAGGGTTCACGAACGTAGAAGGTGGCCAGCCAATCTGCCAATATATAGAAAAGCATGGCTATACAGGTAAAACATTGGACTGTACAGCAGAGTTGACTGGTTATAAAACATTTACTGACAGCACATCAAAAGCTAGGGCTATAGATGCAGCCCAAAAATTAAGTATCGCCTTAAACAAAAATGGCTGGCATCAAGGTAATTACGAGGTCGGCAAATGGTTTAAAGATGTACTTGGTAATGTCGACTACAACCCAGATGCCTATAGCTACAAATATTCCGGCAATACGTTCTGTACATTAGACTTCTTTGTGGCTTACTCAAACCCCCGGCCACCTGCAGTTAATGTCAAATTTAGATGCACTGCTCCCGAAACTCATCCACCAATATATTAACAAACTGTGGTTTATCTGAGTTGTACTAGATTTAAGATAGCTTATGAATTTAGGGCTAAGTCGAAACTATATTTTTTCATTGTCGCCAAAAATCCAGTGTAGTCGGTATAGAACTCAGCCTTGATGCCATACTCACGAGCACCATCGATATTGCGTTGATCGTCATCCCAAAACAGAACTTCATCTTTTTGCGTATCTAAATCTTCGACAACCCTTGCAAAGAATTCGACAGCGGGTTTTTTGAGACCCATATGTACTGAAGCATAGACCTTATCAAACATGCCATCGAAGCCCATATGTTTAAGCATATATTCAGCGCGATACTTCTCTTGGTTGGTGGCCAAGACAACTCGGATGCCCTGAGAGCGTTGTTTTTGGATGTAGCTAACAAGATCGGCATTTAAATTATGTTCTGTTTTAAACCAATAATCTAAGAACTCATCAACCGTACCTTGCCAACCAAACGACGTCAAATATGGTTTAACCGAATCCTTAAGATCAGCTTTACCTATCAAGCAATCTTGAAAAACTCCTGTAAAAAATTCACGCTCTTTATCTAAATCTGTCTTAAGCGTGCGAGCTCGAACATCAGCAAATCTCTCTCCGTTCACAAGTACACCGTCGGCATCTAAAATAAGGGTGGTTATCATGCGATAAGTATACGCCCCATCAGGCTGATCTGCCCACTCTCTTGGGCTACCTTCACTTTTTTCCTCCCCGTCATTCCCGCGGAGGCGGGAATCCAGTGAAAAAGGAATTCATTTTGTCCTGGATTCCCAATCAAGTTGGGAATGACGGAAAGGGAAAGTGAGAGCGAGCTGGACCGTCGTCATTAGTTTTTATGACTACAAACTTACCTTCTTCCAACGCATGAATTGGTAAGCTTACATCATCGTAAGCCTTTTGCCAGTCGATTGGTCCATGTGAGTCATCACTGCTAAAATTAGATTTGTAATGTGGGATAAACTTAATCGGCAGAATCCCCAGGCCGTCCATGCACTGCCGCCAGTCACAGGTCCAAAAACTGGTTGCAAGCAGGTCGGAACTAGCCGAGTTGGTAGCGACTACTTTGCCGGTAAAAATCTTAGTGAGATCGTACTGCCGCATCCAGTATTGAAGCAGGTAGTCGTCCCCGCCGTTAAAGTAGATCACGTCGGCCTTTACACATTGCGTCGCGAAGCCCGTGGGTATAGCTAGGGCGAACTGCAGCGTGATATCTGTGGGCATCTTCTCGAATAACCTGTTGGTAGCCTGGAAATTTCGTCTCCCAATCTTCGCGGGCTTGGGCAAAGCTGCAAATAAGGATTTTAGGCTTACTGCCTAGCCCCTTAATCATCTCTTGATGGAACTCACGTTTACGATCAGGGTACCTTTTGACACCGCCGGAATTAAGGATGTATTTAGTCATAATAAACCCATTAATACACTACATGTACTTCGTTCAGCCATATTCTGTCAGGACGACTCAGCATAAAGGCTACGACATCAGCCAGATCATCTGGGTCTGTAAACTTCTCGACCGAAAAGTCATCGCCGGCTTTAGCGAACATCCCTGTATTTGTGCCCGATTGATACACGGCACCAATTCGAAGAGGCTCTTCTTTTGTATCTTCTCTCAGCACATCCGTAAAACCTTTCATACCGTATTTACTGGCAGTATAAACAGACTGACCCTTTTGTGCGACAAGCCCAGATCTAGAAATGATATTAATAATGGCCGTGCCTTCGCGGCCCCTCATCTGATCAAGTAACTGATGGGTAAGTAATATCTGTGCGGTTAAGTTTGTACTTATGACTTCTTGAATTTTCTCTTCACTAAGTGAAGTGATATCACCGACTTTGTGCCAAATACCAGCATTATTTATGAGTATGTCTATGCGCTGTTTGCTTAGTATATTCTCTACGACAGCCCTGCGCTCTTTATTGTCAGTGAGGTCAAAAGCATAAATATCTACATTTGACCCATTAGCTTCGCAAGCTACTTTGACAGCTTGCAGTTTACTGTCGTCTCGTCCGAACAAAACAAGCCCCACTTTTTGCTTGGACAGCTTAATCGCGATACTCTTCCCTATACCATCACTGGCACCAGTTATAAGGATAGTTCTCATGATTGCTCCAAAAGCTTCCTAATCGGCTCAAAATAATAGTCCCTTAAATCATCTATATCTTTTTGCTCATCATAAATGTGACCAGCAAATATTACATGGATTGTCGTTGTGCCAACCTGGTGCTCAAAGACAAAACTCATCCTGTATTTTTCTTCTGGATGGTCATGCCCATACCAATCTTGCTCGAGCGTTTTTTCTGGTATAACTTTGGTGTTAATACCGTGAATCTCACCATCCCAATAGCTAAATTCACCACCTTCAAAAGCATCAAATTTGGCTGGCCCAGCACCCCACTGCTCGGCGGCCTTGGCAGTTGTGAGAGCCCACCAGACTTTGGCTAGCGGAGCTTTTATTATGTAAGTTTGAGTGATTTGGGGCATTATCTAAGTTTTCCTTTCTACTGAAGAACATCAGATCTAAATAAAAATTAGGAGTCCGCCTGTACCGATTATTATACTTGATAAGAAGCGATAGCAGCTCTCAAACGTC
Source organism: Patescibacteria group bacterium (assembly GCA_035568355.1). GTDB lineage: Bacteria > Patescibacteriota > Saccharimonadia > Saccharimonadales > EFPC-124 > DATMOD01. The sequence continues at coordinate 31,868 of DATMOD010000008.1, forward strand.
TTTGTATATTTCTCGTCTATGACCGACTTTTATAACTAAAATAATTAGCTTCTCGTCACGAATCTGGTAGATAATTCGATAATCTGAATGCCGGATGCGAAAAAGGTCAGAAGTCCCGCGCAATTTGACCGAGCCGTTGGGGCGAGGGTTAGTAGACAAGATAGAAATCTTTGTGACAATAGGTTTGAGTTGAATAGCTGGGAGTTTACGTAAATCTTTTTCGACTGATTTTTTATATTGGATTTTATATTCCTTGATAATCATCACCCTACAGCAAGCCTTCAGCTGTAAATTGAGCTACAAGTTCATCAAAAGAATAAGTTGGCTCTTTCTCTCTCCTAACTGCGTCTTCAATATCTTCAGAATCTTCAAGTAATTGATATTTAATAGCATCCTCCACCAGCTGGGAGATACTTTCGTCAGTTTCTGCAGCTCGGACTTTTAGAGTCCGGAATACTTGGTCGTTAATTGTAATCGTTGTACGCATGCCGTCTCCCTTTTATTGAATTTTAGCATATCTGCATCAATGCATCAATGTGCATCTAGCCTCTCTGTGCTGGATATGTCAATGGCGACAATCATTATTGACAGATTAGCCCCATGTCAGTTACTATTGACATATTGACCTACAAAATGTTGTAGGCTTTTTAATTTTAGGGGTAATTTGTGGCTGAGAAATCTAAAGAGATCAAGACTACCGAGTCACCAAAAAAGCTGTTAGACCGCAGCGTTAATTTACCTGTAAAAGGCAAGCTGGCCAAGAATGTACGCGCACCAAAATGGCTACGCGCCATAGTTGGCTACTTTGTAGAATCTTTTAAAGAGCTGGGCCGAGTGCAATGGCCAAATCGCCGAGCAACCTGGAGCCTTACCCTTGCGGTAATTATATTTACATTGGTTATAGCAGCCTTAATATTAGGCCTCGACTACGCTTTCGAACAACTATTTAAGAGGATTATTTTGTGAACAACAATCGTTACGATTCCGCCCGCAAGTGGTATGCAGTCCACACTTATTCTGGCTATGAAGAAAAGGTAGCCGAATCTATTCGCCAACGCGTTAACTCAGTTGATATGGCTGACAAGATCTTTGATGTCTTAATTCCTAAAGAAAAACAGATCGAAATCAAAAACAGCAAGCGCAAAATCGTCGAGAAAAAGATCTTCCAAGGTTATGTTTTGGTAGAGATGAAGCTGACCGAAGATGCTTGGTTTATAATCCGCAACACTCCAGGTGTCACTGGATTTGTAGGCAGTGGCTCTACTCCAACACCTGTCAGCGAAGACGAAATGTCCAAGATCAAAAAGCGCATGGGTGTGGCCGAGCCAAAACACCAGATTGATTTTTCGGTCGGCGAGATCGTCAGTATTATTGACGGGCCATTCAAAGGTTTTGATGGCGCTATAAATGAGATTGACGCTCAAAAAGGCAAACTCAAGGTTCTGGTCAACATGTTCGGACGCGATACACCTGTAGAACTTGACGCTTTACAGGTTAAGAAGGTATAATAACCCCTGTTACGCGCTCGTAGATAAAAGGAAGAAAGTTTTATGGCAAAAAAAATCAAAGCAAATCTTAAGTTTCGTGTTCAGGGCGGTAAAGCAACTGCTGGTCCTCCAGTAGGTTCACTCTTAGGCCAGCACGGCTTGAATTTAATGGACTTTGTAAATGCTTTTAACAGCCAAACTAAAGACATCGCGGGCAAATTGGTGACTGTTCATTTGACAGTTTACGAAGATCGTACCTTTAGTTTTACTGTAATTGGCCAACCCGTGGATGAAATGATTCGCGAAGCTATCGGCATCAAAAAGGGCTCAGCTAAATCTCACGCCGAAAAAGTCGGTAAGATCACTCGGGCTCAATTAGAGAAGATCGCTGAAGCTAAGATGGCGACATTGAACGCTAACGATATGGACGCAGCCGTAAAGGTCATCGCTGGCACAGCCCGTAGTATGGGTGTTGAAGTAGAGGGCTAAGTGGAAGGATTTTAGTCGTGCTTCTCAACAGGCGCGGGACATATTAGCACTAGCTCATCGCCTACAAGAGCTCACCGAGAGCCAAGAAGACCTAGAGGGTCCAGTAGTCACCAGAGACAAAGAGGATCCCAAAAAGTTTATGCGCGAACGAGGAAAACAGTTGTTTGCGCAAGCATTATTTCTAGCCGCTAATACTGAACAATCCGAAGAGCCATAGCCACACTTGAGGCAGTAAGAAACAATTAAAATATGTGGGAGGCCTCGAAAGCCGCTAGCACCACTAAGGAGAATAAGATGGCAGACAAGAAATCAAAGACTGTGGCTAAAGACGTCAAAGATGTTAAAGCAGTAAAGACAACTGAAAAAGAAGTTAAGATCGAAACACCAGAACTAATCGAAAAAGCTCCAGTCGAAACTCAGGCCGTGGAATCTGAAGAAACCGAAGAGCATCACGAAGTACGCGTTACCAAAGCTGGCAAACGCAGCGCTAAATCTATCAAAGAAACAGAAGAGCTAGAAGCTAAAGAAGCCCGCAAAGCTGCTGGCGACACTACTCCACAATCTGAAGAAGCAATAGCTGCCGCCACTCGCGGCCCAGCGCCAAAACCACGTTCACGCTTAGAGCGTCGTGGTAAAGCTTACAAAAAAGTAGCCGAACAGGTAGAAAAAGACAAAGCATACTCTCTGTCAGAAGCCTTAGTTTTAGCTCAAAAAACCTCGACAACCAAATTCGATGCCACCGTTGAGTTACATGTAAATTTGAACGTTGACCCACGCCAAGCCGACCAGAATATCCGTAGCACAGTCTTATTGCCAAACGGCAATGGTAAAAAAATTCGCGTAGCTGTTTTTGCACCTAGTGCAATGGTCGCTGCCGCCAAGAAAGCTGGTGCTGATGTGGCCGGCGAAGAAGAGATCATAGCGTTGCTAGATAAAAATACGTTCGATTTCGATATCCTAATCTCCACTCCACAACTAATGCCAAAACTAGGTAAATACGCTCGCCAGCTTGGCCCTCGAGGGCTAATGCCTAACCCTAAAAGCGGAACCGTAACGACCAACGTTGCTAAAGCTGTAGAAGAATCTAAGGCCGGTAAGGTTGAGTTCCGTGTAGACAAACAAGGTATCGTTCACCAAGGCATTGGCAAAACCAGCTTCGAGGCAGAGAAACTTCTCGAGAATGCCAAAGCTTTTATAGCTAACCTCAATAGCGTACGACCTGCCTCAATCAAGGGCGGTTACATAAAAGGCCTTTCAGCTAGCTCTACAATGGGCCCTGGTATCAAGATCGACACTAGTAGTCTGTAGATAAAAGGCCAGGGTCTATTCTCGAATGGCTTGCCGCCATATTGTATATATGTTAATATCTATACATCAAGACGAAAAGGGCTCCGAACGGCTAATTACCTAAGGCTCCCTTTTCTTTTTTGTCTTTCTATTTTGCGTCGTACATCCTTGTCGTCAAGATAGGCAAAAAATTTATGTGATATCGACTTGTAAAGTGAGGATCTGTATTTGCGATTAGGAAAAAGAATCTTTTCAAATCTTCCCTGCTCTATCAAAAAATCAACAAGCATTCTATAATCACCGTCTCCGGAAACGAGTATGATTTTATCAAATTCGTCTTTTGTATATAAACGCTTCATAACAGAGAATATTATATCGGAATCAACGTTGCCCTTCTTAGTGCCAGTCATTGCAGAATTATGCTGCCTAAAAACAAGTATGAACCCAGCATTTTGAATATTTTCGTAGAGTTGCTCAATTTTTAAGCCTTCTTGAATATAGCCCAGATAGTAGAATGCTTTTTCGACGTTATATTTCTCACGAAGATAAACCCTGAATCTATATAAATCAACGTCCCAAGCAGGGTCAGCACTTGCTGTGCCTAGATGTAGATTTTGCCCATCAATATAGCAATAGTTTATCATATTAAATATAACTATAGCACCATGTTTTGATTTGGGCTACAACAGATCGTAATCGACACTAGCAAACTGCAGTGCTATGATATCTATAAAGTAATCGAGGAAATCTCTATGATGGCGTTTTATGTGATACTTGGATTGATCGTATTAGTGGGACTGTTTGTGTGGTCCGCCTACAACTCGTTGGTAAAACTAAAAGCAAGAGTAGACGAAGCTTGGAGCGACATTACGGTGCAGTTAAAACGCCGCTATGATCTAATCCCTAACCTTGTGAATACAGTCAAAGGCTACGCCGCTCACGAGAGTAGCGTATTCGAGAAAGTTACCGAAGCTCGGGCTAATGCTATCAGCGCCCAATCTCAAGGGGTAAAGGCAACAGCCGATGCCGAAAACCAATTCGAACAGACCTTAAAGAGTCTATTCGCCGTAACAGAAGCCTACCCAGATTTAAAAGCTAACCAGAGCTTCCAAGATTTGCAAGCCGAGCTTATCGACACCGAAGACAAGGTAATGGCCTCTAGGCGTTTTTACAATGGTGGTGTTCGTGACCTTAACGTAAAAATTGAGACCTTCCCTACTAATGTATTCGCAAACGCCCTAGGCTTTACCAAACGAGACTTCTTTGAAGTCGAAGACAAAGCTGAAGTCGAGAAGCCAGTAGAAGTTAAGTTCTAGGACGCCTTTATGTACTCGCAAATTGCCGCTAACAAGCGCAAGACTTATATAATCATGGCACTATTCGTGATTATATTGGGTGCACTAGGTTGGACAGCTGGCGTTCTTTATAACAGCCCTAGCTTTTTATATCTGGCACTAGTATTCGGCGGTGTTTACGCACTCATACAGTACTTTCTGGCCTCTAAAATTGCCATGGCAGTTAATGACGCCAAAGAAATTACGAAAAAAGAATCTCCACGCCTGTATCGTGCTGTAGAGAACTTAGCTATAGCTGCCGGTCTGCCGATGCCTAAGGTCTATATAATCGACGACCCAGCGCCGAATGCTTTTGCCACTGGTCGCGATCCTGATCATGCAATCGTGGCTGCTACCTCTGGATTATTAGACATAATGAACGACACCGAGCTAGAAGCAGTTATAGCTCACGAACTAGGCCACGTGCGCAATTACGACATCCGTGTAATGATGATTGTTTTTGGCCTAGTAGCCGCCATCAGTCTTGTCGCCGACATTCTGCTAAACATGATGTGGTTCCGCGATAACGAGGAGCGCGAAGCTAACCCCTTGATGATAGTGCTGGGTATAGCCGCCGCAATATTAGCCCCACTTGTCGCCAGTCTAGTACAACTTGCAGTCTCACGCCGACGTGAATATCTGGCAGACAGTAGCGGCGCTTTGCTCACTCGCTATCCAGAAGGTCTGGCCAGTGCACTAGAAAAGATCCGTGATCACGGTTCAGTCATGCAACGTCAAAACACTGCCACTGCACACTTCTTTTTTGCTAACCCCTTAAAAGCTGGTGGTCTGACCAACCTGTTTAGCACTCACCCACCGATTGAAGATCGGATTGCCAAGCTGCGTGGTATGGAAAACAAAATGTAGCTAGTAATTCTCTTGAGCATCAAGCTCAAAGTTGTGCACGGTGTGGCGACGTCTGGGGATCGCCCTGACATCGCCACACCGTTTGGTGCGTGACGGAGCTAGGGGTACCTAGCAGGCATCGTCACGAGAAGGGCTCGCCGCCTTTACTACTTGTTGTTCTGCAGATACCGCTGAAGCTGAACCAGTTTCAGCAGCTCTGGGGACATGAGGCCCTTGGCCGCAGTAGCGGGGGTCTCCCTGTCCCTCGAGACCTCGGTCAGTAGCGTAATGAACCTTTCTCGCTGGCGTTCGGTCATCAAGCTGAACAAGCTGTTCAGCTCGGTCATCGCGTCGCGGCGCTTTTTGGCCCAGGCTGAGAGTTCTTTTCCCACAACAACATCCCTTTCACGGAATGGTGGCCGGAGATTATTCGGCCTTCGAATACGACAGAGCGGCGGGCCCCAGTGAGCTTGGGATGGCCAGTATCCCAGGCTCACTGCGACCTACCAGGCTGCAACAAAAAAACTGAGCTCTGCTTTGTGGGCGGAGCTCAGTTTTCGTTTTGCGGAAGTAATATGTTACGAACTAAGCTTCAACCCGTAGGGCGTCATGATAAAGAGAGAGCGACCATAGTTGGTCTTCTTCACAATTAGCCGACAAGATTGAGATCCGTACATACCTTGATACTACTTAACATATACCTGATTGTCAAGCTCCGGGCTGTGACACAGAACCCACTCTGTTAGAAGACAGTCTTCTAGAATATTATCTTGATCTGACAAAACCCGCATTTTAGCGCAGCTTCATTCCCAACTTATCTGCGATCTTACCCCTCCCGTCATCCTCGGCTTGATCGGGGATCCAAGACAAATGTGGAACTCTCTTTTCCACTGGATTCCTAATCAAGTTGGGAATGACGCTGCGCGAAAAAGCGTATGCGAGTCAGGCAAACCTGTGGGTCTGATCCAAATTATGCGATAATAAAACCATGCAAAATCTTCTCAATACCCTTAAAGCTATTCCTAAAAAAATAGCCGCTTGGTTCAAGGGACGCACAACCAAAAACCCACACCGGTCTTTTAGGCGAACTAGACCTTATGCCAGCCGCCAGGACCTTGTGGCCACGCTTAAAAGTTCATGGTGGTTGATTTGGCAAACGTTAACTTTTATTTGGGCTCATAAAAAAATTATTATCGGACTCGGGCTCATCTATACAGCAGCAGTGTATTTCTTGGTTGGTGGAGTCTCGCAATTAGATTACACAACTTTTAAAGACGCTTCTCAAAAAGTTATTGGTGGCGATCTTGGGTCTGCAACAACAGCCCTCTCACTTTTTGGCGCCACACTTTCTGGTGCCTTTAACTCGCAAATGTCACAACTCCAACAATTCTTGTCTGGTGTCTTGGCTATCTTCTTTTGGCTATCCCTTGTGTGGGCGTCTAGAATGCTAACTGCCAAAAAGTCTATAAAATTGCGTGATGCTTTATATAATAGTGGCGGTCCAATCGTACCGACCCTGGCTATTCTTGGGATAATGGGACTGCAACTTACACCGGCAGCCCTAGGTTTTTTTGCCTACGCTACAGCCAGCAACGGTCAGTGGCTTCGTGGTGGAGTAGAAGCTATGATGTTTGCAACCGCGGCTATTCTTCTGTCCTTACTATCTCTATACTGGTTAACTACCTCTTTTATTGGGCTAGTGGTAGTAACCCTGCCAGGGATGTATCCAATGCGGGCGCTCTCGACTGCGCGTGATCTGGTTTTAAATCGACGCTGGAGTATTGTCATACGTCTGATCGTAATGGGCATCACACTACTCGTAATATGGGCTGTCGTAATGATACCGGTCTTTATGATCGACACTTGGTTACGATTTTCTTGGTTACCGCTCGTGCCAATCGCAATGCAGCTGATAATAACCGGCTTTAGCCTGATGTTCGGTTCGATTTATATTTATAAGTTGTACCGACAGTTACTATAAATACCTGCGCCTAAAATGCCAGAGAAAGACTAGGTTTCGTACTATGGATAAATCCCAAGCCAAAGACCGTATAGCTAAACTGCGTGATTTGATTAGTGAATATCGCTACGAATACCACGTTAATAATCGCTCTATAATGAGCGAGGCAGCAGCCGATTCCTTAAAACATGAGCTGACTGAACTTGAAGCTGAGTATCCAGATTTAATCACGCCAGATTCCCCTACCCAGCGTGTAGCCGGCCAGCCACTGCCGCAATTTAAATCTGTCGCACACCAACGCCCAATGCTTAGTCTAAATGATGTGTTTAATGTGGATGAACTAACCGCCTGGCGGCAACGCGTCCAAAAATTAGCACCAGACGCTAGATTAGAATATTTTGTTGATACCAAGATGGACGGCCTAGCTTGCTCGCTCATATATCAAGACGGCCTATTGACGCAAGCTGTAACGCGTGGCAATGGCGCTGTAGGCGAAGATGTGACTACCAACGTGCGTACCATAGATGCCGTACCTCTGCGCCTGCGGGCAGATCCCAAAGCAGCTGACTTTTTAAAAGGCTACACCGAGGTAAGAGGCGAAATCGTAATGTTTAAAAAAGATTTCGCTACTCTCAATAAAGCCAGGGCTAAGGCTGACCTGCCTCAGTTTGCTAATCCACGTAATCTAGCAGCTGGCTCTATCCGCCAACTCGACCCAAAGCTAGCTGCAGCTCGACCATTAAATTTTGTTGCCTGGGAGTTGCTGCGCTTAGATATGAGCGAGGTGCCCACCCAAGCCTTTGCTTACAAAATTTTGAGAGCCATTGGGCTCAACGCTAACGATCATGCAAAGGTCCTAACTGATATAGAAGCTGTCATGCAATTCAGTGAGTTTTGGCAAGAACGACGCCATAAGCTACCTTTTAATACGGATGGCCTAGTCATAAAGATTAATGACCGCAAGCTATATGACCAACTTGGAGTTGTCGGTAAAGCCCCACGAGCTGCCGTAGCATATAAATATCCGGCTGAACAATCTACCACAAAAGTAAAAGATATATTTATCAGCATTGGCCGCACTGGCGCAGCTACCCCAGTAGCTATTCTGGAGCCAGTGGTAGTCGCCGGCAGTACAGTGCAAATGGCTACTCTGCATAACGAGAGCGAGGTTTTGCGCAAAGATATTAGGGTTGGCGATACAGTTATCATCCAAAAAGCCGGTGATATCATCCCCGAAGTTGTACAACCGCTTAAAGACCTACGTACCGGCAAAGAAAAGCCGTTTGTGATGCCCAAACAATGCCCAGAGTGTGGCACCGAGCTGATTCGTGCCAGACGCGCCGGTTCGAGTGCCGAATCCGGCGTGCTCTGGGAAGCTGTTTGGAGATGCCCGAACACTAAATGCCCCGCCCGAGTCCACAACCAAATAGGCCACTTTGCCAGCAAACCCGCCCTAGACATCGATGGACTGGGAGAAAAAAATGTTCTAGCTTTGCTCGATGCTAAGCTCATAAAAGATGCGGCAGATTTATACAGCCTAACTAAAGAGCAGCTTCTTGAGCTGGATCGTTTTGCTGAGACATCCGCAACTAAATTAGTAAATGCTATTCAAGCCAAAAAGCAGCCGCTATTAAATCACTTTATATACGCATTAGGCATAAGACACGTGGGCGCTCAAACAGCAGTAGATCTGGCCAAATCTTTTGGTTCATTGCAAGATCTAGCCAACGCAACAACTAGTGAATTGCAACAGGTTGAGGGCGTAGGCGAAGTAGTCGCTGAGAGCATTGTAGCCTGGTTTGCTGATGAATATCATGCAGAGCTACTAGCCAAATTTGCAAAGGCTGGTGTAATACCGCAGGCAGTTAATCTGGCTGTCAGCGAAGCGGGCACGCTAAACGGCAAAAGCTTTGTTATCACCGGCTCTTTAGATAAAATCGAGCGTGAAGACGCTGCAGAAAAAATTCGCCAGCTTGGGGGCACCTTCCAAACTTCGGTCGGTAAAACTACCACCTACGTAGTTGTTGGCGAGAATCCTGGCGCTAGTAAGATTACCAAGGCCGAGAAACTCGGCACGCAGCAGATTGATGAAGCAGCTCTTTTAAAAATATTAGGAGGATATAATGGCTAAACTAACTTTTATAACTGGTAATGCCAATAAAGCAGCTTATCTAGAGAAGGCGCTTGGCGGCTCTGTCGGCCATTACAAGCTAGACCTAGACGAGATCCAATCTCTTGATCTTCGCAAAATTGTCGAACATAAAGTTAAGCAGGCC
>DATMOD010000009.1:0-13321 GCA_035568355.1 Patescibacteria group bacterium
GTAATATTTGGTGGTAATGCTGTGATCGCCGACATCTTAGGTATCCTGTCGCTTGCGATTCTATTTCGTTCGATATACCACATAGCCTCGCGTAGTTTTTATGCTAGACAAGATACAAAAACGCCGCTGTATATTTCTATAGCCGCAATAGCACTCAACATTGTGCTGGCGGCAGTCTTTGTGCTGAAATTTAATTTTGGAGTAGTTGGGCTGGCGGCAGCACAGTCAATTGTAGCCTTGTTCGAAGTAGCTGTGCTGTTCTCGGTGATGTCTAGAAATATACGTGGCTTGTTTGATGTGCATTTTGTGGCTAGTGTGGTTAGGATGTTCCTGGCCTCGACCCTGATGTTTGTGGTGACTTATGTTATGGTTAAGACATTCGATCTAAACGCTAATGACACAAGTGCTTTTGCTCTAATACCAAAATTTAGTTTAATTGTGTTGGTAGGATTCATATCTTATCTAATACTGAGTCAGCTGCTGAAGCTAGAAGAAGCAGGCTTAGTCATTGCCCAGCTTAAGAAATTGGCTAAACGTCCATTTAAACCCATAGAACCAGTAAATTAGAAACATTATGATTGACCAAACCCACATACGCAACTTTTGCATTATTGCTCACATAGATCACGGTAAAAGCACGCTGGCCGATCGGTTGTTAGAGCTGACTAACACGATCGAGAAGCGTGATATGAAAGCCCAGCTACTAGATAGTATGGATTTGGAGCGAGAAAAGGGCATTACTATAAAGCTGCAGCCAGTTAGGATGTATTATCACGCATCTCCCCAAGCGCGTGATAGTGGATCGGCAGAGCAGTATCAACTTAATTTGATCGACACTCCTGGCCATGTTGATTTTAGCTACGAAGTCTCCCGTAGTTTAGCAGCTTGTGAAGGGGCATTGTTGGTGGTTGATGCCAGCCAAGGCATTCAAGCTCAGACGCTAGCCAATGTATATTTGGCGATGGAGGCTGATCTGACTATCATCCCAGTATTGAATAAGATCGATCTGCCAGCTGCAGACGTTGAGCGGGTAAGTGAAGAAATTATGAATCTACTGGGTTGCAACAAAGAAGATATCTTGCAAGTTAGCGCAAAGACCGGCCTAGGAGTTGATTCTGTACTAGACGCTGTTGTGCAGCGTGTTCCCCCACCTCACGGCCAACCTGATGCGCCAACTAGGGCGCTGCTATTTGATTCTGTTTATGACGATTACAGAGGGGTGATTCTGTACGTGCGAATAGTAGATGGTCAGCTTAAAAAAGATTCTGGTATTTTGATGATGTCTGCCGACAGTAAAGGGCAGGCATTAGAAGTTGGCGCCTTGATCCCCAAGCCAAAGCCGTTGCCAGCTCTCCAAACTGGAGAAATAGGCTACGTTGTAACTAACTTAAAGTCTGTTGCCGAGGCGCGAGTGGGCGATACTTTAACACTAGCTAACTCCCCCGCCGCTGCACCCTTGGCGGGTTACAGTATAGTTAAGCCGTTTGTTTACGCTGGGGTTTTCCCTAGTTCAGCCGATGATTATCCGGTGCTCAAGGATGCGCTAGAAAAATTACAACTAAATGATGCTGCCTTGCAGTTTTCACCAGAGAACTCACAAGTTCTGGGGCATGGCTTTAGAATTGGCTTTTTGGGATTGCTACACATGGAGATCGTGCAAGAGCGGCTGGAGAGGTCTAATAACTTTGACCTTATAGTCACCAACCCCTCTACTGACTATAAAGTAGAATTGCTCGATGGCACAGCCACGACTATCCAGTCGGCTGCTGAATTGCCAGATGTTATGAAGGTTCAGTCTATTCGCGAGCCATGGATTAAGGGCGAGATTGTCGCTCCTCAAGCCTACTTGGGTAGTGTATTGCAACTGATTGTCTCTGGTCGTGGAGTGCACAAAAATATTGGCTATCTGGATAGTCAACTGGCGGTCATTAATTTTGAGGCGCCACTAGCCAATATGCTGACCGATTTCTATGATCAGCTTAAAAGCGTGACTAGTGGCTACGGGTCTTTTAACTACGAGCTCGCAGATTACCGTGCAGAGGATTTGGTGCGGCTAGATATTTTAGTAGCTGGTGAGCGGATAGACTCTTTAAGTATGATGGTCCACCGGTCAGAAGCGCCAAGAGTCGGCAGGGAATTTACGGCTAAGCTTAAAGACGTTATCCCCCGCCAATTGTTTGAGATACGCCTGCAAGCAGCTATTAACGGTCGGATTATTGCCAGTGAGAGTATTAAGGCGCTGAGTAAAAATGTAACCGGCCATCTTTATGGTGGTGATGTTAGTCGCAAAAAGAAACTTTGGGCCAAGCAAAAAGAAGGCAAGAAACGACTTAAAAAATTTGGCAAAGTCGAAATCCCGAACGAGGCTTTCTCGGCTTTACTTAAACGTTGAACTACACTTACTTTCCCGTCATCCCCGGCTACGATCGGGGATCCAGTTGGAGTGGATTCCTTTTTTACTGGGTTCCTAATCAAGTTGGGAATGACGGGGAGGGGAAAGTGAGCCTGGGCCAGCATTCTATGCAACCAACGCCTTGAATGTGCTATAATCCGCCCAATGAACAGAAAGACTATCATCACAATCACCGGCCTGCCAGGGAGCGGCAAATCCAGCACAGCCAAAGGAGTTGCAGCTAGGCTCAATTATAGGCATTTTTCTTCAGGCGATATGTTCCGACAGATTGCTCAGAAGCATGGTTTATCAGTTGTAGAAACAAATAAAGCAGCCGAACAACACCTAGTTAACATAGACGAAGAAGTCGACGAAAGACTGCGGCAGGCCAATAATGAGAGCGACTTAGTTATAGATGCGCGCACAGCATTCCACTGGATACCAGAAAGTTTTAAAGTGTTCTTGAAGGTTGACCCACGCTTGGCCGCTGAGCGCACTTTTGCTCACATAAAAAATGAGGGGCGGGTTGCTCAAGATGCTGAATCAGTCGAACATGTCTATCAAGAAAGCATTGAGCGGGTCGCCAGTGAGAAAAAACGATACGCTAGTCTTTATGGCCTAGACTACACAGAAGAGTCAAATTTTGACTTGGTAGTAGATACGGGTGAGCACTCTCTTTCGGAAGTTATCGAGCTTATCGTGTCAGAATACAAACGTCTACAGAGCCTCTAGCACTCTTGACTCTAGAGTGCTAAGCAAGATATTATGCTTGTATGACAGAGCGCCAAACTCAGATACTGGCGACTATTATTGAACAATACGCCGAGGTGGCCGCCCCGGTTGGTTCAGTGACTTTGGCTAAATTATTCGGCGTTAGCTCGGCAACTATCCGGGCAGAAATGGCACGATTAGAAGAGATGGGTCTTATAGCCCAACCCCATACTAGTGCCGGTCGGGTGCCAACCGATCATGGCTACAGGTTTTATGTGAATCAACTAAGTGGTGTAGAAGCTACTGAATCGGCGAGTTTGCGCAATACAAATAAACTTAAGAGCGGGGCGATGGATTCATCCCAATCGGCAATGGCCATTCGTTCGGCGGTAGAGAGCTTGGTATCTTTAACTCAAAATGTAGGCCTAGCAACTATTGATGGGCAATTGTATTTGAGCGGCTTTGCTCCCCTATTTACACAACCTGAATTCGCCCGTAGTGAGGCAGTCAATGAGGTGGCTAAATTACTAGACAATCTAGAGCCTTGGTTACTTTCGGCGGCACCCAACGAACCACTGAGTGTTTATATTGGCCACGAAAACCCCATAGATCGGACCAGTGTTTGCACCCTTATAATTAGTCGATTTGGTTCGCCATACGATGGCCATGGGTATATTGGTGTACTTGGGCCAACTCGCCAGAGTTATGCGCGGGTGATGGCACTAGTGCAGCAGACTGGTCAGGCCTTAGAATCAATGTTAGACTGAGCAAGTTTAGTACAGGAGCGATAATGTCACCTAAATCAAAAAAACAAGACGAAACCAATCAGGCGCTAGCTGATCTTACGGCTGACCTCCAGCGTATTCAGGCGGATTTTGTGAATTATCGTAATCGCCAAGAAGATGAAAAACAACGACTGATAGACAATACAAGAAGCGCTACCGTAAAAAAACTTCTGCCACTGGTGGATGATGTAGAGCGGGCAGTTTCGCATACTCCTACCGAATTAACAGACAATACCTGGGCAAAAGGTGTAGCTAGCTTGCCTAAGCAATTAGAAAAAGCACTGGCTGATTTAGATGTAGAACGTATTGTAGCTTTGGATCAACCGTTTGACCCTGAACTTCACGAAGCGGTCCAAATGTTAGACGGTGAAGGCGAACACGAAGTAGTTGTAGAAGAACTTCGGGCTGGTTACAAAAACAAACGCACTCAGCAGGTTATCCGACCAAGCATGGTAAAGGTCGGCAGAAACTAGTCATTGTGGCTAATTTTTGGCAGTAATATTGTTGTGGTAATTGCTAGTATTTCTAGTACAGCAATCAATGCCAATGAACCATAAAATACCGAAAACAAGCTGTTGTTAAGGCTTATCTGTATTTGTTTAGCAAAGATGGGTACAGATGCTAAAAGCAATGTGAAGGTTAGTAGGCGCATAATAGTCTTCATAAAATTTGCACCTTTAAAGATACGCCTAGATAATTGCCTGTCCTTTCCTATTTCTATGGCGGTACTGACTTGCAGCAATAAGATGATCAAAAAGACCATTATCCACAATATAATCTTGAATGCACCTAGACTCAGTTCGCCAAGATCTTGAGGGTTAGCACCATATATAAACGACTGGGCTACAATAAGAAAAGAGAATATCTCTAGTAGATTTTTGTTCTTTTCAAAGTAAGTATAAAGCCAAGTGATGTTGCTGGTTAAGAACTGTTGCATAATTTTAAGTATACACTCATACAATCATTGTAAAATGTTATATCTGACCCACATGCACTTTTTTATAACCTCTCTTTAACGAGAAAAACTGATCTTAAAATATTAGATTAAGTGGTAGACAGCTCGTGGTTATAAAAAAGTGCATGTGGGTCAGATATAAAAGGCAATGTTCGAATGTTTCGAAAAAAAGTATGTTAGCACTCTTGACGTGAGAGTGCTAATTTTTTATGCTAGAGGTATAATAAATACATAAGCCAATATTAGATAAAACTACAAGGGGTAAAATATGGGAAAAATCATTGGTATAGATCTAGGTACGACCAATAGCGCCATAGCTTATATGGTAGCTGGCAAGCCAGAAATTATTGCTAACGCAGAGGGTAATCGCACAACTCCTAGCGTGGTAGCCATTGGCAAAAATGACCAACGACTGGTTGGTCAAGTTGCTCAGCGCCAACGAGTTACTAACGCCAATAACACTATCTATGGTGTTAAGCGCTTGATTGGGCGAAAGTTTTCTGACAAAGAAGTCCAAAAAGATCTAGATCTTATGCCTTACAAAATTGTTAAGTCAGGTGACAGCGTAAAAGTCACTATGGCTGGCAAAGATTACAGCTCAGAAGAAGTTAGTGCCATGATTCTAGGTAAGCTAAAAGCCGACGCCGAAGCTTTTCTTGGTGAGCCTGTAACAGAGGCGGTTATAACCGTGCCTGCTTATTTTGATGACAGCCAACGCCAAGCCACTAAAGACGCCGGTAAGATCGCCGGTCTAGAAGTCAAACGGATAATCAACGAACCAACTGCTGCCGCTCTGGCCTATGGCTTAGATAAGAAAAAAGAAGAAAAAATTGTAGTATTTGACCTTGGTGGCGGTACCTTTGATGTATCAGTCCTAGAGCTAGGCGACGGTGTATTTGAAGTCAAGAGTACTCACGGCGACACTCACCTTGGTGGTGAAGATTTTGATAATCGTATAGTTAATTACTTTTTGGCAGAATTCAAAAAAGAGAATGGCATTGATCTAAAGGGCGACAACGCCGCCATGCAACGCCTTAAAGACGAAGCCGAGAAGGCCAAAAAAGAGTTATCTAGCACATCCGAGACTGATATCAACTTGCCTTTCTTAACAGCTGATGCCGAAGGACCAAAGCACTTCGAGACCAAACTGACACGTGCCAAGCTAGAAGAGTTGGTTGGTGATTTGATTGATAACACCGAAGATCCTTGTCGCCAAGCACTTAAAGACGCTGGCCTAGAAGCTAAAGACATCGACGAAATCGTGTTGGTTGGTGGTATGACTCGCATGCCAGCTGTAGTCGAAAAGGTAAAGAAGATCTTTGGTAAAGAACCGCTAAAAGGCGTAAACCCAGATGAGGTTGTAGCAATTGGTGCTGCCATTCAAGGCGGTGTATTAACCGGTGATGTTAAGGATGTTTTGTTGCTAGATGTTACCCCTCTAAGCCTCGGTATCGAGACTATGGGTGGCGTGATGACTAAACTGATTGAGCGAAATACAACTGTGCCAACCAGCAAGAGCGAAACGTTTAGTACGGCGGCCGATAATCAACCGCAAGTAGAAATCCGTGTTTTGCAAGGCGAGCGACCAATGGCTAGCGACAACAAAGAGCTTGGTATCTTCCAGCTGCACGGTATTGCTCCAGCTCCACGTGGCGTACCACAGATTGAGGTGACGTTTAACATCGATGCTAACGGTATCCTGAATGTAACAGCTAAAGATAAAGGCACTGGCAAAGAGCAGTCAATTACTATTCAGAACAGTGGCAACCTGAACAAAGAAGATATCGAAAAAGCTCAAAAAGATGCTGAAGCTCATGCCGAAGAAGATCAAAAGAAGCGTGAATTAATCGACGCCAAGAACATGTTAGCCCAAGCTATCTATCAAGCCGAAAAGATGCCAAAAGAGTTTGAGGGCAAGATCTCAGACGACGATAAGAAAGCTATAGAAGAGGCTGTTAAAGAAGCCAAAGGTCACGAAAACAGCGACGATAAAACGGTACTCGACGAGGCCTCTAAAACCTTAACCGATAAAATCATGCCAATAGGCGCCAAACTCTACGAAGAAGCTGCTAAAGAGCAAAAGCCAGACGACAAAGCGGACGACTCAGCCAAAAAAGACGACGGCGCGGTTGAAGGTGAAGTTGTAGACGAGAAGAAGAAATAAACCCGTGATGGGGACCATTCATGTCTAAACGCGATTATTATGAAGTCCTCGGGATATCCAAATCTGCCTCGGCAGATGAAATTAAAAAGGCTTTCCGGCGTTTAGCGGTAAAACATCATCCAGATAAAGAGGGTGGCGACGAGGCCAAGTTTAAAGAGATAAACGAAGCCTACGAAGTTCTTAAAGACACATCCAAGCGCCAGCGTTACGACCAATTCGGCCACGCTGGTATGGGCGGTAATAGTGGCGGCCAGGCCGGTGGTAACCCATTTGACGGTTTTCAAGGTTTTGGCCAGGGCCAGAACATAAACTTTGATTTTGGTGAAGGTTTAGGTGACCTATTTGGTAGTTTCTTTGGTGGCGGTCAGAACCAACAAAGACAGGCGCGCGGCCAAGATGTAGCTGTCAATATGACGCTATCTTTCGAAGAAGCGATTTTTGGTGCCGAAAAAGAATTTGCGGTATCCATAAATGACGTTTGTAGCCACTGCAAAGGCACCACAGCTGAGCCAGGCCACAGTATGAAGCAATGCCCGCAATGTAAAGGCTCTGGTCAGGTTAATCGGGCCATGAATACTGTCTTTGGCCAGATACAACAAACCATTGTTTGCCCAAATTGTAATGGTCGTGGCCAAGTGCCAGAAAAAGTTTGTACCGTGTGCCATGGAGAGGGCACTGAGCACCGACGTGAGACCGTTAAGCTAAAAGTACCATCTGGGGTAGATGATGGTGCTACAATCCGTCTGAGCGGCCGAGGTGAGGCCGTAGCTCACGGTCAAAAAGGTGATTTGTATGTCAATCTGAGAGTTAAGCCTCACAAGAAATTCACTCGTGAAGGTAATTTGATCTTGTCCGACGAACATATCAGCATGGTAGACGCCACTCTTGGCACTGAAATTGAAATTGAAACTGTCGACGGCCCTCTAACAATGCGTATCCCACCCGGTACTCAAAGTGGTACGGATTTTAAACTCTCTGCCCACGGTGTTCCTAACCTACGAGGTAGTGGTAGAGGTGCTCATATCGTGACGATGCATGTAGATATTCCCACTAAGTTGAGTAAGCGACAACAAGAACTTTTGCTCGAGTTTAAAGCGAGTAACAAAAGAAACTTTTTCAAATAACACCATAAAAGCACTAAAACAGATTGACTATTTTAGCTTTCATTGATAACGTACAGTTGATATGAACCAGAAGAACCTGTCACAATCGTTTTTGTCTAAGGTTATTACCTATGACCGCGATGCTCCAATGGGGGCCGTTTATGATGACCAATCGGCGTTTGTCCATCTGCACCGACTTTTTAGCGATTTTGTAACGGTTAGTACTGTTCGCGAACCTTGGCTAAATGATCTAGGGCTGGCAGCTAAGAGCTTTGTTCTAGGTGTTGAACTTGGCAAGCGGTCTAAAACATGGCGTATGGCATCCTCAAAAGGCTTTGCCGACTTGGTTAAAGGTATGCCGCGTCGCAAGTTTGTCTTGTTTAGCCCACTTGATCCGCCGTACATTATCAACCCACTTAGCTACGTAATGAACTCGCCAACAATTGCTCATGCTTATGAACACAAGCGTTATTTTCGTGATGAGTTCTCTTCTCTGATCAATATGCCCGAGCATACAGTCATGCGACTAACAGACTTTACTAGAGAGACATATGACGAGCTTAAAGCCGACTTTGGCAAGTTTGTTATGCAGGATGTTGAATCTTCTGGCTCTAAAGGGACATTCATTATATCTAAGCGTTCTGAGTATGAGGATGCCGTTGCGTATTTAAAAAAGACATCTTATAGCGGCACCGTCGTTATATCTCAGTTTATTAAAGGTCAGCAATATAGTGTACAGGTTTGTGTGACAAAAAACGGAGTCTTTACAGGTGGACTACAGAAGCAGTTAGTGGATAGTAAATATCTGTGCAATCTGAACCTGCCAGGAGTTACAAGATGGTGTGGTGGTGAACTTGGGGGAGAGTACTCCGAAATCCTAAAACATCGCTCACAAGAAATTGCTACGATCGTGGGTTCGGAACTAGCGAGCCATGGCTACAGGGGTATTTTTGGGATTGATCTGATTATTACTCCAGAAAATGACGTGTACGCCATTGAGTTGAACGCCAGACTCACAGGCTATACGCATGTATTGAGTGATATGCAATACGCCAAACGTAAAATACCTTTCATTCTGCTTCATGTCTTGGAACTAGCTAATATGGACTACGAAGTGACTGACCTAGAAGCACTACCGGGCATGAACACGCTTGACGATAAATTTTCTTATATTATTCTGAATAACCAAACTTCTGGTCCTTTAAAACTAACCCAAGACATAAAAGCAGGGCTTTATAGAGTAGACAATGATGGTCTTACGTTTCTTAAATCCAGCTATAGCGTAGAAGACATCAAAGACGACCGGAATGTATTAATCATGAGCAAATTTGGCAAAAAGCAGACTGTAGAGAAGGGCAAGCGAGTTCTAAAGATTATTAAAAGAGGCAAATGTATGGGCCTGAATGGAGATTTGGACTTAAAATCTCAACGTCTATTATCTTTAGTCAAATCACACTTTTCTTTACCTGAAGGCACCGAAACAACCTCAGAAGCACCAGCTGCATAATTAAGATGATTCGTCAAAACACAGCGGTGGGCTGGGTTTTTGGTATAGTACTGGGGCTTATTTTTGTATCGATTAGCACTATGCTGATAGTGGTAAGTTCAATCCATAAAACCCAGATTACTATAGGTGGCGCAACCCTGTTGGCTCGAGTGGCTAAAACTGACCAAGAGCTCAGTCATGGGTTATCTGGTACCAGTGATCTTAAAGATAGCCAAGGTATGTTGTTTGTTTTTGGATATGCAGATAAGTGGACAATTTGGATGAAAGATATGAAATATCCTATAGATGTCATCTGGCTAGATAAAGATAAAAAGGTAATAGATGTAGCCGTGAATCTTACACCAGACAGTTATCCGCAGAGTTTTAAACCAAACCAAAATGCTTTGTATGTACTTGAGGTGCCGAGCGGCTTTATAACCAGGCACAACATTGTGTCAGGTACAAAAGCAAGCTTTAAATTGTAGCGCAAACAAAAACCATCTAATCAAAAGCGCAATTTGTATACTAATACCTTGTTTAAAGCGCCAGCAATGTGCTAATAGTTGACAATAACAGATTACAAATGGTAAAGTTGCCGATGTCAAAGCCTTTAATGGGCCAGTAGCTCAGCTGGTTAGAGCACCTGCCTCTTAAGCAGGGTGTCCGGGGTTCGAGTCCCCGCTGGCCCTCCAATATAAAAACCCCACCTCGTGTGGGGCTTTTATATTGGTTGATCTTGCAGGCTCGAATCCCGGACACGCCTAAAAGGGGTGTCCGTGGGTGAGAAATGCTGGGAGCATTTCGCAAGGCCGGAGCGTTGACGAACGCGAGGCATGCCGAAAGAAATTTTCAGCAGAAAATTATATTTGGGCGAGTCCCCGCTGGCCCCAACGAACATACATACTCGTTGGCTCATAAGATCGGCCTTGCTATGATATACCTATGTACAAAATCGTTAGAGCATCAGACGCAACAATTCGCCAAATAGCCGACAATAAAACTGCCAGTAATTTAATTACAAAAGAAATAACACCAGAAATATCGCTAGCTACTACAAGAGCTACAGATTATTACGAAAAGGAAACTTCTGGATATAATCGCATCTACTTTGTCTTGGAAGGCCAGATGGAATTGATTATAGATGGAGTGGCTCAATTTTTGTCAGTAGGTGATGCCTGTTTTATTTCAAAAGATACTGCTTACGAGATGAAGGGTACGTTTAATGCAGTGACGGTAAATCAGCCCGCGTTTGGTTCTTGAAGTTGGTCGCACAATGGTCCTCCAATCACGGTTATGCTTAAAACAGAGATAACCCCGTCTCTTTTTTTGTTATACTCTAAATATGAAAACAGTCGGTATTATTGGCGGGCTTGGTCCCGAAACAACTTCAGAGTTCTATCTGAAGATTATTTTTCAGTGCCAAAAACAAAATACTATCCAGCGACCTGCTGTAGTTATCGCGAGTGTCCCATTACTTTTTGAGATTGAGCGCGATATGATAGCTTTTAATAAAGGCAAAGAACGTTGCATACCCTTCCTAGTAAATGAAGCAAAAAGATTAGAAAAAAGCGATGTTGATTTTATAGTCATGCCTTGCAACTCACTACATGTTTTTATAGATGAGATAAGAGAAGCAGTTAGTATTCCCGTCTTGAGCATTGTCGAAGAAACTATAAATTATCTAAAAGATAAAAATATAAATAATGTTGGTTTAATATCAACATCCGCAACTATTGCCAACAACGTCTACGAAGATAAATTAAAAGAGAATAATATAAATTTCACTACACCTGACGACTTACAAAAGGCACAAATGGATAAAATTATCCTGCGGCTAATTGAAGGACAGCATTTGAATACCGATCGAGATTTGATACTAAAGGTCGTCGAAGATCTAGCTGTAAAAGGCGTAGATGCTGTTGCCTTGGCCTGCACAGATTTACAGCTTTTATTGCCAAGCAGTAGCAAAGTACATATTTTTGATACGATGGATGTCTTAGCGAGATCTACTGTTAAAAATATTCTTGATTAGTTAAATTCGGTTGCGATAGTGTACGCTCTGGTTCTCCAATTAAAAAACCCAGCGTTCTCGCCACACACATTCGGGGCAAAAGACACTGGGTCATGCACATCATAAAAACCATTCAAAACTCCAAACAACCATAAGCCCAACTTCCAAGTCTGAAAGACGGGGGTATCCAGCCATTAGGCTGTGTTCCCCCGTCTTTCACCCCTCACGGACAGGTTGCCGCTCCCGGGGCGATTCGCCCCATGACCGACAGCCGGTTGAAGAAGTCCTGCGGAACGGCTTTGTAGCCGCTCTGGCCGTACTTGGCCAGCAGGCACTGGTAGGTCCCGGGGTCACCGATCCCTTGAACCTTGTTGCCCCCCACACTGACGTAGATCCCCGGACCCACTGGGGTCCGGAAGAACAAGCCAGCCGGGATGTTGATCAGGTTGTTCTGGCGCTCTAGGAACAGAGCGCCATCATGCGACATCCCAGCCGCTGGGTTGCTCCCCAGTGCCACGGCCTCGTCATACGTGACAAGGAACGCACCACCGTAGAGTCCGACGTACTGTTGGTTGTCGCTGGTGTCGTAGATGAATTTGTCGTTCGGCAGGACGCAGATGGCGGTTGGGCCGCGTGCCAGGCGACTGATAAAGCTAGCCGGCACGACCTCGACGGTTGTGTTGTCGATCGTCTCCAGACAGTGGAGTTCTGCCGGGTTGGGGATGCCCTCCATCTTGTTGGTCCACGATTGGTACACCGTGTTACCGAAGGGCGACTGGAACAGCCGTCCGTTCGGCACAGAGTATCCTCGAGCCAAGAGGTTGTTGAAGGTGGTTTCAGTCACGGGCAAAGCCCGATCCTGTCCACCCAAAGCAACCACCTCGTTGGGATCGGTGATCAGGTGTCCAGCGCCGTAGCGCATCTGGAGCTGACGACCAGACGAACCGACCAGGAACATCCCGTCAGGGAAGTCGCAGGATGCGGTTTGACCGGTGGTCGGGAAAGACGACCGAGCACTACCGGGCAGGAGATTGACTCCCTGACCGGTAGTGACCTGGAGGCAGTCCCGGGTGTCGACCGAGGGGACGTAGTCTCCGCCCGACGTAAACACTTTGGGGTTGCCGTAGAACTGGATGAGCCCGGAAGGCCAGCCAGTCGGCGATGCCGTCTGCAGGTCGCCGATGGAAGTCGGCACCCGCACAGCCTGGTTGTGGCCGGCGGTGGCGTCCAGTTCAGCTGGAGTACCGATCGGCCACGGGTGTCCAGCCCGGATCATGTACTGCGTGTTGGAACCGACCTCCAAGAGGACGGTACCGTCAGCAGGCATGTGATTGCCGGGGTGGTGACTGGTGTCATCGTTCCTGTTGACCTCGATGGCGTGAATGTCGCTGGCGTTCATCAGCGGAACAGAAGTGTTCCCCTGCCACCGGCTCATCTGTGCCATGAAGCTGTTCAGGAGACCGGGGTTGCTCCGGTTGAACCAGAACAGACTTCCACCAGCGGCCACGTACATGTTGCCGTCGGTGGATTCGATGACCTGGCCGTCGAGAGGTGGGGTGGTGATTGGTGTTCTAGACACCACCACCCCGCTGACATCCTTGATCTTTTGAGTGACCAGGGGAGTCATCTCGGTGATGGCCTCGGGAATGAAGGTGGTCCAGTAGCTGAAGTGCGGCTGGAAGCCTCCGATCCAGCCGAGACCGGGGGCAGATGA
>DATMOD010000010.1:0-12823 GCA_035568355.1 Patescibacteria group bacterium
AGTAACATCTGGCTTAATAATGCCGCTGCTAAGCAATAGCCAGTTAACAGCCACACTACCGACTACACACAGCACAATAGTACGCGCCAAAAATAACCGATTTTGGTTTGCCATAAGACTCCTCCCCTCACATTTTGGTACTGCTATCTACTAAATTATAACTGTCCAACGGGTAAAAACAAGAATAGCCACTACCAGTATAATACTGGATATTGTAGTTACTCGTAGAGCTCTATCGTGCAGGCGATTTTCTTTTGAAGCTTTATAGAGACGAACTGCCACAAAGGATATTACAAGGCTCAACAAAGAGATTTGGGGTAATTTTATAGGTAAGCCAATATCATAAACCAGTGTCCAATGATATAGCAGCCAACCCAGTTCGGCCATAAATAATCCCCAGGCCGCACTTATAAAATCAATATATTCTTCTTCATGGACGTTCATAACATGCCTGGCAGAAAAATAACCAGTCACCCAGCAACCTATGACTAACAGCGGTTCGTTTATGATTACCGACAGGCTAAATAATACCGTTAGCGCCAAAAACTGAGCTATACCAGCTTGCAGCAATATCGAGTGCATATTAGAGCGTGGCTTTAAATATAATAACCATACCCCGTAGATAATCGCCAAGGCATATTGCGCCACTGGCACGCCCATTGATAGATAAATCAAGACCACTATACTCAAGCCCACCAGCAGATCAATAACATTGGCCCTAATGTTTACCAGCCAAAAGCGTGGTCTCAAGGC
The DNA here is from genome assembly GCA_035568355.1 of Patescibacteria group bacterium. GTDB lineage: Bacteria > Patescibacteriota > Saccharimonadia > Saccharimonadales > EFPC-124 > DATMOD01. Next base: position 754 of record DATMOD010000010.1, read on the forward strand.
AAAAACACGCCACTTCCCTAACAGTATTATTACAATTGCTAGGTATGGAGAATCAAAATTCCTGACCAACAAAACCAAGACTATTGGCAACAAGGCATTGATAATAATATAGGCTATCTCACCTATCTTGCTGCGCCGAACACCTAATTTTAGTAGTTCCATAAAGCCTTATTATACTACTGATAGCAAAATGACAAAAATAACTTTGCTGACCCATCCTAACTTTTCATAACCACGAGTTGTCTACCACTAATCAGCAACTTTGTATTTGGTAGAAAGTCTATAGTCTTATATGATAGAACCTATGGATCCAACCCAGCAAAACAAACAATCTTCGCAATTATCAACCGAGCCACAGGCACACAAGCCTGAAGTTTCTGCAGATGTAACAACTCAACCACCATCTGCTTGGCATACCGTTTGGCAGAAAATAGAAGGTCCCGCCTCTTTGGCGCTTTTCATCGGCGGAGTATTTGGTGCTGCAATGCTTATCAACCAATTCATATTCCAAGCTTACTATGTCGATGGCACCAGCATGACGCCTACCCTACATAATAATGATCGCTTAATTATTGACAAATTCAGCAAAACATTGGCAGCAGTTCAAAGTAAGCCATACATTCCCGAGCGCGGTCAAATTGTGGTATTAGACAGCAGCTTACTTGATCAAAATGGTAACAACGAGCAACTCATTAAACGAGTGGTAGGTCTGCCTGGCGATATAATCGACATTAAAGACGGCGTTGTAACTATCAAGAACAGCGGACACCCCGATGGTTTTAACCTTGATTCCAGTTTGGGATTAAAACTAGCTCCAACTTATTCCATAGCATCCACAGAAATCACCGTGCCTAAAGATGAAGTTTTCGTTATGGGTGATAATCGCGCCCCTAATGGCTCATTCGATTCACGATCTTTTGGCCCAATCGACAGCAAGAAAATCCAAGGTCGGCTTTTAGCGCGCATTTATCCATTTAGCGACGGTCGGCTGTTTTAAGAAATCTGATATCCCTCAGCTCTAACCCGCATGCACTTTTTAAGTATTATGAGCTGACAACCCCAAAGTACAATGCATAAATAAGTTTTTCGTTAAAGAGTAATACTTAAAAAGTGCATGCGGGTTAGAGCTGTCTCATCTTAACAATAAGTCTGCTATACGCTCCAGATCTTTTTGGCTTTTATACTCTATAATCAACCGTCCGCCATTGGCCATATTCTTAATAACAACACTGGTATTCAGTCTTTTGGTTAGAGCCACAGTCTCGGCTGTTTTGGTCTGCACCTTGGCAACTGCTGTTTTGCGATCTTTAGAACCCTCTTTATAACCAACTACAAATTGCTCAGTCTTGCGCACTGACCAGTCATTTTTAATGATCAGTTCTAGCAATTCTTGTTGCACGTCTGGCTCATGTATGGCTAGGATCTGCCTGGCATGCCCCTCAGTGATCTTGCTTTCAATTAGGGCTTGCTTGGCGTTTGGCGGTAATCCTAAAAGACGCAGCACATTGCTGACAGTACTAAGAGCTTTGCCACCTACCCGCTTGCCTATTTCTTCGTAAGTCAAATTAAACTGCTGATGTAATTTCAGATAAGCGGTGGCTGTTTCTAGGGGGTTAAGATCTTCCCGTTGCAAATTCTCGATTAAAGACAACTCTAATTTATGCTGATTAGTTAGGGTGCGCACCAGAGCCGGGACTGTCTTGAGCCCCACAATCTTCGCCGCTCGCCAACGTCGCTCACCTGCTACCAATTCGAATTTGTTGCCTTTGGGCGTAACTACAAGCGGCAACATAATACCGTGCTCTTTTATAGACTCAGCTAGTTCTTGTAAGGCAGAGTCTTCAAAGTTTCGACGAGGCTGCTCAGGGTTAGGTATAACCTGGCTAATTTCTAGATCACGCAATCTAGACACTTGTTCGTCTTGTTGGCTGGTGGGGTCAAATTCTTCGTCCAGCATCTGCACTGGAATTAACGCCTCAAACCCTCTACCAAGCCCTCTACTGACCTTCGACACGCTGAATCACCTCCTTAGCCAATGCTTTATAGGCACGGGCACCTTTAGACCACTTATCGTACGCACCAACCGGCAAACCATGGCTTGGCGCTTCGGCTAATCTTACATTCCGCGGTATAACAGTTTCGAACACCTTACCCGGAAAATGCTTTTTGACTTCTTCTTGCACCTGACCAGAAAGCGTAATTCGGCTATCAACCATGGTTAACACCACGCCTAAAAGCTCCAGCGACGTATTCAAACCTTTGCGCACTAACTGCATAGTCTCTAGCAATTGGCTAAGGCCCTCTAGCGCATAAAATTCAGTCTGTACGGGCAATAGTAATAGCTCGGCCGCAATTAGACCATTGACCGTTAGCAAGCTCAACGATGGCGGGCAATCTATGATCACATACTCATAAGAGTGGTTTTCTAGACCTTGCTTTAAACGCGTAAAACGATGATCAGCCGAAGCTAATTCTACCTCAGCATTTGCCAAATGAGATGTCGACGGCAAAATATAAAGATTCTTGTGCTTAGTTGGCAGCACAACATTTGCTAAAGGCGCATTATCTAGCACAACTTCTATAACCGTTGATTTTAGCTGTTGCTTATTTATACCCAGCCCGCTGGTAGCATTTCCCTGGGGGTCAAGATCAATCACTAGCACCCGCTTGTCTTTACGGCTTAAGTAGTAGGCCAAGTTAACAGCCGTGGTTGTTTTACCCACGCCACCCTTTTGATTAGTAATCGCAATAACAGATCCAGCCATGTGTGTTTTTTACCTCTCGCTTGGATATCAGTATAGCAGTTAGAGACCAGTCGTGAAAACAAACCTTGCCAACTTAAAACTCCACACTGTTATTTCTAATCTGGCTGGGAATATAGGACAAAAAAAAGGGGTCCCTTTCTATATGGAACCCCGATCTACCTAGAATGACAAAAGAGACCAACCTCTATTTGATCGAGATAATCTCAATCCTAGTGTGATCTTGGCGGTGGCCTTGCATCTTTTTAACACGCTTTTTAGCCTGGAACTTGCCAACAATTATCTTTTTGTCTTTTAATGTCTCTAGAACTTTGACTTCTACTGATGCGCCTTTAACAGTTGGCATACCAATTTGGACTTCGCCTGCTTCGTCAAACAACAAAAGTGGCTCAAGAGTTAACGTCTTGGTTTCTTCATCTAGTTTATCAACTAGTAATGTTTCTTTCTCGGCAACAATATATTGCTTGCCACCAACCTTGATAACTGCTTTCATTATTCAACTCGCAACTCACTTAAGATGATAGATTATAGGAATGTCTAATAGACAATACTAACAGATGTGATGATCTGTGTAAAGCTTGGTAGGGCATTTGCCCTTGAGAAAACACATTTGATAATACTCATTTTAAGATATACTAAATAAAGCAATGCCTACACACGATCACAAATTACCCCCTAATGTATTAGAGTAGGGTCAGAACATGGAAGTAAGAGATTCGAGAGACACATTACCTTTCAGCCCATTGGACGTAGAAGCAATGAATCTTATAGCGCAGCAAGAGGCTCAAAAAAGTCTTGAACTCGAATCAATCCGACAAGACTACATGAATGCAGTTGTTAGATTGATTAGACAAGGTAAGCTGGATAGAAGCGTTTATGATAGGCTGCCATCCGTAGGTAGCACCGCTATAGCCATAGGAGAAACAACAGATCCAGAGACCGGACGACGATTTGCTGAAGCAAGCCAAGATGGACGGCTAAAAGTTCCAAATGAATCATATCTGCCTCATGAACTCACGCATTTTTTATTTGGGGTTCACACAGGAGAACGTATAGCCAGAGCATCTGACCCACTTGATGAGGGCTTAGTGAATATCTTTACTAAAATGATAGCCGACGAAATGAACCTTAAAAGAGATGAAGAAGTTCAGATCGTCAATATATACAGTGCTCAGGAGGACTTTGCACAACTTATAGTCAAGCTAGCTAGGCTGAACATGTCGGATGAGAATTACCTCGGAACCGTTCGCCTCTCCCGCATTGTCAGCGGCGAAGATCGCAGAGAAAACTTCAATAGATTAGCTCAGCTTGTTCAGCGGAGTACAGGGCACGATGTGCTTGATGAATTTTTTGGACGACCTGCACTTTATGAAAAGCGCTACCTCTACGAATTACGAGGAGAAGTATCTAAACAAGACATAGAAGAACAAGCCGCAAGACACATGACCGAGGACCTTGAGACAAGATTTAAACATCTCTTATGAATCCACAAACGACTATTCTTTCAGCGCAATCAATCGATCAGCCAACATATATGCATCTAGCTTTCACAACCTCCAAGGAACAGTTTCGTCCTATATTGGCACACTAGTTTGTGTGTGGACGAATGTCTAAGGGGGCTGTGAGAGCCAGGTGCACTAACGGCTCATTCTCCGTTTGCCTGCTGGTTCTCTCGCCTGAGCTCGTCCCCTGCTTTATCCCAGAATCCGGCAAGCTCTTCTGTATCTATCGGCTCGCGCAATTGCCAGCGAGCATCTGAATCGTCTTCGATAGACTTGATGAGTGCGTCATCATCATCCGCGACTGGCACGAATGCCAGCCGCTTAGATAATAGTGGGGCGAACTGAAGGATAGTATTATTTTGCGTCATTTTATTTTTCTTCTTTCTTTTTGTTTTATTTGACGTTAATTAAATACTAACACGTTTATGCTTACCGGTCAACAAAATGTTGTTGTTATTTTTGCAAAGCTATAATAATTGTCTTTCCGTCAAGCTTAGTTTCTTGTTTATAAGTAAACTCTCGCCCACTTACCACCTCAGTAGCCAAGGTCTCATGCTTGATGGCATCGGTGTGAGCTTTGATTGCTTGCTGTATTAGAGCATCATCACTGGTAATGGACAGTTCTATACGATCCTCCACATTCAAGCCAGCTTGCTTACGGGCATTCTGAACCAGGCGAATAATATCGCGCATTAGCCCCTCCAATCGGAGCTCATCTGATATAGCCGTATCCAGAACCACTTCTTTACCACCCACTTCAACCAGTTTTACATTAACTTCTTCGGCAATCACCTCTTTATATTCATCTGGTAATTTAGGCACTTGTAGACGCGCAAGTGGTTGGCGGACTTTAATCTTAGCTTCTGCGCGCTGTCGTAAGCCCTCAGCAATAGCCTGGCGAGCCAATTTCATGTCACTGAGCAAACTAGCCTCTACTTTACTAGGTTTTGGCCAATCACTAAGATGCACAGACTCACCCGCCATTAAATCTCGATAGATTTTGTCACTCAAGAACGGACCCCACGGCGCCAAAAGCTGGCAAACGCGCACCAAAGTATAGTGCAGTGTGGCGTAGGCCAATAGTTTGTCACTATCATCCTCGCTCTTCCAAAAACGACGACGTGAACGACGAATGAACCAGTTAGACATGTCATCTATAAGCTCAAAAATTGGATTTATGGCGTGGGCTAGCATGTATCTATCAGCCTGAGTGGTAACTTCTTCAACTGTTTGGTTGAGCCTAGCTAGCATCCACTTATCCAAAACATTACTTACCTTAGGCTCAGCCAAAGGGCTCTGCGGTTGCCAATTATCAATATCGGCATACATCTTAAAGAATCTATAGCTGTTTTGTAGTGTACCAAGCACATTGCGATTAAGATCACGCATAGCTTCGCGGTCAAAGCGCATATAGTCTGCAACCTGCGTAGCTTGAGTGCTCGATAGCAAGAACAAACGCAAGGTGTCTGCCCCTTCGTTATCAAATACTTCTTCTACTGGTGGGTAGTTTTTAAGCCGCTTGCTGAGTTTTTGGCCATCTGCCGCCATAATCATGCCATTAACTATCACGTTTTTGAATGCTGGGCTATCAAAAAGAATTGTCGCCACCACATGCTGTACGTAAAACCAAAGATGAGTTTGATCCAGGCCTTCTATAATAAAGTCCGCTGGGAAGGTTTTCTTAAAGGCTTCTTGATTCTCGAACGGATAATGCTGTTGAGCGATACTCATGCAACCAGATTCAAACCAACAGTCAAGAACCTCCTCTACCCGCTTGTAAGTTTTGCCATCTTTTTTAAATGTTATGGCGTCAATAAACGGACGGTGCAGATCATCAAGTTTAATACCCTCGCCCGCTAAGTCAACTAGTTCTTGCTTGCTGCCAATTACCAAATAATCATTCGGATCATCTTGATTCACCCAGACTGGGAGCGGTGCCCCCCAATAGCGATTACGACTAATCGACCAGTCACGAGCACCTTCTAACCACTTGCCAAAACGCCCAGCCTTAATGTGGCCAGGTACCCAATTTATATCTTCAGCAGTTTTTACAAGTTGCGATCTTAGGCTCGAAACCTTTATAAACCAACTACTGATAGCGTAATAAAGCAGTGGGGTTTCACAACGCCAACAAAATGGATAGGTGTGATGAATGGTCTCGGCCGCAAACACAGCGCTCATGTGGGTAAGATGGTCAATTATGTATCTATCGGCCTTCTTAAAGAACATACCTTGTGCTTCATCAAAACCAATGCCGCCTTTTACCTTACCACTAGCATCGATAGTGTTTAGAACCGGGATCTGGTTAGCCTCGCCTAAAGCCAAATCATCTTCGCCAAAAGCTGGGGCTACATGCAATACACCAGTACCATCATTAATACTCACAAAGTCCGCTGCCCAAACTTTGTACAGATTAGCTTTGTTTGGTTCAGACTCAACAGAATCTAGCTTAAATAGCGGCTGATATTGCAAGCCAACTAGATCTTTACCAGATACTTCTTTTAGAACTTTGTAACTTTGCTCATCTTTAAGGACTGCCTCTAGGCGTTTTTTGGCCAAGATCAGTGTCTCAGATTGGCCGGCTTCGTCGGTCAGTTCGGCGTATACATATTGTTCTTTGGGGTTAACTGCAATCGCAGCGTTGCCAGGCAGTGACCATGGGGTTGTAGTCCAGCCCAATAAGTGAGCGTCTTCGCTCGTAAGCTTAAACTTTACGAATAAGCTGGGGTCAGGAATATTATCTTTATAGCCATCATTGACTTCAAAATTAGACAGTGGTGTTTCGCAGCGCGGGCAATATGGAGTTGTGCGGTAACCTTTATAGAGTAAGCCCTTCTTATTAATTTGGCTGATTGCCCACCAAACACTTTCTGTATAATTAGTATCTACCGTAGCATAATAGTTCTCATATTCGCTCCAACGACCCATTCGTTTGAGCAAGCGTTCCCACTCACCTTTGTACGTAAAGATCGAATCACGACAAGCTGCATTAAATTTATCTATTCCAAGCTCTAAGATCTGTTTTTTACCACTGACACTAAACTCTTTTTCGATGGCATACTCTACCGGTAAGCCATGACAATCCCAGCCGTTGCGGCGGGGTACGTTGTAGCCACGCATGGTTTTATAACGCAGCATGGAGTCTTTTATACTCGATGCCAGGCTATGACCAAAATGCGGCAGGCCGTTAGCAAAAGGCGGACCATCGTAAAAGCTAAAGGTTGGACCATCTTTGCGACGGGCCATACTCTTTTCGAACGTCTTTTCTTTCTGCCACAGGGCAAAGATCTCTTCTTCTATTTGTGATAGAGCTGATTTTGGTTGGTTTTGTAGTTCGTTTGCCATATTAATTCTCTCTTTTTACAAAATAAAAAACTCCCGAAATGTTGGAACCCGTATTATGGGCGGTACCATCCAACTTCCAGAAGTTTTAACTTAAACGTTATCTTCGGCGCTTATTTTGCAATCTAACGAGATGCTGATCGTCGGGTTCTAGTAAGCCAATAGCTGTTCTTCCCGATGCTTATCAGTGGGCGATAACCACTTAGCTGTACCGACTACAGCACGCGTCTAACAATATTGTACAACAATCTACCCGTAACCCAAAATAAGAGGTTTTGCATACAACGCGCAGAAAAGGTACACTTTATAACAATATGAATTCAGAACTGCGCAGCATTATTGTGGTAATCGTGAACCTTGCTAGAGGCTGTGTTGCGCAGGCCTGGATTCACTCGTAAATCTGCAGCACAGCCCTTCACCCCTAGAGTGAATCCTATCTAACAACTCACCAAAAGGGCAGCAAATGACAGAACCAATAGACGGCGCAATAGCTTTGATTAAGGTTTTAGAGAAGCATGGCGTAGAATACATTTTTGGCTATTCTGGCGGAGCGGCTATACCAATTTTTGACGCGTTAATAACTTCCAAAACAAAAATAAAACTAATAATGGTACGACACGAGCAAGGCGCAGCTCACATGGCTGATGGCTACGCCAGGGCTAGCGGCAAGCCCGGCGTGGTACTCGTAACCAGCGGACCTGGCGCTGGTAATATTGTGACTGGACTAATGACAGCACAGATGGATAGCGTGCCGATGATAGTTATATGCGGCCAGCAAATAACCTCCATGCTGGGCCTAGACGCCTTTCAAGAAGCCGACGTCTTTAATCTGACCATGCCAGTCGTTAAGCACAACTATCAGATACGCGTAACTAACGATATACCACGAATAGTTAATGAGGCTTTTTATATTGCCACGACTGGTCGGCCGGGACCAGTTCTGATAGATCTACCAAAGGATATCAGCTCCGGGCTATTCACTAGTACTCTCGAACAGCCCATCGACCTGCCGGCCTATCAACACGAACATCCTGTTGATAAAACCAAGGCCAAAGCAATAGCAAAAGCCTGGTTAAAATCTAAACGACCAGTTATCCTAGCCGGGCATGGCGTCATAATCTCCCAGGCCGAAAACGAGCTCACAAAACTAGCCGAAGCCATGAACACACCAGTTACGACTACCCTACTCGGCAAGGGAGCCTTCCCTGAATCTCACCCCCTCAGCCTGGGTATGCTTGGTATGCACGGCACAGCTTACGCCAACAAAGCTATCGTTGAGTGTGATTTTTTGCTCAACATTGGTTCACGATTTGATGACCGCATAGTGGGCAAAGCTAGCGAGTTTTGCAAACAGGCCTTTATAGCCCACATAGATATTGATGCTAGCGAACTCGGCAAAATAATAAAAACTGATATCGCTATACGAGCTGATGCTAAAGCCGCAATCGCCGCTATACAAATCTATGCCAAGAATAGTGACTTCAGTGATTGGAATTGCCATCTTGATGAATATCGAAAATTATATCCCCTGCATTATCCTACCGATACCAATACACTATCCATGCAAAGGGTTATCGACACAGTCTACAAGCTCACTAGTGGCCAAGCTATAGTTACAACCGATGTTGGCCAGCACCAAATGTGGGCCGCTCAGTTTTATAAAACTGATCCGTCAGTTGATTGGACGAGGCCCGCCCAATTGGATGCAGTACAAGACGACAAGGGCTTGGGTGGTCCTCGTTGGATAAGTTCAGGCGGAGCTGGCACGATGGGTTTTGGTTTTCCGGCAGCCATTGGCGCTCAATTAGCTAGACCAAAAGAACAAGTTATAGCAATTGTGGGTGACGGCGGGTTTCAGATGACTCTGTGCGAACTGGCCACGGCCTGTATAAACAAGTTGCCAGTCGTCGTAATTATAATGAACAACCACTACCTAGGCATGGTACGTCAGTGGCAAGAATTATTTTTTGATAATCGCGAAAGCGGCGTGAACTTAGAAGGCAACCCCAACTTTGTTATATTAGCCGAAGCTTATGGAGCTAAGGGGATTAACATTGAATCACCGTCCGAGCTAGAGAATAAATTGCAAGAAGCCCTGTCTATAAAAAACCGCCCAGTCATTGTTAATGTTGAGGTCGCAAAGACAGATAACGTCTTCCCTATGGTGCCAGCCGGTGCACCCCTGACAAGCATGATTATAGAGCCACCAACCATCAAATTAGCTAAACCAACAGGGAGCACCTAATGCAGAATGATTATCCAAGCACAATAACACTGATAGTTCGCGATACGCCAGGCGTATTGGTTCGTGTAGCTCAAGTATTTTCTCGGCGCAATCTTAATATCAAGTCTATTCATGTCGAGCCGACGTCTGTCACACCATGGTCCACTATGACCATCACCACGTCGAACATATCACAGCCACAACAAATCATTAGTCAGTTAGAAAAACTAGTCGATGCTAAAGATATTAAACATAATAGCTCAACTCACTAATGGTCGGAAAATTGTCTTGCCATATCTGCTGAATATGACCTTCATTGTCTGTTGCTAGGATGGCTGGATAAGATACGATATCGTATAGTCGGCAAGTATCAATACCTTCTACAGAGTCAACATCCATTTGCATAATTTTCTTGCCGGTCTGGCGCTCAAAATCTCGAAGATAATCTTGCACTCTGCGGGCATGCTCGGAGTTGGGCCTAAATAGAATAACCGTTTTCATATTCTAACTATACACCACTTAGGCTAGCTAAGCCCCTGACCCCATGCACTTTTTCAGAATCACGAGCTGACAACCATTAATACCATGTATAAGATGAATATTCTCGTTAAAGAGAGATTCTGAAAAAGTGCATGGGGTCAGGGGCTATAAGACCATCATTCATGTGCTAGGTCAAGCTATCTGTCCTGGCACTCATCTTGGCTAGCTCTTGCTCAAAGCTTTTTAAGTCGGTAAAGTGCCTATAGACACTGGCAAAACGCACGTAAGCAACGGGGTTGGTGCTAGCCAAGGCCTCCATAGCAATATCACCCATCTGAATAGAAGTTATCTCTGTGTCCCCTAAATCGTATATGGTCCGTTCAATAATTGCTACTAGCTCTTCAAACTGCAGCTCAGTCATGATTGTTTTTTCGCACGCTCGCTGCAAACCCGCAATTAACTTGTTGCGATCATATAACTGGCGAGTGCCGTCTTTTTTAATGATGACCAAGGTTGGGCGCTCGAGATATTCGTAAGTTGTATAACGGTGATGGCAATGCAGGCACTCACGCCTGCGTCTAATACTCTCGCCGTTGGCTACATCGCGCGATTCAATAACTTTTGCCCCAACTTTTTGGCAGTTCGGACATTTCATATCTTTTATGACCCAGTTTTATCTTTATCGCTATCTTTTTTATGACGACGCAAGAAAGCTGGCAAATCAGATTGTTTATGTGCGTCATTGTTTGATTCGGTATCGTAATCCCATATAGTGCTTTTTGGTTCTTCGGTATTACCAAAGCCTTCAGTGGCCGGCTCAGAATCAAGCTCTAGGTTTAACTTTTGCATATCCGTACTTTGCATAGCAGCTGCAACATCTTCGTCGGTCGAAGCGCTCTCGACAGTCGACTTTATCTGTGCATTTGCCCGGCTATGAAAATAGGCTGAATCAAAACCTGTGGCAATTACGGTAATCACTAACTCGTCTTCCATATCAGGTTTTAGATTTGCACCAAAAATGATATTAGCATCAGAAGCCACAGCGTTAGTTATGACCTCTGCCGCTTCGTTAATTTCGTGCATCGACATATCATAGCCACCAGTAATATTGAACAGTACACCGCGGGCGCCATCAATCGATACTTCTAGCAGTGGCGATTCGATTGCCTGCTGAGCGGCTACAACCGCTCGGTTTTCGCCACTAGCACGGCCAATCCCCATCAAAGCTGAACCGGCATTTTGCATGATAGTTTTTACATCTGCAAAGTCTAGGTTAATTAGCCCGTGTTCGGTAATAAGCTCCGATATACCCTGCACGCCTTGACGCAATACATCATCAGCAATCTTAAAGGTTTCAAGCAACGGGGTTCGACGATCAATGGTCTGCAACAATCGATCATTAGGTATTGTAATGAGTGTGTCGACGTTTTGGCCTAATTTAGTGATAGCCCAATCAGCATTTTGGCGACGCTTTTCACCCTCAAAACTGAATGGCTTAGTGGCTACACCAACGACTAGAATCCCTAGCTCTCTAGCGATCCCAGCAACTACCGGGCTAGCTCCACTACCAGTACCACCGCCAGCTCCCATGGTAACAAAAACAAGATCTGCGCCTTCTAAAGCCTTTTTGATCTCCTCTTTTGATTCCTCTGCAGCTTGTTGCCCAACCGTCGGATCTGCGCCAGCCCCTAATCCGCGTGTAGTTTGCTTACCAATGTGAATCTTGGTCTGAGCTTTCGAGTTGTGTAAAGCCTGAGCAT
>DATMOD010000011.1:0-31459 GCA_035568355.1 Patescibacteria group bacterium
GATTCATAAAACACAACAGCCAAAGGCTTGACCCGTAATCCCTAACTCGATGTATACTTAGTATTAGTCATGTAGGTACTGGTGGATACCTTTCTACTTACAGGCTTTAAAGCCTTACACCAGCTTGGTGTACATATTTTATAAGCTTCGTACGGTAAACAGAGCACGTAATAGCGGTTACATGCGCCTATCCGGTGATAGCTGAACTCCAACCCCTCCGCTAAATGACCTTAAATAGTTCGTGTCAGTTTTTAGTTGCGCTAATACTAATAATTGGGCTCTCCTAGACAGCCACAGTTCATTCAGAAACAAGCCTCGAAGCACAGCGTACTTTCAGGTACGTGAGCATCGAAGCGCAGTTTTTGGAACAAAATGTGCTGTCTTGGAAAGCCCAGGGAGGCAAATATGAATCAGGTTAGTATAAACCAAGTAGTTGATGTTACTAGAATCGGCTTCCGAAAAGATCTAGAAACTTACCCCTGCCGCATAGAATTTAACGGCGAATCACACCAGTTTATAGATGCTGGCTGGCGATATATTATCAAGCACGGTAACAACATATCCCGCATATTGATGATGACCGATGGCCGCGCACAATATCGCCTGCGTCACAATAACAACGAAGGTCATTGGACACTGCTGAGCATCACTGTTTGATCCAGCTAATATAGTTCAAAACAAAACACCGCCGACTATTAGGCGGTGTTTTGTTTATATTTAAAACAGCCTGGCGCGTGATCATCCATCATACCTACAGATTGCATAAAGGCGTAGCAAATAATGGGGCCTACAAACCGAAAACCATCTTTTTTGAGACCTTTGCTCATCAGTTGGCTAATTTCTGTAGCTTGTTCGTGAGTTGCCTGGGTTAGTTTTTGGCTACCAATATAATTCCATAAATAAGCATCCAGGCTGCCATGCTTCTGCTGCATGGCTAAAGTTGCCTTCGCATTCTCTATAAAAGCATTAACTTTTAGCCGATTACGAACTATTCCAGCGTCTTGGAGCAATTCTGCTCGTTTGGCTTCGTCATACTGAGCTATCTTTTTGGCGTCAAAGTTATCAAAAGCTTTACGATAGTTATCGCGTTTACTAAGAATTGTTAGCCAACTCAAGCCAGCTTGAGCGCCTTCTAAATTTAGCATTTCAAACAAAAGCCTATCATCATGAACAGGGACGCCCCATTCGTTGTCGTGATAAGCGACAAGAAGGGGATTACCATTGGCCCATTCGCATCTTTGTAGTTTGCTGTTATTCATCTGACTAATTGTATCTCACACTTGAGATCACTGCTATTCTATCCTGACATGCACTCACTTTTGCACCCCTCCCGTCATTCCCGACTTGATTGGGAATCCAGTAAGAAATGAATTCCAATTTGCCCTAGGCTCCCGATCGAATTCGGGAGTGACGTAACACGACATCTTATCTTACAAGGCTAAAAACTCATCGAGCCCCGGCCTCTTAGTGCCATCACCTAGCATAAGACCCCAATCACTACCACTCGGGTCCATACGTAGAGTAAACATATACGCAGGCAAGCCGCTCTTCTTAACTATGGCTGCCCGATCCATGATTTCTTTGCCATATTGCTCAGGAGACATACCACTCTGCAGCATTTCGTTATAGCCGTGTTCAGCGGCCCATTCAGTTATACCCCCGTGATCAACACCGAAATTGTCGACAATCTTTGTGATAATATTCTGAAAGTTTGGCTGTGAATCAAAGACGTTAAAATATATACGATCGAGACCTCCGATACCTTCATGGATCCAATCATCTAAGTTACTCTCGGCGTCGGCATAGACGATAGACCCCGAGTAAACCTTTCGCACATCTGCGACCTTAGCTCTAACATCATCCCTGATTTCTCTCGGGGTCTTGGCATTATAAGCGTTAAGAAACTGTCGATACCAATCTTCTTCATTGCCGATTGCAAATTCGTCTATATGATTAGCTTGCGCCCAAATAGCCGTTGCTACAATATCATCTGAGAGCCATCGATTATAGTAGGTATTAATATCTGAGTCTGCACCAGCTGTAATCCCAAATTGCACATAAAAACCTTGCTTCTTTGCTTCTATAGCCAGCCTCTTAAGGTTGCGAACATCGTTAGCATCTAGGCCGTAGGCTAGAGCTATTCGGATCCGCGAGACCTTACCTTTTAGGTATGCCAGATCGGCTTCATTCTGGGCTGATTGGTACGGAGAATTAGGGGTCGACGATTGGTCATTGCCAATATTAATGCCCTTAAGAGCAGATGCCTTGTGGCTATCAACTATCACTGGGCTGAGTATCGAGTTGTCAGTAATACCGAAAACACGGCTAGCTGGGGCAACCACCACAATAGAAACTACGCCCATGGTCAGAGCTGAGTTTAGAACAACGCTATAGGCTAGACCCTGAATCCGCCTAATAGACTTCTGCATAGTCGCGATAGTCGCTTCAAGGATAGCAGCTACATAAGGTAACGTAGCTGCCCGCATCGAGTGAACTCTCGGATACATAAAGTCTCCACAAAACAAAAAGACGGAGGTTTTAACCCCTCCGTCTATATTGAATCTTTAAAAATCCCTATACTCTACATCTACAGATAAGGTGCAAGGCGCGACGCAAATACAGCGATAACCGCCTCACAATATCTAACGATATTATACATAAGTTATGACAATATGTAAACTCTATGTTACTAGATGATCACGAGTAGAGCTTAGGCAACTATTTTAGGCTTCTTTGGCTTCTTCTTCTCTTTGTTTGGATGAGTATTACCTTTTGCCATTTTATTCTCCTTGTTTTTAGCATAGCTTCGTAGTTATGGACTAACTAGTTGTGGTTATTACAAGTATAGCATTACCGGGCGAGAATCATAAAAGTGGCAGCCAATGGTCAGGTTGAGAGCCAAGCATGCCTTTGATGTGCTGTACAAAATAAGTAGGAGCCCCTATGCTAGATTGTAGTAACGATAAATATAAATTATCAGTTTTCTAAAAGGGAGAACCCATATGGTTAAAATAGGTGTTGTAATCGGAAGTAGCCGTCAGGGCCGCGTGACAGATAAGCTAGCTAAATGGGTTGCAAAAGTGGTCAGTCAGAAAGCAACTGTAGAACTTCTAGATCTACGAGAGTACCCAATGCCATTCATGGATGAGCCCATAAGCCCACGCTACAATCCTAAGCGCCAACCAGAACCAGCAGTTAAGAAATGGCTCGATAAGATCGTTACATTTGATGGCTACGTTTTTGTAACGCCAGAATACAATCGCTCGACTTCGGCAGTGCTCAAGAACTCTATTGATATGCTTGCCCACGAGATCGACGACAAGCCAGTTGCCCTAGTAGGTCACGGAACCTCAGGCGGAGCACAGGCCATAGCAAACTTGCGCATGGCACTACCAGGCGTGGGCGCCATCACTATTCCTCAAGCATTGTTTTTTAGTGATCATATAGCCGATTCTATCAACGACAAAGACGACTTAAAACAAGAGCTACGCGAAAAACCATACGGCCCGCAGACTCAGCTAGATACGCAGATTGATAGCTTGATACGCTATGCTGAAGCTCTCAAAGCCATGCGCTGAACAAGATTCGTTACATGATCTAGATAGGGAGTTTGTATTTTGGTGGCAAATTGAAGTTTGACATCCAATACTATTGATATTAAAGTATGGCGTATGAGTAAACTACCGGGTGAATCAATAACTCAGCATCCAACGTTAGAGAGACTAAGACTACATGAAAAAGCGACCAAAGCCACCGCTGCATTTTTACTTGCAGCAACGGCACTAACAGCTTGTATCCCTGTGCTTCGTGAAAACGCCGTCTCTTCGTACCCAGAAATTTTTGATGTTAAAGAAGGACACGTATTAGCTGGCTGTGAAGAAGTACCCGGTGGCATTGAAACCTTTGGGCGAATCAACTCTCGTGGCAAGGTAGTTAACCAGCGCTTAATTATCGCTGGTAAGCCTGAGACTGAGACTGATGTTCCCTCGGAACACGAGCTTACTCTATCAGCTATGAGCCATCTATTAGGCTCATCAGCCCTGAAGGATGGCGAGGTATCTATAAGGAGTGGCACAGGGTCAACAGAAAGCATAAACTGTGGCTCAAAAATTAAAGCAAACTATAAGCTGTACTTAACAACTGAAGGGCGACCAATACCCATCAGTTTCACTGATGATACAGTCGTGGCGCAAGATCCCAATTATAAATATATATTTTATAAGGTAGTGGGCAAATCCGGTAATATATTGCCATTCTTTCCCCCCAAGATTATTGGATAGTAGCCAGGGTGCTGCTAGTTAGCAACCGCCCCTTAACCCTTTAGCCGGAGTTATCCAGGCGTTATTTTGACAGCGTTATTCAAGAAACCGGGTAATGGTGCATCAAATTTTACCTCAGGTAGGCTCCCGACGGTTTCTTTTCCCGAAAGGCTGGGGTACTGCGCTCTGTAAGCAACCATCACATCACCAAACGCTGCCTTACTCCAGTCAAGCCCCAGAGCTTTGGCGATACGTTTTAATGATTCTTCAGACGACCCCTCGATCTCTAGATAAGGATTAAGCCAAGGCCACTCATCAAGCTCTATTGTACAACCCATATATTCCCAGGTCTCTCGCTTAGATTCTTGTAGTGAACTTACTTCTAACCCAATTGCTAATAAGATTGATATAGTAGCCTCAAATGACCCAACTGTCGTTTCAAGTTCTCTGGCACCATCCACGCTGAGTGATTCAAACTTTTTATAGGTGAGCGTGATCTTGTCGCCTTCGTCTCGAACTCGCACAAAAGAATTTGATTCACCATGCTGTAATCGTCTGTCTGCGTAATCTAGAATTGCCCGCCGCATTAGACGCATAGGTTGCTTGCAAGTAGCACCAAGTGAACTCAGCCGGTTGCGGATTTGGTCATGATTGACGTCTAAAAACTTTACTTCGATTTCTGTTTGCATGGTTGTTTTTGTATTAGGCGACTAACCTTCCGGGCAAGAAACGGTAATGGATAGCTTTGACCGACTCGACATATGGAGTAGCAGCAATGATTTCCAGGCCTTTGTCTTCAAATGGCTTAAAGCTTTCTGGCAGTATATTTGTTAATTCATCAGCCACGAGTTCGGCCGGAAATACTGGCGAGAATAACTTACCAAGTCTCAATAAGTACCACGAAGCAATAAAGAGAGAGCATGGGTATTTCTTAGCTTTTACATAATCGGTGATCTGATCCTTGAGCTTATCATTTTGAAGAACACTAAGCACGTCATCGCAAACCGGTATTAATTGTGACTCTCGAATCAGCAGGTCTGGCTTGAACCCCCGTTCTTCGAGCCAGCCAGAGAATACACGATAATCGAATGACGGGTCAGGGAAGGAATAATCATCAACCATAACGACAAATGATAGGTTCTTACCTTCATCATGCGCAGTCTGCTTAACTTCGCTCAATACATTAATTGATGTCTGATGCTCTTCAGAAATGTGCTGATTAGTATAAATGTGCGCGTACTCAACCGAAATAGTGCTCATCTCTTGATTATAGCAGTAACGGGCTGATCTATATTAAAAGGCTCGCGTACCAACTCGCTGATAGGCCCCGATCTTTGGCTAACAGTTATAATAGTCAGACACTGACTAATTTTTGTGTATAATTACATCTGATTAGACAATTTTGGCTGAGGCAATAGCAGGGGCGGCATAAAGATAGCCTGTTTTAATATTCAAATTGAATAAAAAGGTCAGAATGATAGTAACAACAATCAAGACAGAAATAATAACGGCTGGTAGCATTAGTCTACTGTCGCTATTAGATAACACCCTTAAAACCTTTGAAGAAGGTAGCATTCTTGCTATTACATCTAAGATTGTCTCGCTGTGCGAGGGTAATGTCATCCCTTTTAATGAGATAAACAAAGAAGAGTTAGTTGTTCGAGAATCTGATCTTTACTTGCCAGTTTCACTCAGTAAATACGGCCACCATTTTACAATCACTAACAACACCCTCATTCCAATGGCTGGCGTAGATGAATCCAACGGCGGAAACAATTATGTACTTTGGCCTAAAGACGCCCAGAAAACCGCTAACCAAGTTCGTTCCTACCTAAAGCAACGTTTTAGACTTAACAAAGTGGGCGTTATTATCACGGATAGTACGAGCCACCCCCTCCGCCGTGGCGCTAATGGCATTATGTTAGCCCATAGTGGGTTTGCTGCTCTAAATGACTACGTTGGCAAGCCAGATCTATTCGGAAAGCCTTTTAGAGTTTCTCAAGCAGATGTAGCAGGCGGCCTAGCTGCGGCGGCAGTTCTGCAGATGGGCGAAGGCTCAGAGCAGACTCCTCTAGCCATCATCTCAGACATACCCTTCGTAACATTCCAAGATCGAGACCCAAGCCCCGAGGAGCTGGCAGACATAAACATCTCTCTAGAAGACGATCTGTTCGCGCCTTTTCTTACTAGTGTTCAGTGGACACAAGGAAAAAGAAAGCAGAAGTGATAAAGCGCCCTAAAGGCCGTAATATTTTGCAGCCTTATAGCCAAGCCAAGCACCAAGAGCTGTACCGACGGCACCTAACAAGATACTGCTCAAGTCAAAAAGGCCTGCGCCCCATAACACTGGGATGTATCCGCCGACAATACCACCTATAGACGCCCCTATATAAATCGCTGGCTTCATACTAATTCTCGCATCATGAATGCAATTTTAATCCATTTATGATCTTATCAAAATCTTTGCGATCACAACGGAATGCTAGACCAACAATGTCGAGATCATCAGCAGCAACAGCTTTTACGACCGCTCGATTGTCACTATCATTGCCCGTTGCGAACATATCTTTGGTATATATTGCCATGCGGGTATCACGACTCAGAGCACGGGTTCGAGTGCGCCTTAAGTGTTCAGCGGATGCAGAATATACAAAAATAGGTTGAGCAAAGATCGGCAGATACGTATTGCTGGAACCGTCTTCGTATTGCTCACCGATACTCTCTGGAGCATTTGCAGCCACGCCAGCCGCCAGAAAAGCGGTGACATTCAGCTTTTGCCAAGTAGCTAGGTCATCACGGACAATAACGCCAATTTTAGTTTCATGCATTGTGAGTATAACTATACCACTATTCTATGGGGGTTAATCCCATGGCCAGGCCTCTTTTTCTGTACTCGGCTGTATGGCCTGCCCCCAAACTAAAGCGCCTAAAACTTTGCTTTCTACTCCACCCTGAACATATAATAACTTTATAAGGAGAATTAAAAATGGGCAAGAGCATAGTAATTGTAATTTATATACTAACTATGATAGCTACCGTAGTCATTGTGGATATACTTTTCTTTAGGCACCACTTCTGGGAACGGCTAATAGCAAATATCGGCATTGTTGTGATATACGTAGTTTTCTACTTTGCGTTAATGAAGCATCGATGAAAGTACAGCACCGGACAATGGTGCGTACCCCTGGTTTACAAGAGTCCCAGCAAGCATTAACATAAAGGTTATGCAAAACGATGCCTTCCCTGTATTCAGGCCCGAAATCAGAAACCCTAATGACAACATCACGGCGGAGGTGGCACGACACCAAATAACAATGCCCGTGGGAATGCGAGAAAACAATACAGTAGTAGGAGTCGTGACGAGCATTGGTTTTGAACCTCAGCCAAGCGCAGACGATAAAATGGTACTTTCTATGATCGAGGGGAGCACATTGATGCACCGAGATCTACTTAAAGCAGCCGGACTATCCGAAAGGCCCTCTGACAATATCATACATATAAGGTTTGGGGATTTAGAGGAGGACATCCTTATACGTCTTGTCCGAATGGAGCCAAGAAAGACAACCAGCTTTATCATTGGGTATGGTTCCCCTGACCCCACAAATCCAGATTTTAAGCTGCTTAACGATCTCATTACTGAGGCATTGTATAAAGAATACAAAGGGGATAGCACGTCTGTGAGGTTTGAGTATTATAACCCGGGTGCCCCTGGAGAAAAGATATTGCCTGGTGATCTTAAGCCATAAGCACTAAGGCTGTAAGATAGAGAGACGATTACCCTCTGTGTCCATCGCAGAGATCCACAGACCAACACCAGGGATCATCTGCGGCTCCATAATATGTTCACTTTTTTCGTTCATGCCGCCTAGGATCTTCCCACCAGCAGTTTCTACCGCTTGCATAGCAATATGGATATCATCGACCGAAACAACTATTGAGGGCGCTTGGCTCAGTGGGTCATCAGTCTTTTGATAGAACCCACCGTTAATTGCGCCTCTTGTTTGGACCATGCCATTTTCGTCAGTTTCAGTAGTGTGGGCGACAACATAGTTGCCCATTTCAGGCCCCATCGCCTGAGTTTCCCAACCAAAGGCGGCCTCATAAAACTTGACCATACGATCCTTATTCTCATATCCCATCTCAAAATGCACAACTGGATTCATTTTACCCATAACCGCCTCCTCGTTTAGTATCTATACCTTAGTATACGCCTTCTGAACAACATAGATAAAAGGTAATCGTGTATCAATAAAAGTTAGCAATCCTAGCTATATCCTAGGCTGTGTCTACTACTGCGATCGTGCAGAACCGTCATTCTCTACAAGCTCACGCAACGCGTGTAACCGCCTGTCCCAGCGAAGCTCTAGATCGGTAATAAACGATTTGGCAAAAGTGAGAGATTTCGGGTTAAGCCTAATATTGGTTTGTCTTCCGCTGGCTTGCAAGAAAACGAGTTCAACATCAGCTAGTACCTGCAAATGCTTACGAGCACCCTGACGAGTCAGGCCTAAGCCATTCGATAAACTACCCACAGTGTAGCGAGAACCATCAGATAGCCGCCGTATCATCTCAAGACGGGTCGGATCGCCGAGCGCTTTAAACGTTTCAGCTACCATCATTATTGTTCCGAAAAAAGCTTTTCGAGGCGAGACAGCATGTAATCCCAGCCTCCAGTATTTTGTTCGAAGCTTGATTCAGCTAGCTCGGCCGGGAGCTTGGCAAAGCCAGATTCGGTCATAGTGACCGTACTGACACCATCAGCCTCTGTGATATTAAATTCTACAAGTGTTGTATCTGTATTTAAAACATCACCGATAAAGTGGTTAGCGCCAGGAACCCAACGATACGCAAAGTAGTCATAAGGACGAGTTTCTACGACATAGATTTGAGTCTTGCCATGCTCGCCAAAGCTTAAGATTGGTTGGCCGCCCTCTACAAGATCACCCTCTACTGCGTCTGGGAACCAGTTAATGATTTGAGCTGGATCAGTAATAGCTGCGTAAACTCGCTCCTTAGAAGCTTTAATACTAATCTTGCGTTCAATTTTGTCTTGCATCGAGTTTTCTCCTGTTCGTAGACCTAATAATTAATTTCTATGTGTCAGTTAAGCATAGAAATATAAATCACGCAACCGATTAGTTGCATATATAGAACAAAAAAATTAGCTCTCTGCCTTTGCGCCACTCATACTTGGTAGCCTCTGTTGATGTCGTAATTTGATCACCACCCGTAAGCTTCCGTTCAAGACTTCACTTTGATATCATGAGAACCAATGGCTGCAAGCAACTTAAAGGTGGATGAACGTTTTGACCAGCTTCTAGATTATGTCAAGCAATGTTTAGCTCAGGGCTACTCCGAGGAGCAGATTCGTTCTACACTCCTCTCTCAGAAAAATGTAACAGCAGATATAGCTGACAAGCTTTTTTTGTTGACACAGCCTGAAAATCGGGCTCTACCCCCAGTCGATCATGTTCAAAGCTACGTAATCATGATGAAGGCCTGTACTGTCATCGTGGTCGTTGCAGTCGTATTTTTAGTGCACACAACGGGAGCTTTAAAGCAAAACCTCTACGTCTCAGGAGCAGAGCTAAAACAACCCGCCATCAACCGACCACAAGTCAATCCTCAGATACTCAGTTCCCCAACGGGCTCAAAAGATACATCGACAACTTCGCCTACAGTCCCAACGCCAACATCTACAGTCACCCCATCGACAGTACAAACACCTACACCCGTATCTGCAACAACAACGCCTATACCGACTTCAGATCAGCCTATTGCCCAAGACACGACACCATCAGCATTTCCAGGATCAACCGATCAACCCAGTCCCACAGCAACAGATCCACCGGTAATAACTACGCCGGATCCTACCCCGACACCAGGGCCAACGCCTTCACCAGTTCCGGCTCCTACCCCAAATCCGGCCCCTACACCCACGCCTGCGCCAACACCAGGGCCAACGCCTACGCCAACCCCTACGCCCACACCAACACCAGATCCGACCCCGACGCCTCCACCAGTGATCTACACTTATAGAGACGGCACCTATTCTGCGGATGGAGACTTCAACACCCCCGGCGGAACAGAAACAATCGGCATAACGCTTGTAGTCTCTAATGATGTCGTTGTTGATACTAGCGCGACAAACAAAGCGTCCAACCCAACATCCATAAACTACACTAATAGATTTATTGCAAACTATAAGCCACTTGTTATTGGTAAAAAGCTCGCAGGTTTGAGTTTATCTAAGGTATCCAGCGCTTCACTTACGCCTAGAGGCTTTAATAATGCTGCGAGCGCGATTAGGTCGATGGCCTTGTGAAAACTATGCAGCAACCCAAAGCTTCTCTTACTTTTGATGCGATCGGAACTCGCTGGGAGATCGATATCCACCAGCAACTAGATAATGAACGGCTTCTGTCGATTGAGCATACAATCAAAGAACGAATCGACGTTTTTGATAAGACATATTCCCGGTTTCTGAATAATTCACTTATTACTCAAATCTCACAAGTAGCGGGGGATTATGAGTTCCCAGAGGATGCCAAGCGCCTCTTCGCTTTCTATCGTCAACTTTACGACATAACAGCCGGCAAGGTAACTCCACTTATTGGGAATCTATTAATTGATGCCGGTTATGATGCTAAGTATTCGTTAAAACCAAAGAACAAACTACATCCCGCTGCTAGCTGGGATGAAACCATGTCGTATGCCCATCCTAAGCTCAGGGCGCACAAACCAGTTATGTTAGATTTTGGCGCGGCAGGCAAGGGATACATCGTAGATATCATTGGTGAACTTCTGCTTGCTGAGGGCATAAAATCATATGTGGTTGATGCCGGCGGTGATATTCTAAGAAGAGATGTAGATAACAACAAAATCAGAGTTGGGCTCGGGCACCCAACGGATACCACAGAAGCCATCGGCGTTGCTCTGCTAGACAATGGGAGCATTTGTGGTTCGGCTGTAAACCGTCGCAAATGGGCTGGCCTGCATCACATAATGGACCCTGACACTACCAGCCCTGTCCGCGATATCATTGCGACGTGGGCCATGTCCGACACCGCTTTGGTCGCTGATGGCATGGCAACGGCATTGTTTTTTACAAAGCCAGCAAAATTACAGAGTGCCTTTCCGTTTGAATATTGCCTGGTACGTAGTGACTTCAGTTTTGATCATTCAGCACACTTTCCGGCTGAATTTTTTACGAAAGAAGGCGCATGAATCTGATTGATAAATTCCTGAACGACATAACCATGTACCGTCTTATTGTGTACGGTCTTTTAGCAATTATAGGCGCCGCTTTTGTCTTGAGCGCACAGCACAGTTTAGGCTACCCTATAATCGCTCTCCTCGGATCGGCGGGTACTTTATTAGCCGTCGGGTATGCGTGTCATTGGGTTCTCGTGCGCATCTTTGCATCAGCGCCAAGCAAGGAATCATGGCTCGTTACAGTTCTTATATTATTCCTCATTTTAGGCCCAGCTCAGAGTTTGAGCGAGTATAGTACTCTAGCTCTTGGGATAATACTGGCGATGACTTCTAAATATATTTTTACGTTTGCGAGACGCCACATCTTTAACCCGATAGCTATAGCACTCTTAGCACTTGATCTGCTTGGCAGCACTCAAGTTTTCTGGTGGGTAGGAAGCGAATCTCTGTTCCCTGTAGTAGCAATCGTCGGGTTCCTAATTGTCAGAAAAGTTCGTCGCTACGATATGGTAGTGCCTTTCTTGGTCGTAGCTATGACAACTTACCTAATCAGAACTGGCGTCTCAACCGAATCTCTTAAAAGCATAGTTCTATCTGGGCCACTCATCTTCTTTGCTACTATAATGCTCACTGAGCCCCAGACCTCACCTCACACTCGTAGATTGCGCATCTTCTTTTCGACCATCGTGGGATTATTATTTGGTGTATCATTCGCTTTTCCGCCATTATATTCTACCCCCGAACTTGCACTCGTGATTGGTAACATATTTGCGTTCGCCGTGAGTTCGAAGCAACGATTATGGCTAACTTTTCAAAACAGTTCCTTGCAGGGGACAGGCATTTATGAATTTTCGTTTAGACCAGACCGCCAATTTAAATTTACACCGGGGCAATATTTGGAATGGACATTGCCCCACAGGCATACTGACAACCGAGGTAACAGACGCTTCTTTACAATCGCGTCTTCACCGACCGAACAAGACGTCAAGATTGCTGTGAGGATTGACCCACAACACTCAAGTAGTTTTAAACGCGCTCTGCTAAACATGCGGCCAGGAGAGGCGATTTGGGTGTCACAATTATCAGGCGACTTTATATTGCCAGCCGACTCCAGTAAAAGGGTGGTCCTTATTGCTGGAGGCATCGGGATTACACCGTTTCGCAGCATGGTCCGCCAGCTAGTAGATATCGGGGGACAACGGCCTATGACACTCTACTACATGTCCAATTCATCCTCAGGCTTTAGCTACTGGCAAGTCTTCAATCAGGCAATGCAGAACGGCGTGTACCCATATTATGTCCTTACGAGTAAAGATATACCTAAGGAGTGGACAGGCAAAACGGGAATTTTGACAGAGGATATCATAAAAAGCGAAGTACCCGATTATAAGCAAGCAATTTTTCTATTGTCTGGGCCGCACGCTATGGTCGATGGCTACAAGAAGATGTTGCGCAAGGCTAACGTCCCGAGAAAACATATAATGACCGACTATTTCCCAGGTTTTTGATATTTGTCGCAATCCCAGGCGGCTACAATTGGCCCCCAACTGCCTTTGGCATATGATTCAAGGCCCTTGCTGTCATCCTTGCCCCATGCCACAAGTAAGGGCTCTATAATACGCCAGTTAGCAAGAACTTCCTCGCTTGTTGCAAAAAGTGTCTGATCACCCCGAAAAGCATCAACCAGCACCCGCTCATAGGCTGTCGGTTGTCGGATTCCAGCAAAGCTATTACTGTAGTAGAAATCCATGCTAACATCTTGCATAACATCATCGAAACCCGGTTTTTTGGCACGCAAATGAAGAGAAACGCCTTCGTTGGGCACTAAACGAATCGTTAGTATATTATCAAACTTGGGCTCATCATGATCAGTAAAGATGACCTTGATATCAGTCGTCTTTTTGGTAAGTGCTTTGCCTGTACGTAAAAGTATGGGGACGCCCTTCCAGCGATCATTTGCAATAGAAAGACGCAGCGCCGCGTAGGTCTCGATATATGAATCAGGATTCTTCACTTCAGTACGATAACCGTTATATTGACCTCGCGTCGCTCGTTCATAAGCAGCAGGCTCAACAGCTACAAGCAAAGCTCGCTTTTTTTCGTGAATTGCCTTTGAGGTAAACACATCTGGCATATCCATAGTAATAAGTGCTAGTATCTGCAAAACGTGGCCTTGAATCATATCGCGCAAAGCACCAGTCTGTTCATAAAAGTTCGCGCGCCCTTCTATATCCAATGCCTCTGTTGCTGATATAAGTATCCGGCTAATACAGTGCTTATCCCATACCGATTTAAATAGAGCGTTTTTAAAGCGAAAAGTCAGAATATTCTGCGCCGTTTCTTTGGTCAAAAAATGATCGATTCGGTAGATCTGCCGCTCTTCAAAATGGGTGCGCATACGTTTGACCAGTGTTTGAGCTGAATCAAGATCATACCCAAAAGGCTTTTCTACCAACAAACGTGATTGCCCCGTGCCATGCGGGCAACTGCGATTGAGCCCACTATCGCCCAAATACCCTACAACATCATCAAATAACTGTGCCGGGATTGCCATATAGAACAAGCGATTCGCACATACTTCAATTTCTCCTTCGATGGCATCAAGGCGCTGACGTAACTTGATGTACCCATCAATGTTTGTGAGGTCCATGGTTACTAGTTCGATCCTTTTACCAAGATTCTCTAGTACGGCTTCATCATAGGCGCCACCTTCTTCGACAATTGTTTTCTTGATACGCCCGAGTAGTTTGTCAACCGTGTATGAACGCCGCGTTATGCCAACAATCCGCAGTGATTCGGGCAAAAGATCCTGTAAAGCAAGATTATAGAGTGCAGGCAGTAACATCCGCCCTGACAGGTCACCAGTGATACCAAATATAGTAAGCGTAAAGGGACTAGTTTGCTTTATTGCCTGCTCAATATTCATCTGCTACTTATCCTTGTTTATGGCATGTCCACCAAAAGCGTTACGCATCGATGCTAATAGTTTGGTACCAAAGTTGGTATGTCCTCGCTGGGAAGCGATCCGATTATCCATAGCAGCTTGTACAGCGAGTAGTTCGAAGCCTTGTTGTCGGGCGACTTCAAGTGCCCAACGAGCCTCGCCTGATTCAGCCACATATCCTTCAACATTATCAAGGTCGGGGTTCTTTTGTAGAATGTCTTCTGCCAGACCATTCAGACGACTGGCAATTATACTGCCATGTTGCCAAACCTTGGCAATGCCGCTTAGGTCTAAATTGGCATAATCTTTGCCTTCTTTAAGCAGATGGTAGCCTTCTGAATAGGCTTCCATAACTCCATATTCAACCGCATTATGGATCATCTTTATGTAATGTCCGGCCCCGCTTGGCCCAAAGTACTGATAGCCATTCTCTTGGGCCAATGCGCGCAAAATCGGTTCAACAGTCTTGAAAGCTTGCTCATCACCACCAATCATCATCGAAAAACCTTGATTAAGGCCAAGAATGCCACCACTGGTGCCGACATCAACCAGTTGAACGTCTGATTGTTCGCATCTTTTAGCACGCTCTCTTGTGTGGCGAAAGTCTGAGTTACCGCCGTCAATAATGATGCTGCCCCCTGGCAATAGCTGCAATAACCCGTCAACCTCATTGTCAACAAACTGCGCCGGAATCATAAGCCATATCACTGCCGGCGAACCAAGTTTTTGCACTAGTTCTTGCCGGTCTTTAGCAGATTCGGCGCCTTTTATGGCTAATGTGTCGATATTCGCTTGGTTATGATCAGTAGCCACAACCTCATGTCCAGCCTTTAGGAGCCTTTCCGCCATTTGCGACCCCATCTTGCCAAGACCTACAAATCCAATTTTCATATCATACCCTCCATGTGTTCATTATATACATATGCTTCTTTAGCTAGTTTAAGCGCTTGGGCTGGCTGTTTAAAGATCGGAAGTTCGGCTTGCAAATCCTGTAACGTATTGAACTTTTCATGATCAGCAACATAGGCTACAGCCAGATCTAGCTTGGCAATAGCTGTTGGCGTGATCGTAATCCGTTGATAATCTACTGCCTGGAATGAAGCAACTAAATTCGTATTACTTACTGCCGAGCTACCAGGAAGAATGCCAGCGGTGTGACCATCGCTACCTATACCAAACAATCCAATCGCAAAGTCAGCAACAAAGTAGGCTATCGTTAAGGCTCGGTTGTATTCAAGAGTCGTCTTAGCAAAGTCTTTGCCTAATAAAATAGGTCGACATTTTATGCCACTTGTCACAAAGCCTTTATCGAGTAGCTGTTGCCAGTTGCTGTCAGAGTGCCCGACTGGACCATACCGCTCATCTACCTGCATGACAGTAAGTTTAGTAGTACTAGCAAGTTTTTGTCGAACGCGGACAGCGACGCCGACGGCCGAGCCACCCGAAACCAACCACAGCACGCGCATACCATCGCTAAGCTTACGGTTTATAACGCTGGCAATATGTTCAGTAGCTCGTTGCTCGGCATCGCCTCTTACAAAATGCATAATTAAAACATTGACCCCATATCATCAATGGCAGCATCTATGCTTAGCAGTGTGGCCGCTATATCATGATGCAGAATCGTGACTCCAACACTCGACCGAGCCGATACATGCAAAAACCCAAACAACACGCAGCTTGCACCCCCAGCCTCTAGTCCTATAAGGTCATACTCTCGCATACTCTAGACTCTCCTTTGTATACTTGCTATGCTTACATTATCATACGGGGTTTTATATTTGTTACGAATCTCAAGCTCTTTATTTGGAAAGGGGACTAAAAATGAGCAAAAGCACAGTAATTATAATCTATTTACTGACCATGGCAGCTACAATTGTTATTGTGGATATACTTTTCTTTAGACATCACTTCTGGGAACGGCTAGTAGCAAATATCGGCATTGTTGTTTTATATGTAGTTTTCTACTTTGTTCTACTGAAGCGACGATAAAGGTGTAGTAGAGGCGACTGTATAAGCGCAACCCCTCATACTTGGGCCCAATATGTCATCCTGAAGATCTGTTAAAGGATCAATCCTCCAAATCAAAGCACACACTCAATCTTGCGCAGCAAATACAATTAGGCGTTTACTGAACTCATTCGTACCTGCAGCTACGTCACCACTACAAGTAATAAGGTTGAGCCCCGGTCTAGGAGGGTTAGCATTAACAGACTTCATAACAGCAATCATGTCAACCTTATGGGCATCATATTCTTGGATTTTGACAACTCGATACATAAATACAGCACCATTGCCACCCTGAACATCTATGGAGTCGCCTGCTCGCAGTGACTCCAGGTTGTAGAATACTCCATGAACTTCGTCACTAGAGACGTGGCCATCAATCACCATGGCACCTAGTTGGCCAGGCTGCGCAGACTTGTTGTACCACCCCGTATCAAAAATACTAAAAGGCGTATCAATAGCACCGCCCTTATCTAGACTGACGGGCAAAATACGTGCATGAACACGAAGCTTTGGGATTATAAGATATCTTGGCTGAGTGGGGTCAACGGTGTAATTTTCTATCGAAGTCACAGTTGGCTTTTTGGTTGTAGGGACAATGTGCGTGACGCTACGATCATTTTCAGAAACAAGTTTGTTGGCACGTTGAAACTCAGCTTGGTTGCTGTGCCAGCCATACCATCCAACTCCCAAGCCAGTTATTGATAAGCATGCCGCAGCGACAAATAGGATTCTATAGACTAGAGTTGCTCCGGATATTCTTATAGCACCGATAAATACCTCAGCTTGTCGGCCAATTATCTATTAGAAAACCGTCTCACCACCAAACCCAGAGCAATGGCGCCTGCAGCTCCAAATCCATAGGCTGTCAGTAGCTGCCATTGGTTAGTCTTGTGCACTCCAAAGCCCGTTTTTGGAGCAGCGGGTGTAGACGAGCTTGTGGCTGGTGTACTTGTAGAGGCCGCGGTCGTAGTTGTCGTAGAGGCGGGTGTAGTTGTTGTTGCCGCGGGAGTTGTAGCAGTTGGTGTAGGTGCTACCACCGCACATGTAGGCCCCGTAATGGTATTGGAATCAAGGGTTACAGTACCAGCAGATTGAGCAAGAACTCTACCGTTTAAAGTTGCATTGGTTTGCAGAGCAGTGACACCGTTCAGAGCCAGAATGCTTCCTATGAATGAGGTCGTAGTCGCCAGCGTTGCAGAGCTACCTATTCTCCACCAGACGTTACAGGGGTCGCCACCGGTGACGGATGATCCAGGAGAAGTAATAAGGGTCGAGACGGTTTTAAAGATCCACACACCTGAGCCAGTGAGCCTTAAGTTACCAGATAGCGAAAAACTGCTAGTAGAACAATAGACACCCGGCCCAAGAGGCGATAGTAAGGTCAGGTCTTGGGCGCCAAAGGTACGATCACAGGGTTGGTCAAGAGCGCCAAAGGTAGCAAGGTTATCTGCTTGGGCTGCAATAGCACTAGCATCGTTGGAATGAGTAGAGCCACCAGCCGTACAAGGAACAGGAAAACCTGTGATGGAAGTACCTGGGCTAACGCCGACAGATCCGGTAGTAGTCGCTGGGCCAGTACAAGTTACCGCCGCACCACCCAGAACAGAGTAGCCAGAGGACCCGGTGAGGACAGGGGAGGTGGCAGCAAAGGCAGTACTCGGCAAAGCTAGCGCCGACACAGCAAGAGACACTACGGTCGTTAATATCGAACGTATGTTGAGATTCTTCATAGTGTCCCTTGTGTTATTGATTAGTTTATTTTTGTCAATTTGTTATCGTGCTTTAGAGCTTAGATAAGTTCAAATATATTTAACATTAGCATTATAAAGAAAAAAATTATCTTTGTCTAGTTAAGATTGATTTTGTCATTAACACAGCTCTCCGTGCCTTCACCTCATATGTCATGTAACTTGAGATATCCATGATCTTTGGATGCAGTACAGGCATGCTATACTCAAACATTATGATGAATAGTAAGCACATACAAGAAGCGAATAACTTAATGACACTTGGCAAAAGAGCAGAGGCCAAGGCTATTCTAGACCAACTCATCGCGGAGGATCCCTCCAGTAGAAGCTCATATGCTAGCGCCGTAGCAATTTTTTTAGCCGGTAACATGTACAACGAGGCAAAGGAGCTATTTGGGCAATACTTCACCGCCACAGGGAAGAGCTTGGAAGGTTTTGGTGGAGCCGACTTCTCGCTTCAAGACATTGAAGACATGGCAAAGCAAGCAGAGAACAAAACAGTGACCGACACGAACACGGTGCGGCTGGTAGGGTTGCCACTTTTCTTCTATCGATTTGGTTCGCCGGGCATTAATTTTCAGAGACTCACTGGTGGAGTTACCGAAATTGTCATGACTGCTGACCGCATTCAACTTACAAGAAAAGCTAAAACTTATACCTTTCGGTGGGACGAGATCACTAGGGCGGAGTTGATTTCTAAGCAAGTAATCAACCGGCAGATGAATGGCTATGTTAATCGCATCTCTTTGTACACCGCACAGGGGACATTCCGCTTCAAGCTATTTCCGAACATTGAGCGATCTTTTGAAAACGAGTCAGACCTATTACCTGAATTACGCAAGCATCTAACCTTTGACGAAAAGAGAATAAAGGCTTGGAATGCTTCCCCTGTCGTACGGTTCAGTATTCTCGCAGGCAGTCTTTTGTTGACGCTGTTTTTATCCGTATTTTTACGCGGACGCTGAAAAAGTGCATCTCTGTATCCGTTAACAATCCCTGGCCGGGGCTAGTGAACGTGCTTCAGGAAGAAATAGAATATGCCGGAGCGCCATAGAGTGTTTGTTATTTTCGCTTAGCAATAAAAATAAGTTCACGACTATCTTTATCGACAGGGCTGCCGTCCCAGTTGCCATATACATCTTCTATTGAAAAACCTGCATCGAATAGCGATTGTTCAATTTCTTCCTGGACAGGAAATCTTAATTTACTCTGCACTACTAGGTCCTTGCTTTGATCTTTGAAGAAATAGTGACTTTTAAAGCTTGCTAGGTCGTTTTGAACATCTTCAAGCTCATGCCATACTGCCACTTTCCCGGATCTAGGATGACTGATTTCTATTTCTGATAGCTCTCTTGTCCACGTATCCCATGGCCTTGCGGCTGGATTACGACTTTCAAATGCAACGTACCCATTAGGCGTGAGCGCATCATGAATAAAGGTGAGATTTTTCGACCATCTGTTAGCATCAAGAAAAACTTGCGCTACATGTCCCGCCATAATCACTAAATCTGCATCTAGCCCAGTAAGCAGGCTCGCACCGCCCTGAATCCAACGCACACTCTCGCCGCCTTGACGATTACGAGCAACTTCTAACATGGCTCCTGCAGGTTCGACGCCAATCACATCGTAACCTCTATTCGCCAACTCACATGTCAGTAGACCCGTACCACATCCAACATCAATTATGTTGTGCGCTGACAATTTTTCTGCCAAATCTATATAGAATTGAGTGTCCGCGGCAAATGGATTCAATATGTCATAGAGAGCTACAAGACGCGGATCATCGTATTGCTCGACAGTACTCGGAATTTTGTTTATCATGCTTTTATCATAACAAAAGACGCCGATTTCAGGGCGGGCGTCTTCTTATCTAGAATAATTGCTTGGCTGGAAGAAGGCAGATTAAGATAACTTTTGACGATAAGGGTATAGGGCGCAGCCTTTAGCTTGGGTAAACGGCAACTGCTGAACATTCCGCCTAGACGGTCTAGGCCATCGACATAGCTATTTTAAGACCTTGTATCGAATGTGGGTCGCAAGCCGTGTACCACTGGTCTCCACTGGTTCAAGTTTGAGATTTGGTACGCCCTCAAACAGGCGAGCACCGCTACCAATTGTAACGGGAGCAATGTGCAACCAAAACTCGTCAATAAGGCCGGCGGCAAGATACTGGTTGACCGTATTGGCGCCCCCAGCGATGCTAATCTTTCCTTCTCCTGCCGCTGCTTGAGCTTGCTTAAAAGCCGACTCAATTCCATCAGTTACAAAGTGGAATGTTGTACCACCCTCCATTGGAATTGACTCTCGCGGGTTCTCGCTAAGCACAAAGACCGGAGCGTGGTATGGGGGATTATCACCCCACCAGCCCTTCCATTCTGGGTCGTCGTGCTTGTCTTTCGGCATAAACATGTTGCTGCCCATGATGAATGCGTCGGCATCAACCAAATAATCGAGCATCTCAGCCCTCTGTTTGTTGCCGTCGTCTTTGTCAAACATCCAGTGATGTAACAGATTTTCAGGTATATCGCCCATCGGGTTTTTCAGACTCTGGTTTGAGCCCGCGACAAATCCATCCAACGACATCGCAATTCCGCATGTAACTTTACTCATAAAGGCATCCTCACTAATCTTCCTATTATATCTATTCGGTCTCTTTACTTATTTACCTGGGGCAGTCCATACAGGATGTAAATCAACACGTTAGACCATTCTGGTCACCTTTGGTGTACATCTTGGCTGGGCATAGAGTACGATAATATAACCTTTTATACCATAGTTTTGCGGAGCTTTCTATGTTTGATATTAGTGACGAGAAATACAAGGAGCTTCGCTTAATTTTAGAGAGACAAAATGGACGAGCATACACACTTGAAGCAGCTAAAGAAATTGGTGATGGGCTGATAGATTTTTTCAACCTGCTCATAGAACTCGAGCAAGAACCTGAAGAGCACGAGGTAGATTAACGTAGGTAATACGGCTAAGCGATTTCATTGCTGCTGATGAAGTCTTCTAGAGATTTGAGAGCCTTGTCCAATAGTTGCTCAAGAGGCATGATTTTACTGTCCGATCCATCCATGACGTCACCGATGATTACTATCTTCAGGGGACCATCCTGGGATGCGATTTGACCAGTCATTCCGTTAAATGTGATCGATAGTGTGCTCGGGCCATCACCGCTTAGTGCCTGTTGAAGATTTGCGAGCCGTGGCTGTTTGCCTGACCGATTTGTCTTGGTAAGAGGGCTGCCATGCTTATCTTGGTTGTCTAGATCAATAACCAAAGATAATTCCTGTGTCTCATTAATAAGATCTTCCACTTCCTTAGGATTTTTGCCAATTTGAGTCATCCGTGTTTTTAAGTGGTCTTTCAGCCCGGCGAGAGCATGGATGACGTTAAAAACTTTGTTTAAGATTTCGACTTGGCTACTGTTTCCAAATGTAATCCGCGCTTGTTTGCGCGTTCCACCTAAACTCACTACCTCATGCTTAATATGTTTTTCGATACTATAGTCATATTGTTCGCCAATAGTCACATACAAGCGCTGGAGCCTAATATTTATGTCATTAAAGTCCATATGTTCTCGAGTTTAGCGGCTTATTGATGCTAACTATAAGCCGGGAACTTTCCATTAAATAACTTGTCCCACTCGTCGAACGCGAGAGATATGTAGCCTCCTGCCAAATAGTCTTTTGCATGTTCGGCTCTGGTGAGGGCAGTACTTAGCCTACTCACTGCATCAGCATGTTTTGCATCGCTTGAGCATGGATATATCCTACCGGTATTTCCGGTTGGGTCGTTCATCGCTACAAGGCCAGAGTCACTAAGAGATTTGAGAAGGTAGTATAGGTCTAGCCAGGGTATGTAGGATTTTTGCACACGCATGTAAGCTGCTGCCCGCATTTCAAGGTAGAACGAAGATATCGGAACGTCTCGGTAGCACTTCCAGGCCTTCACAAGCCTTGTTAAGTTTTTAGTGGAACCACTCGGGACATTGATATCGCTGGAATTGACATAGGCAAGATGTGCCTCGGGCGTAGACTCAAGCCACTCTTCTAAAACCCCAGGAATTTTAAACTTCATATTATCGGTGTCGCCTACACTACCGACTGCATATGCGGGGATAATCTCGACTCTCTCATAACCTTGCCCGAATTCGAGCACTACAGCTGGCCGTGATACATGAATGTAAGTACTGGGGAACCGCTCCTGCAAGGTATCGCGCACCGAGTTGAGTATGCTATACGAGTGCTCGGGTCTTACGCTTTTAAGGGATGCAAAGTAATCAACATCACTGTGCCCGCTTATACCAGTACCGTGTTTGAATGAGCCACTTTGAAACATTCGGTAGAGCCCATACCTAGCATCGAGCTTGTCGTATATAGTCTGTCGGTGCGATGCGGCCTTGTCCCGCTCGCTGTCACTGGGGATAAGCCAGGTATTGAATAGCCTGAAAGCTTCTTCTGCCGTTCTAGCCATCACACGTCAACCTCATAGAGTTGGCCGCCCTCATCGATATTCTTCTTTGCCTTTTCTCGGGCGCGCTTTGAAGGTATTTCAGCCGTTGCATTTAGTTCTTGGTGACGTGCGATAAGTTTGGCTAAGGTTTCCCGCGCCTCACCAGTCGATACGTAATCTAGGTCTACCTCTATAAAATTGCGGCAGTCCTGCTGCAGCGCAAGGTACGCATTTGCCGAAGCGTGGGCTAGTGTTTTAGTTTTTGGCGCACCCAAGGATGTTGCAACGGCACCCATGCCGGCCGCCGCTAGCGCGATCAGTCCCACCCACTGCGCGGAAAACACTTGTGATAGGCCACCTGCACCGGCTATTGCTGCAAGCAGCGCCGCAAATGAACCTAACCATCTATCTACAGAGCGCCAAGTCCTCGAATACTCAAACTGATTCTGTGCACTATGCACGGCGCTTTCATGTATGCGTTTTGCCTCCTTACGCATAGCCTCTCGACGTGTGGATTCGGAGTCGGATGTGCTTCCCATAATAGTGCCATTATAGCAAACATTTGGCAGTCAATCATCAAGAGTGCCAGCAACAGAGGGGTCATAGGATTTGAACTTTTCCAAACTTCCCTAAGGTGTAACAATTTTCCGCCAAACAAAAAGATGCCCAAATTTGGACATCTCTCTTGATTGAATAATCTCATGACTGACCGTAGTGAACCAGGTCAGAACTGCTTTAGCAGCACATTAGAAATCCAATGCCGTATATTTAATGTCTGCTTTTAAGCAAAAATATAGAGGCTCTGATGTGCTAAAATCAACACTATGAATCACGACGACCACCGATCCCAATCTGTCAGCCCTGCCCAAACTACAGATATTCAGCCGCAAATAGACCCGCCACAAGGCCAAACTCCCCCAGTCAACGTGACAAGAAAACCACTGCTATTCGTCGTATTAGCTGCCATAATCATACTGATTAGCTTAGGCTCATATGTTTATGCGCAAAGTTATAACCTAAAGCACGCCTCATCTAGCACAACCAAAGCCACTATTAGCGCCCCAACTGCCTCCCCAACAAAGCTTTTAAGTACACTGCCCGCTGTTACTACTGAGCAAATAAATGGCTTATCTGTAAATTACCTAACTATCCCTATAAACTCTACCTGCGCAGCTGCCGGGATAGGTGCTTGCAGTGCGGTAACGGCCATGGGTCACTACATGGCATTGGACACTACGGGTATAAAATACGGAGGGACCATCAACGAAGGTGGCAAGTTTATTTACGATGGTCAAGCGGTTTACAATGGCCCATACTCAATGTATTTTGCCCTAAGCAAGAACGGGCAGCATTATATCTACACACTTGATACAAGTACTAGCCACTCTGGCGGCAATCTGGAAGTATATGTAGACAATAAATTAGTCCAAACCACGCCTGACACATCGAACGATATCACAAATCTAACCGTATCTGATAATGGCAAGAATTATGCATATGTGATGGGGGTAAGCGGTAACCAGCTTATAAAAGATGGTACTCCTACTTATACAAATAACGACGGTGTTATTGCTGACTTTAGCTCCGACCTAAGACAATATCTTGCTTTCGTAGGACCTGGTCTTAAGTCAAGTAGTAATACTGTCAGTGTAGTTTTAAACGGTGAAATCATTGCTAATCAACGTACATACAATGGCGCTTCATTGCCGTCTATACTCATGAGTAAAAATGGACAACATAACCTTTATACTGATGGAAAAACAGTTTATGCAGATGGAAAGTTGGTCAAAACCGTAAAAGGCGTAGCGGCACTGGCATTGACTGAAAGTGGTACCTACGGCGTTGTGGACCCTTTATCAAACAAGCTATACATTGATGCTGCAGACCATGCAATTCCTAGCCAGTTTGGTGCAGAATGTAACCCTGGCTGTCTTGATGGAGTGACTGTCGCCATTAATGATGACGGAACGCATTATATTGTAGGCGACAAAACTCTCCCTCTCTGGTATCTAGACGGAAAACAAATTAATCTAAGCGACAAAAAAATAGTTGGGACTGAGTTTGTTAATGGCAGTTTATATGTTTATAGGTGGGCGGATTAGATTGTTGTCAACTCTTCAAAAGCTAAAGGAGCGGAAGGTTAGAATTGTCATCAACACGCGCGATCCTCGTGAACACGATGAAGGTTATGTACGAAGGATCATTAATATACTTTCTCAAAATGACAGCTCTGAAGTTACGCATAGGGTTGAATCAACACAGCTTGCTTGGCAGACGATTGGGTTTGTTGGGCTGGATAAATATCTCTAGGCCTCAAGGTTGTACTTGTCTTTTAGTATCTTGAGCGATGCCTGAAAGGTATAGTCGACGGACATTCGCTCGGGTGAACCCTAGCGTGCTTGAAAAGTTTAATAATGGTTGGCTTCAAAATGCCACGCTCTGTCTGGGTCATATTGTGGGCTAAAGCCGTCTACGCCTAGAGCTGGTCATTAAGTACTTCTGAAACAGCGGTAAAGAATATTCTTGGATTCTCAATCATCATAAAATGCTTAAGCCCAGGTAAGTAGCGGACACTCACATTTTCAAAGCGAGGAAGTAAGTAGTCCTTAGGTTCTTCATCACCATAGATATACGTTTTATTTTCGAGGTTGTTAAATATACCCAAGAGTTTGCCACTATCCGACCATTGAACTACCGAACGAGCAGTTGCATGTATGGCGCTGGGGCTCGCCTGTTTGCACCACTTTGCCCACTCATGAAAATCTCGACGCTCAGATGAAGTAAGCATGTGCAGAAAGTTCTGAGAGCCATGCCTTTTGTACTCATCGAGTGACTGGTCTGCTGTGCTACGAGTGATTAATCCGCAATCTTCGGCTACAAGATTACCCTCGATATTTATAAAATGTACCAGATTGGGTAATTGACGAGCGAGCAGTAACCCTGCTGCGCCACCCACACTATGGCCGACAATTGAAACTTTTTCGGTGCCAAATAGGTCAACTACTTCCTTAACCACTGTTGCCTGGTCTTCCAGCTTATAGGAAAAGTCTTGTGGCTTATCGGATTCACCGAAACCCAAAAAGTCCAGCGTACAAATAGAATAGGAGTTTAGACCTACGGCGTCGAAAGCAGCGTCATAGCTTTCTTTGGCGCAAGCTATGCCATGAAGAAATACTACGAGATGCTCGGAATTAACCCTTTTCTTGACAGAAAGTTTGAGCTTTTGACCCCTATAGTCTACTGATATACGTTCTGATTGCATATTATCTCCTGTCGATATATTAGGCATGCAACTTCAACCCATGCATGATCTTATCAAACGTCTTACGATCTGCCCTGATTGCTATACCGACAATATCAAATGTGTCGTCGGTAAGCGTTTTTACAACTGCACGATTATCATTATCGTTAAAAGTCTTAAACATACCCTCGGTATAGATGGCAGGTTGAACACCTCGGCTTAATGCTCGTCCTTTGGTACGCATGAGATGATCTAGGCTCGCATCATACACAACAACTGGCTGACTAATGAGTGGCAAGTATGTATTGCCAGACGCATCTTCGTATACTTCGCCGATACTTTCTGGTGCCGATGCGGCAATGCCCGTTGCTAAAAACGCTGTCACATTCAACTTTTGCCAATCCGCTAGATCGCTACGAATAGCTATACCTACTTTCGTATCATGCATACTAATTGTCTCCAGTACGCTTAAGCTGTTTTGGCTCAAGCATAAGGACGACCGCTCGACTAGCTGCGCTTGGCTTATGTTCTAACCCTTTTGGTATAACCGTCCCTTCACCCTCGGCTAGTTCAATGGTGCCTTTTTCGGTCTCGATAACGATGCTGTCTTTGTAAACCAAGAAAAAATCGTCATCCTGATGTGAGTGCCGATGGAACTCGCCCTTAAACGCGGCAACACGAAGCACCCAGTCATTCACATGAGCTACATCCACAGGTAACCAGAAAGTGTCTCCGAGTTGCTTGTCTGCATTGTCCAGATTGTACTTTGTCGTAAAAGATGAGATATCCATATATTTTATTCTACCCTAAAATTGATAAGCCATAGTGAATCCGTTAATGTATGGACGGCACTGGTACAAGCTGTTTCATTCGCTCCTTCGCGTTCTCTGTGACGGTAAATGTAATCTTCCCTTGTTTTTGCCGAGGCTCACATGATTCTCCTGTTATTCTTTTTTGGTTCTCTTAAGTTGTGGCTATGTAGCGTTATGGAGTCAGATCAAGTGCTTCTATGAAAGCTACGACATCCTGTGTCTGCAAAACGATATCCTCTAACCCCGAATGAAAACGGACTATTGTATTTATTGGCGGATTCAAGCGGTTGCTTAATTCATCTGGCTGGAAGGGCAGCACTAAACTACGCGTTCCACCCCAAGACTCGCCAATTTTAAATGTCGAAAATACTGAGAGCAATTTTTCTAGTTCGATATTTGTATATAGCCGGTCAAGCTCGATACTGAACAGACCATTTGAACCTGAAAAAGTTTTTATTTTACTGCTATCTATGTAGTTAATTCTTAGGATCTTCTTAGAAAGCTCGAAAGCTTCGACTAGTTTCGTGGCACTTGTTTCATGAGCGGCAAGACGCACCATTAAGGTCTCCAAACCACGCGTTACAAGCATTGCCGAAAACGGAGACACTGTATAGCCAAACACGCGGTGATAGTAACTAAGCAGTCCAAATAGCGATTGGTTTCTAGTCGTAATTGAACCCATAAAGACATCACTATAGCCAGCAGGATACTTAGTCAGAGAAAGGATGCTGATATCTACTCCATGGTCGAGAGGTTGGCACAGCACCCCGGACGCCCAGGTGTTGTCTGCCGACGTAAGGATATCCTTGGACTTTGCTATTTTGACTACCTCGTCGATATCTGTAATATCAAATGTTACAGAGCTAGGTGATTCTATGTGGATGAGCTTTGTTTCTTTTTTTATTGCTTTGGACAAAGTCTTAAGATCACCTGGGTTATAGAGGCTATAGATAATCCCATAGCGCTCCTGTAAATACTTAGCATATCTTTGAAGAGGGGCATATACACTATCTGGTATGAGCCAATGGTCGCCACTTTTTAAAAAGGCTCCAAGGGCAATTAAGGCTGTCAGCCCACTCGGGAAGAGTAGGCTATATGTACCTTTTTCAAGTCTTGATATTGAATCTTGTAATGCATGTAAGGTGGGATTGCCTTGCAACCCGTAGCCATTATCTATACCAACAGCAGTTTGTCCTCTAAGTTTTGGTTGTCCCGCGCCTGCCTCTCTAAAATCCAACAAACTGTCGAAATGTAAGCTAGTGCTTAAGT
This sequence comes from Patescibacteria group bacterium, assembly GCA_035568355.1. Lineage (GTDB taxonomy): Bacteria > Patescibacteriota > Saccharimonadia > Saccharimonadales > EFPC-124 > DATMOD01. The sequence continues at coordinate 27,954 of DATMOD010000011.1, forward strand.
ATATTGAGCGTGTTGTTTGAGAGTTTTCTTCCATGAAATTCCATAATCCTTTTCTAAAACTTTAGATGAACACAAACAAAAAACCGGCCCTAGGCCGGTGTGATTTGTGTTCAAATAATTTTGAGATTACGAAATCGGCCTAGGGCTAAACATGGACATAGGCATCACTACAGTCTGATTGGTAATTATTGTAATCACAGAGATATTATATGATCATTAGGAAGATTTATCAACATTCATATTGTAGGTTGGCTTTCCCGGTAAATTAGCCCGTAGTTTGCCGGTATATGGAACTTGAGCCCCAATTAACAGAGGTGGCACTTATAAAACTCAAAGAAGATGCACTGACCTATGCATCTTCTTATCTGTTATCAATCGTGGCTGGGGAGATGGTTCCTAGTCCAAACCCCGGATGAGGATGACAACGTTCTGGAGCAAGATATTCGAGAAATTCAAAAACTATTAGATGAAGAGCAAAAAACTACCCAACCACGCTCTGATTCGTGCCCTCAATGACGATTGCCTCGCCGTCATGGAGCGCAATAAATGGGACGTGGTTTTCTATGTAATAGGCCACTACCTTATCGACATCAGCGGATTCGGGATGATCAGACTTATAGTGTGGAGCAACGCAATAGGGTAGTAAATCAAGGCATTCCCAAATTATCTCTGCATCGTAGTCTTCTGGTACGACTTCGGGTGGGTCAACCAGTTCAATCCCATGTAAATGCGGCTGAAGTATATCAACTCCTGCGCTATACCCCCCATATGCAACCGTATCGTTTGCAAGAAGTTCCTTAATAACTGTGTCGGCGCAGCTCTGCTTGAACGCCCTGCGTAGCACAAATACATTGCCGCCGCGAACCCAAATAAGGTCGTAATTGGATAAGGTCTTTTTTAGTTCGTCTGACTTTCCAAAATAGTGCCTAAGGTCAATTTCTGTCGGTTCAAGACCAATGCTTTTTAGTCTCTCGGCTTCTGCAGCATAATCAGCCGCACGGTCAGCCTTGGATTTAAAATCTACTGCATTAAATATCACTGCCGTTCGACGGCCATCGCCAATAAGTTTAAGTAGTTCTTCTGGCTTATTGCCATTGCGGAATGAAGAAAGGTAAAGTCTCATATGATAATAGTAGCAGATAAGCTTGGTTTACGATCCGACGCTACGGAGGTCATGCTGGAAAAAGTTTGGACTACCTATCTCTCCTACCCAAAGCCCAAACCAAAAATCACCCCATTTGAGGAGGTGATTTGTGTTCGAATACTATGGCTGGGGAGAAGGGACTCGAACCCCTGCTGCTGGGACCAAAACCCAGTGTCCTACCGCTAGACGACTCCCCAATATTCTAGGAGTCAAAAGCTGCATATATACAATAATCATGCCGCAAGAATCCCCAAGAGAACAGTGTGATTATAGCGTATTTTCTCTGACCAGGGAAGGGAGCGCAGCCCTGGGCTAAAAAATACTGTAATACTGCTGCTTTGTCGTCTGGCAGATTGTCGTTAAGGATGGCTCCAAAGCTTCACAAAATCCGTTTGCTTGCTTATCGCTGTGATAATAGGATATAAAATCTTTAACCGCTCCAATAACACAATTAGTGCGTGCTTCTTGGTTTTGAGTTATCATACAACTCGCTTTTGTCTGGACAATATCACTTGCACTGTTTCCAGAAGCATCGCGGCCAAGGCTCTGGTAGCACGTATCACGATAGACAGGTTCAACCGCCGAGCATTCACTAAAAACGGTCGAAAAGTCTTCTTTGGCAACCTTGAGAGCATGAGATGTCTGCATAAGATAGCACTGACTTTTGTATTGTTCGGCCACAGCAGTACATGGATACATTGGATCATCGGCTTTAAGATAAGGTTTGCCGTGATCATTGTCTAATTCGTCCATGACGTTCTGCATAAATACACCACCGTAGCATGAATCTCGGCCCCAACTGTCTGTCAGAAGACCGCAAGAAGTTAAGGATGCGAATAGGTTCCCATCCTTAACAAACATAATTCCATGACCAAGGCCGTGCACGCAGTTGTAATGATAAAACGAATAAGGTTGCTTAGCTTTTAAGCTATCGCAAAGAGTTGGTATTGCTGCATCGAGATTCTTAACGCCAATCTTATTAACAATTGCCTCCATGACACCATGGTAATAACCCGACCAGCAGAAGTTATCACCCTGGCCATATGCATCTTCAATGTTCTGGGACATCTCAGCAGCCCAACGACCAATCGCATGCGTAATTTGGTGACAATAAGCTCGCACATTGGGATCTTTAGCATAAGCAGATTTAAGCTCCTTAAACGCTGCGGTTGGCCCATCTTTCTTTGCAGTAGCTTTATAGTGTGCTTGAAGACATGGCATCGATGCGCTACCACCATTGCATTTGTAACCAATATTCAGATCAGTAGATACTCTGTTTACCGGCGGGCTTTTAGCAAGATGCGAGTACCACCATAGCCCACAAAGAAACGTCAAAATAAAAATAATAACGATTTTTATAGCTAACTTCTTTCCTTTGAGATTGGCCATCTTGCTACGCATTATAAACTACAAGTGTAGAGTAAAGACGACAACGGCAACAACGGCACTGGCTGGCAACCAGCCGTATGTGCGACTGTCGGTGCTAGCAACAGGGTTGTCCCCAACCAGGTAGTAACTATCTGGCCGCACATCGGCAACGCGCTTAATAAGCTCGCGGCCTTGCCACTTAGCGATAACAATATTGCCGACATTTGGTCGTTTGAGCCGCCAGCCAATCACGACAACCCCTTGCCGCAGGACCGGCAACATACTCTCGCCAACAACACGCCTTATAAGAAACATCTTACTGCTTAGATTGAGCAAAGATTGTCGCGACACCGCCAACCATCTCTACCAACTTCTCGGCTTCGGCCCTAGAAATAGTCTGCTTAACTTTGCCGCATTGTTTGGTAGCCATCCAGAAAGTCTGGTGTAGATCAGGGAACTTCTCTAGATGTTCAGGCTTAAAGTAGTCGCTCCACAGAAGATAAAGTTGGTCTTTGCAGATCTGAGCGTGCTTTTCTTTTGTGACAACCATACGGATAAAGTTGTTATGGGCATCAGACTTCTCTTTGTCTGCACCTTCGAGTGCTTCGATTTTCTCTATCATGCGCAAGCAGGTGTCAGCAGCGTGCTTCATGGTATCTGTCTCGTAAATACCACACGGAACATCGCAGTGGGCGTAGACTGGTTTGATAAATTTGTTGAGTAATTTCATGTTTCCCCCTTAATACTTTTATTATACGCCACGGTCTAGATCTGACCCCACATGCACTTTTTCAGAATCACGAGCTGACAACCACTAATACCATGTATAAGATGAATATTCTCGTTAAAGAGAGATTCTGAAAAGTGCATGTGGTCAGGGTCTAGATTGGCTGCGATTTTTGTGACTGCTGCTTGCGCCACTTTTCAATCTCGGCATGGTGCCCGTTCTGTAGAACTTCAGGCACTTTCATGCCCCTGAACTCAGCCGGGCGAG
>DATMOD010000012.1:0-9017 GCA_035568355.1 Patescibacteria group bacterium
AACTCAACACCAGTCACGCCGGCTGCGATCATTCTGTCGATACCGGCACCACCGGCACCACCGACACCTACTACCTTAATGGTTGCAAAGGCTTGAATATCAGCTGGTTTAACTTCTGGCATATTTGTTTCCTTGTCTTAATAGTTGGACTAAAAGCACACTGTACACATTTAGTATACATGGTAAAATCGCATGTACCAAATCGTTGCTCGCCGTTTTGCTTACAGCTATTAGCCGACTACTAAGGCTTAAACTTTTTTAACACTGATGAGGTCTGGTGCAAAAAGTTGCTCAATAGCTTGTTACCAGAGTTTTGACCATTTTGATGAGCATCGCGTAAGCTTGTCTGCGTGTTCTGATCTAGATCGATCATCATTAAACCTAATGCGACCGCAAACTCAGGCTTCGCTACTTTGTCACTTATACCACTAAAACCGCTCAGGTTAGCAATCCGTACTGGCAATCGTAGCTGCTGTTTAGCATATTCCCTAATATTAGTAAGGCTGGCGCCGCCGCCAGTTAGCACTACGCCGCCTGGCAACTTACCAGAACGACCGATTTGCTTTAACTCTTTGTCAATTAGTTCAAATATTTCTTCTAGTCTAGCTTCCACAATCATGTCTATTTCTTGGACATCAAAACTAAATTTTTCGTGATTATGTTGTAGGTCTATAGTCTTAGGCTGATCTTTGGATGAATGCCTGAGCGCCGAAACATGTTGCAGAGTAATCTTTTCGGCAAGATCTAGATCAGTGCGCAAACCGATTGCCAGATCATTAGTTAAATTCATACTACCTATAGGTATGACTGCCACATGCTGCAAATCCCCTTCTTCATATACAGCAATATTAGTGGTCGAACCACCAATATCCACGAGCGCAACACCGTTTTCCATCTGCGCAACACTCAAAACCGCTCGAGCAGCAGCCAAACCTGAGACTACTAATCGCCGGGCTTTGGTCTCGGTCATCTCGACAGCTTTAACCAGATTTTTTAAATGCGGGCTCAGTGCTGTGATAACGTGGGCATCTAATTCTAGCCTCACGCCACTCATACCGAGCGGATCACGTATATTTTCTTGCCCATCGAGTTGATAACTGCGCGGAGTAACTTGTAAAATTTCGCGATTAGCAGGCAACTGCACAATAGTAGCAGCTTCTTCGGCACGGATTAAATCGTCAGTAGAAATATCATGGCTCTGAGAACCAACCGCCACGACCCCCTTAGAACTCATAGCTGTAATATGCACACCGTTAATACTGACCACCGCACTATGCACTTGGTGCCCCGACATGCGCTCTGCTTCTTCTAAAGCCTTATCTATCGCCTCAGCAGTGCTGACAATATTAACGACCACACCTCGCCGCATCCCAGAATTAGGCACCGCTCCAACACCAACAATATTTGGAGCATCCGAGCTTTCAGTTTGATAACCTATGACACAACGGACCGTGGTGGTACCTACATCAATACCAACACCGTAGTGAGAATGATCTTGCATAGTCACTAGTATACCGCTTATGATCTACTACGATCAACTAGTAAACGATATGGTTACCGCAAATCTTAGTCTATTTCGCTAGTCCCGAGCAGTTAGGATCTCGTATCCGTCTCTAGTAATTAAAATAGTATGCTCGAAATGAGCCGCCAACCCACCGTCAACCGTTCGGAAGGTCCAGCCATCATCATCTAACTTAACGTGATAATCACCCAAAGTTGCCATCGGCTCAATAGCAATCGTCATACCAGCTTTAAGCTTTGGCCCTGTGTTTTTGTGCCCATAGTTTGGGATGTCAGGTTCTTCATGAAGATTATGCCCCACACCATGGCCGACCAATTCACGTACAATACCCAGCTTTCCAGCGTCTAAGACTAATTGAACAGCTGAGCTGATATCGCCCACTCTCACACCATCTCTTAAGGTCTCTATGCCGGCGTACATTGATCGCTCAGTTGTATCTAATAAACGGATTGTGTCTTTATTTTCTGTTTGGCCAACTATCATGCTAAAAGCACTATCAGTCACCATGCCGTCGAATGTTACGCCACAATCAAAGCTGATAATATCACCTTCTTTAAAAGCCTCAGCATTTGGTATGCCGTGCACAACTGCATCATTAACTGATATACAGATAACGTCAGGGAAACCGTTGTAGCCTAAAAAACTTGGCTTTACCCCCTGGCCCTTGAGTTCTCTAACAACAAAAGCAGACACGTCTTTGCCATTCATGCCAGGCACAACCATACTATGGGTGTTCTTTAAAATATCCGCTAGTATCTTACCGCTAGTTCGGATAGCTTTGGTTTCTTGGTTAGTTTTTACACGAGTGAACATGCTTCAAGCTCTGTCTCAATACGATCATGTACGTTACCTACACTGCCTACCCCGTCAATGTGCGCAATATGCACATGTTGTTCACTAAGATAGTTCAGAATAGGATAAATTTGCTGCCTGTAAATATTTAATCGGCGATCCACCGATTCCGGTGTATCATCTGCCCGCCCTCTAACCAGCAATCGCCTCAACAGCTCAGACTTCGGGACTTCTAGTACTATAACTAGGCTAATAGAACGAGCATGCTCGGATTGATTCCCTATAAGCCATTTGGCTTGGTCAAGAGCGCGCGGAAAACCATCTAAAATTACATGTGGTAAATCTTTCGCTTTCTTAAGCGCAGTAGCAACAATCTTGTTGATATCATCATTATCTACCAGCTCACCAGCGTTCATTTTATTGAGCAAACTCGTATCATGAGTATCACGCAACAACTGACCAGCCGACAGCCAACGCCAGCCATGTCGAGCCGCCAAAATTTGGCCTTGCACACTCTTACCAGCCCCTGCTGGCCCGAAAAAAACAATCATGTTTTTACCCTAATTTAGATTTAACAAGCGTAGCAATTTTAGAACCATCAGCGTTAGGCCCAGCTCCCGCGCGCACTTTGGCAATAATTGCACCCATCTTAGTAGCATCATTGCCAAATTCTTCTACAGCCTCGGTAACCAGTTTCTCAAGTTCTGCGTCGCCAAGCTGGGCTGGTAGATACTCATCAATTATCGCTTTTTCAGACAGTTCTTTGGCAGCTCTATCTTCAGCTCCAGCCTGTTTGTATATAGCAGCACTATCGGCGCGCTTACTAGATTCTTTAGCGGTCACTGCCAGCATTATATCCTCAGATAAACCAGTGTCTCTGGCATTATCAGCAACTTCACGGTAAAGTATAGCGCTTTTGAGACCACGCAAAACTTCCGTACGCTCCTTATCGCCACTCAGCAATGATTTCTTTAGATCTTGATCTAAGAGCTGCTTTAGCATTAACGCTGGCCAAGCCTGATACGCTTTAGTTTGTCAGCCCTGCGAGCTTTACGAACGATCGCTTTTTTGCGGCGCTCTACTTTGCTAATAGGTTTGGCAAAATGCTGCAGGCCTTTAACCTTTGCTAGGATGCCAGATTGCTGAACCTTACGACTAAAACGACGAATAAGGTTTTCGTTTGCTTCTTGGGGGTCTTTTCGAGTAACTTGAATCATAACTAGGGTGAATTGTAGCAGAACAGAGGCAGCTACGCAACTCTTAGTAAGCGTCCTTCTAGAGTTCGTGTGCCTCGCCACTCATTTTCTAGTAAATGCACCCAGGCTGTAACCACTTTACCGATCTCAACGTCCACCTGATTAGCCTGATTGAAACCCACTACGGTCAGCACATCACCTCTGGAATCTTTTAGATGCAGCTTAACATGTTGGTTATCTTGGCCCATTTTGCGATAATCGTAAACTGTCGTACCTCGCAGCTCAAAGATTGCTTCTTGATTGCCATGACCATATGGCTCGAGCTGGTCTAAATCATGTACTAAACCCGTAGTTAGGCTACTAAACTCATCAATCACAATATCGGTTTGTGGTTGAAGTGTTTGGGCTTGATTTTGTAAATTCAAAGACTTATAGAATTCATTAATCGCTTGCCTGAAATGCGGGATGTGTTCAGTAGGTAGAGTAACCCCAGCCGCCAACTTGTGTCCACCACCCTTAGTCAACCATTGATCCACTGCTCGTATTGCCTCTACCGCGCTAAAATCGCCAAAGCTTCTGGCTGACCCCTTGCTCTCTGACCCCATTTCTTGCAGTACAAAAGTTGGTTTTTTAAAAGTCTCCAACATTTTGGCCGCTACAATTCCGACAATACCATGCGACCAAGTTGTGTGAGACAACACCAAAACGTTGTCATCCCTAAACTGCCCCGCCTGCTCTGCAGCCTCTTTGGTAATTCGAGCTTGATCCTTACGGCGGGCTAGGTTCATGTCTCTAAGTTTATAAGCTAGATTAAGCGCGACAAGCGGGTCGCTAGCCGTTAATAGATCCAAGCTTAACTGTGCCGTCTCTAGTCTGCCAGAAGCGTTCAGGTGTGGGCCAAGCACATAGCCTAAGCTCCGAGCATTAATGTCTGATAGTTCTAACCCAGCCACTGCTGCCAAAGCTTTTATGCCTGGCCGACGAGTTTTCTGCAGAACCTGTAGCCCCCAGAATACATTGGCGCGATTTTCGTCTAGCAGGGTAACCACATCACAAACTGTACCCAGAGCAACTAGATCGAGCAGCCATTTTTCTTGGCCAATCGGCAAACCATCTAGCTCAAGCTGTAAGGCTTGGACTAGCTTAAAAGCCACCCCTACACCCGCAAGATCAACGAAAGGATATTTATGATCAGCTCGTTTGGGGTTAATCACTGCCACGGCTGAAGGCATAGTCTCGGCTACGGTATGATGGTCTGTAACTATTACGTCCACCCCAAGACTGCTTGCTAGCTCAATCTCTTCATGAGACAAGCTGCCACAATCTACTGTCACAATAACCTGAGCTCCGTCGTCTGCTAGTTTTTTAATTGCATCTTTGTTCAAGCCATAACCATCAATAAACCTATTAGGTATAAAGGCGCTAGCTCTAAAACCAAAAGATTTAAAGGCATCAAGCAATAATGTAGTAGCGGTTAAGCCATCAATATCGTAGTCTCCATATATAAAGATCAGTTCGTTTCTAGCTTTGGCTTTTTTAAGACGCTCCACCGCTTGACTCATATCAGGTAACAGAAGCGGATCATGCCGCAGCTCTTCATAGGATGGGTGCAAAAAAGCTGATCGCAAACCGTTATCGGCCAGCCCCCTCGATAGCAACAACTGTTCAAAAATAGCACTTGCCATACTGCTAGTTTACCTGCCTGATGGACTTACACAAATAGCGCAGTTCGTTCCACAGTTTTTCGGGCAAAATGTACTGTTTCGACGAAGCCCTAACGTTTGCTTATCTGCTGTGCCTGTTGAGATTTAAGCACTATACTCTGCAGCTCTTTAAAGATTGCAAAATGCTTATTAGTAGAATAGATCTTGGTGTTGCCTTGTTTTTCAGAACACAAAAAACCTGTCTTTTCTAAACGCTTTAGCTCGCGCTGGATATTACCAGGGTCTTCTTTGATAAGTTTAGCCAACCCACGCACATGAGTTCTAAAGTCTGGATATTTTGCGTAAACTACCACTATTTTTCTTCGCACTCTAGAAGTAATGAATACATCCAGCATAACTTTTTCTTTCTTGGTCGGACCTTTTTAATTTGATCTGTTGCTAATAATTCTACAGCTCATGCCAGCTACGAGCAAGCTTGAGTAAGCTCAAAAAACTAATTTTGCACCCCATTCATAAAATTGCTCAGTCTAGTGAGTGTGCCTTTGCGGCTTAAGTCTTCATCCAGACTATAATAATGATTGGTACTGACATAATTATCTGTTACAGACAAACAATGTATCTCATCGGCCGCTATGTGTATCCGATCGACTGATGCAACTGATGCGACCGGCGTAGCTATAATTAAACGCTTGAGCTTAACTGGCTTTAAAAAGTCCATCATAGCATCCAAAGAAGCGCCAGTTTTAAGTCCATCCGATACTACAATCACAGTCTTGTCTTTTAACATCTCAAGCTCAAGCAGACCACTAGTACTCAGCAAGCGATTGATCTTAGAGACTTTTTCACGTTTTTGATCCTCTATATAACCATGAAGCTCGGCATAATAGTCGTCTATCTCACCACCCGATAGTTCAGAGCTATATGTGAAGCCACCACCCTGGTGAACCGTCCCAACAATAACGCCCTCCCCTGGCAAGTCTATGGCTTCAGACAAAAAAAGTGTCAGGGTGCCTTTAAGCTGCCTGGCAATCTGTTCGCCAACAATAACCCCCCCATTACCCAAAGCCACAACCAGTGGTGAGTTATCTTTGTAGGTTGCAAGCTCGTCCGCCAGTTTTTGCCCGGCTTCGGCACGTGAATTAAAATACATACTACTTAAAGTGTACCAGACATTATACTCTTAGTATTATGCAATATTATCTCGTGGCACCAACCAGCATCGTCAGAAAAGACCAAGATGCTTATACATACCATCACGAAGACGAGTTACCCATTGGTACAGTTGTGAAAGTTAGCGTGAATAAACGCATTTTAATAGCGGTTATAATCGCTAAAGTGTCTAAAAGACCGGTTTTTGAGACCAAGCCAATAGTCACAACACTAATTAATCAACCCCTACCAGGCCCTCTACTGGACTTAGCCAATTGGGTGAGTGCGTACTATGCAACCCCATTAGCAATTGTTTTGCAGACATTCCTACCAACAGGGATAGACAAGAAAAGACGGCTCACAGAGCATCAAACAGAATCAGCCACAAGACATCGCACAAATATATTACTCAATGCCGAGCAAGCTCGTGCTGTCACAGCATTTACGAATAAAAAAAGTGGTACGTGCATACTACACGGCGTTACAGGATCAGGCAAAACTCAGATTTATATAGAACTTGCCAAGAAACAATACGCCGCTAATAAATCAAGTATCATATTAGCACCAGAAATCGCTTTGACTCCTCAACTGATAGCGGAGTTTAAGAACCATTTTAAGAATGTAGTTTTCACGCACTCAGGTATGACTGAGGTTCAGCGTCACTTAGCCTGGCTACAGTGCCTAAACGCCAACACGCCACTAATAGTAATCGGCCCCCGTTCGGCACTTTTTATGCCTTTAGCTGACATCGGGTTAATCGTTCTAGATGAATGCCACGAACCCAGTTATAAGCAAGAACAATCTCCACGCTATTCAGCCCTGAGGGCTGCAACTATGCTAGGTAGATTCCATGACGCTCTGGTCGTGTTCGGCAGTGCTACACCTACAGTTAGCGATTATTATGTTGCCGAGCTAACCAAGGCCCCCATAGTAGAGCTTATGTCTACTGCTATCAAGACACCGACACCAGAGATAGAGTTAGTCGATAATAAAAATCGCGATAAATTTCGCCGTCATCAATTTTTATCAGACGCTTTACTAGAAACCATAGATCAAACCATAAAAGATAAAAAACAGGTTTTGATTTTCCATAATCGCCGCGGCACAGCCTCCGCGATTTTATGCAAACAGTGTCAATGGCAAGCACTCTGCCCGACTTGCCAGATACCTCAGACATTACACGCCGATCAATACAAACTGGTTTGCCACATATGCGGCAAGAACCAATCTATGGTATCTAGTTGCCCAATCTGTCACCAGCCAGACGTTGTAATACAAGGGGTTGGCACAAAACTGATCGAAGAAGCGTTGAACAAATTATTCCCCCACTCTAGGATAGCCCGTTTTGACGCCGATAATACAAAAGATACTACTATACAGTCTAGGTACCAGGAGTTATACGACGGTGATATTGATATAATAATTGGCACCCAGCTGCTAGCGAAGGGGCTAGATTTGCCGAATTTGAGAGCAGTTGGTATTATTCAAGCTGATATTGGCCTGTATTTACCAGACTACCAAGCTGAGGAACGAGTTTTTCAGTTAATATATCAGGTGGCAGGCCGGATTGGTCGTACTGATCATAAAACAAAACTGGTAGTGCAGACATATCTGCCAGAACACAAAATTATTCAACAAGCCATCAGCCGTAATTTTAAAAGCTTTTATAATCAGCAATTACAAAACAGAAAAAGTATGCAATTCCCGCCCTTTATATATCTGCTAAAATTAACATGTAGTTACAAGACCGAACTAGGGGCTATCCGGGCTGCCAAGCGAATGGCAAGCGATCTTAAATCACAGTGGCCAAATGTAACGATACTTGGCCCAGCCCCAGCGTTTTACGAAAGATTGCACGGCAACTATCGTTGGCAGCTAATTATAAAAAGCAAACAAAGAGCTAATATTGTAGCCATTGCTAAGGCATCGCCCCCAAAATGGCAGGCCGACCTTGACCCAGCCACTATACTATAGACATATAAATAGGTATTACTAGCAGACTATGACTCGAGACACAATTATTACCCTCCCAAATCCTCATCTGAGGCACAAATCCAGGCCTATTAAGATTATCGATCAAACTGTCTTGCAGCTTATCGATGACATGCAATCAGCCACACTAGATTGGGAAGACCACCGGCAACACGAGTTTGGCGTAGCTTTGGCAGCTGTTCAAATCGACAGGCTATACAGAATAGTGATTATACGTAACAATTTTGAAGATAAAGATGACCGATCCTTCATCACACTCATAAACCCTAAGGTCATTAAAGCCGAAGGTAAACCAGTTTTTGATCAAGAAGGCTGCTTAAGCGTAAAGGATCTCTACGGCCTAGTGCCTCGCTATCCAAAAGTACGAGTAAGCGCCATTGGTAGCGATGGCAATGAACTCAGGATAAGAGCTGAGGGTTTTTTGGCGCGCGTCTTACAACACGAGATAGACCACACTAATGGTATATTATTTATTGACCACATAAAACAACAAGATGCCTTTTTTCACTTAACTAAAAAAGGCGAGCTAATCAAGGTGAACCATGAAAAAATCCTCCAATCTAGTATTCTTTGGTAATGAGAGGTTAAGTACTGGTTTTAGCCCTAATAGCGCCCCTACTCTACAGGCACTCATTGATGCGGGCTATAGAGTATCCGCCGTTGTTGCCCACCATAACGAGACATCCAAATCTCGTCATTCTA
>DATMOD010000013.1:0-19151 GCA_035568355.1 Patescibacteria group bacterium
AGGTCAGTCTGCCGACTCTTAATTTGGCGTTGGCGATTTATTATATTGTGGTGCCAGCAGAGATTAGCTCTAATCTGAGCCGCTACGATGGCATCAGATACGGTCTTAGTGTAGAAGAAGCTAAAAATCTAGATGAAGTCTACGGCTTATCACGTGATGCTGGCTTTAATGCCGAGAATAAACGGCGCATTTTGATTGGCACTTATGTACTGTCAAGCGGCTACTACGACGCCTACTATCGTAAAGCCCAGACAGCCAGGACTTTGTTGATTAATGATTTTAGTAAAGCCTTCGAGACATATGATGTTTTACTTGGCCCAGTTACTCCTACTACCGCCTTCAAACTGGGCGAAAACACCAAAGACCCTCTAAAGATGTATCTGGCGGACATTATGACTGTATCGGCCAGTTTAGCTGGTTTGCCAGCTCTTAGTTTACCGGTGGGCAATGACTCTAGCGGTCTACCAATTGGTTTACAGCTTATTGGTGCCCAAAAAACAGATGCCAGGCTACTGGCTGTAGCAGCTCAGCTGGAGGGCACCAAATGATCAACCCGCAAATCATTCTATTCTTGTTTGTACTTATAATCGGGCTGGGATTGTTATTTTGGATTGTAGTAAGTTCGAATCGTGGCAGCCGACTTGATCGTGAAGATTTTGCCAAGCGATGGCGCCGTATAGAAGTGCTGAGAGGCCAAGGCGAGACTGCCTGGCAGTTAGCGATTATTGAAGCTGATAAGTTACTAGACCAAGCTCTGCAGGCGAACGGCTACCCAGGCAAGACCATGGGAGAGCGCCTTAGAGATGCTCGGTCAGCTTTGGCTGACAACGACGGAGTTTGGCAGGCGCACAAATTACGTAACCAAATCGCTCATGAAAACGACGTCCGCCTTAACAAGATATCCGTAGACAGAGCCCTTGGCAAATTTAAAGCTGCGTTAAAAAGCTTGGGGGCACTATGATCAATAAAGAAGTCTTTGACGAATACCTACCGACCATAGGTATAGAGTGCCATGTACAATTGCGCACCAAAACCAAACTTTTTAGTGGTGCAAACAATGATGCTCGTGGCAAAGCGCCAAACACTACAGTCTCGCCAATCTGTTTTGGTCTGCCGGGCACATTGCCGGTTTTGAATAAAGAAGTGGTGAATTTAGCTATACGAGCTGGTATCGCACTTAACGCCGAGATTGCTAAAATTAGCAGTTTTGATCGTAAACATTATTTTTATCCTGATTTGCCAAAAGGTTATCAGATTACTCAACTTGAGCGCCCGACGGTTGGTGTCGGCAAAATCGAGGTGCCATTTGGTGATAAGACTTTTGTAGTGCGTATCAACCGAGCACATATAGAAGAAGATGCTGGCAAGCTGACCCACCCAGAAGGTGCTGATTATAGTCTAGTTGATCTTAACCGAGCTGGTACGCCTCTGATCGAGGTAGTGTCGGAGGCCGACATGCACAGCCCTGCCGAGGCTAAGGCCTACGTGCAAGAGCTTTATCTGCTAATGAAGTTTGCTGGGGTAACCGATGGTGACCTTTATCAAGGCAATATGCGATTCGATGTTAACATCTCAGTGGCTAAAAAGTCAGATACCGAGTGGGGCACCAGAGCTGAAGTCAAAAATCTTAATTCTTTCCGCAGTGTAGAAAAAGCAGCCGAGTATGAGTTCAAACGCCAAGTAGAAATAGTAGCCACTGGCGGTAGAATCGAGCAAGAAACTCGTGGCTGGAATGATGCCAAGCAGAAAACCTTCAGCCAGCGCAGCAAAGAAAATGCCAATGATTATCGTTACTTCCCAGATGCTGACTTACCCCCAATCGAGCTGACAGATAAGAAAATCAATACGATTAGAGACGACATGCCGGCTTTGCCCAACCAAATTCGTCAGGAGCTGGCTGTTTACGGCATTGATCCTGTCTCTGCCGAGACGCTTATTATTCAATATGCCACTCATGGGGGTAGTTATCTAGATAACCCGCTGGCAATCGGTAAGATCATGGGCCCAGCTGCCGCTAAATTTGTGGTTAACTTTTTAGTCAATCGATTTGTAGCGCGTCTCGACGAGAACCCAGATTCATTAATCCCAGCTGCACATCATTTTATGGACACCTTCAAACTTTTTGAGGCAAAAGAACTGAGCTCGAATGCCGCTGACGAACTTTTATTCAAAATCGCGGCTGAAGACCAATCTATTGACGTTCGAGCCTTTGCCAAAAAACATGGGCTATTGCAAGAAAACGATTTGGTAGCCATCGAAAAAATAATCACAGAAGTCTTGGCCGAACCAGCTAGCAAAAAAGCGGTAGACGACATAAAAGCCGGCAACGACAGAGCCGTTGGCTTTATAGTCGGTAGAGTTATGAAGCTCAGCCAAGGCAAAGCTAACCCGGGCGTTGTTAAGGAACTGCTGAAGAAGTTGCTTTGATGTTAATGAATTAAGGAGATCTGAAATATGGCTATTAAACTTCCCACTAAAGCAATTATTGCTGCTGCCGGGGTAGGCACACGGTTTTTGCCGCAAACTAAGGCTATGCCTAAAGAAATGCTGCCGATTGTTGATAAGCCAGTTATACAGATTATTGTGGAACAACTGGTAGCGGCAGGCGTAACAGATATAATAATTGTTACTGGTTATACAAAGCGACCGGTAGAAGACCATTTTGATAGGTCAGAAGAGCTAGAGAACGATTTAATCAGCCGTGGCAAGCTTAAATTAGCCGAGCAAATCAAAGCGGTAGCCGAGATGGCAAACTTTATATATGTGCGACAAAAAGGCACGCCAAAAGGTAACGCCAGGCCAATCTTGAACGCTCAGCACTTGTTAAACGACGAACCTTTTTTTGTGTTGTTTGCTGATGACTTTTTTCGCACGTCCGTCCCCTACCCTGTCCAATTACTTGAGGCCTACAAGCAAACTGGGCATTCGGTCATCTCGCTGACTAAAGTAGCAGCAGCCGATGCAAGTAGGCTCGGTATGGTGACTATCGAAAGTGAGTTTGACGAAAAAACATTTAAACTTAAGGGCCTAGTAGAAAAACCAGGCGCAGAAAACACTCCATCACTCTATGCATCAGTTGGTAGTTTTCTGCTGACACCAGACATATTACCATTTATCAACCAACAAGAAACTGGGGTTGGTGATGAGATTGTTTTGGCTGATTCCATTAACAAACTAGCCCAAACGATGCCAGTATATGGGCGTGTAATTGATGGTGTTTGGCACGACGCCGGCGACAAGTTACACTATCTGCAAGCTATTGTTGATCACGCGCTGGTAGACAAAAACTTAGGTGCTGACTTTAGGGTTTATCTACAAAGCCGATTAGATGAAATTTAGGAGCTAATTCAAATGGAAATCGACATAGAAAAAGCAATACGCGAATATCTACCGCAAATAGTGCATATGTCATTAGGCACCAGCAAAAACAACAAGCCGTGGGTTTGTGAAGTGCACTTTGTTTATGACGACAATCTGAACCTTTACTTTCGATCGCTAGCCTCTCGTCGACATAGCCAAGAAATTGCCGAAAACCCCAGCGTTGCAGGCAATATAGTACGCCAGCACGCTCTAGGTGAATATCCTATGGGCGTTTATTTTGAAGGCAAGGCAGCAATGATGCAGCCAGGTGACGACCAAAATAAAGTGGCAGCACTTATTAAGAATAATCTAAAGCATCCAGATGATATCTTGGCCGACGCCATGCGCGATGATGGTCACAAACTCTATAAAATCACCGTGGCAAACTGGTATGTTTTTGGCAAACTCGACGGGCAAAAAGCTCAAAAGCACTTGCTTGAATGGAATGGGGGCAAAAAATAATAGATTTTTACAAGTGAAATCCCCGCTGGCCGCGAGGCTTCACTTGAAGCAGCTCGAGCAGCCAACGGGGTTGGTGTAGGAAGCTGACTTGCCGCCTCCGGTCAGGCGTGTCAGCCAGGCAAGCTGGTGGCGACACACTGGTCAAGTGTGTCGCGGAAGGCGCCTTGCCCTCCTAGCGCCTCGAGCACCATCGTGCCCTCTGACCCTACATCGATCCGAGCCCCAAAGGCCACTACGTTTCGGAGTGACCAATCAAGGTGCGCTTTGTCGGTGCCTGGAGGCAAGACGCAAACGAGGATGCCCCGAACGGTCGTCGCTCCCGAGGCCCGTACGAAAGGGCCTTTCAAGACACGAGGACGTCCGGTCGAATCGACATAGTATGCCTGAGCCTGTACGGCCGGCACCTCCGGCACCGACAACTCATATCGGGTCATAATCTGACCTCGCATGTTGTCGAACATATGTGAAGGCGGGAGATCCACCATCACAGTACTGCTGACGATGGCCGGGTCTTTCGTCGCGGGTGACGTGCTTTGGTGGCGACCACTCCACACACCCAAAGTGATTGCCACGACAGCAAGCACCATGGCGACAATCCATGCCCTGCCCGCTGGGGGTTTCTGCATGGGTCCTTCTTTTGTGAAGTACATCTTCTCTCCTTGATCGAGGTCGGAACGCGTGTGATTATAGCATGTTTAATGAACTATAGCAAAGGTGAGTAGTGTGGTGATAGCTCAGCTAAAAACATGCTTTAGCGCTCAGACTAACTGGGAAGCTAGCTCTTTTACTTCTGGCGGCTGAGATCTACCGAGTTTGTTATGGTTTGTACGAAGTCCCCCACAAACGGCAGCTGATCAAAGAGGGACAGAGACCACACTAAGACGGCGATAATGATAGTGCCGCCGATAGCTGTACCAAGGCCAAAGAAGATACCACGAAACAGATTGAGTTTGTAAATCCGCCAACGTCCTTTATAGTAATCCTCGAACAATTCCTCAGCCAGCGCCTTAACGGCGTCCTTAGACAAATTATCTTTTAGATTTGGCATCTTTGCTATCGGCAGTCGTTTGATGTTCAGATTCTACTACACCATCAGCCAGGTCACGAACGGTCTTTTTGACGTTTTCGACTGCATCCACAGTTGTTTGCTTAACGGTCTCGGCCGTCTTTTTAGCTTCGGTAGTCACATCTTCGGTTCTAGCTTTAACATCTTCTAGCTTATGATCAATATTTTTTTTAACATCTTTTACCTTCCCGCGTAGCTCGTCTCTTGCCTCTTGCCCACTCTTGGTCGCTGTAAGCAAGCCAGTAACTATACCTATGGCTGCACCTAGTAATAAGCCGACACTAAATTTTTTCTTGGTATGGCTCATATTATTTCCCTCTCTCTTGCTCATCTTTATTTTTGGTTTGCTTTTTTTCACCAAAAATATCAACTAGTCGCTTGAACTGATTTAGCATAAATTGCGAAGCCACTGCTGGAGCAACAGTTTTTTGTATGCTGCTGGCAACTTCTTCTACAGTGGTTACGGTACGCTCGGCACTGTCAATAATCCGCCTCACTTGCATAGCGATAGATATTAGATATGACACAAGCACGATTGATAAAACTAGAAAGACCGCCAATGTCACAGAGAGAAAAATCACTAACGTTTGGGTTGAGTTATCCATGAATTAAGTATAGCACTGAGCGTAAATAATCCAACTGGTGTGAATTTGAGATTCTGAACTATCTAGCTAGACCTGAGTTATACTTGTAGTAGTATTTTGAGTATTGCTGAGTGAGGGTAAATGTCTAGCGATCAACAGATTAAGTCATCTGATTATGTGCATTTGCACAATCATACACATTACAGCGTCTTGGATGGTTTGCAAAAAATCCCAGATCTTTTAACGCGTGTGAAAGAATTGGGCATGGACTCTGTGGCGATTACCGACCACGGCACGCTTTCTGGCGTAATAGAATTTTATCAAGCAGCTAAGAAAGCTGGCATTAAGCCAATAATCGGCATGGAAACCTACATTGCCGAACGAAGCCATACCGACAAAGACCCGCAAAAAGATAAGCAGCGATATCACCTAATCCTACTAGCCATGAACCAAACCGGCTATCAAAATCTAATGCGGTTGAGTACTATCGCTAATTTAGATGGATTTTATTACAAGCCCCGAATTGACCATGCCCTATTAGAGAAATACAACGAGGGCTTAATTGTATTATCCGGGTGTATCGGCGGCGAAGTAAGTGAGAACCTAAGACACGATAATGACAGCAAAGCACGCGAAATCGCTGAGTGGCACAAATCAATTTTTGGCGATCGCTACTACCTTGAGATTCAAGATCATCAAAATTGGGACGAGCAAAAGAAGGTAAATACCAAACTTTTACAACTTGGCAAAGAACTAGATATCCCAGTGGTGGTAACCTGCGATGCTCACTATCTAAAACATGAGGACCGTGATGCTCACGAAATATTACTTTGCGTAGGCACTAGTTCTTTTTTGAACGATCAAGACCGAATGAGTTTAAAAGATTTTGACTTGTTTGTAACTGATCCGCAAGACGTCATAAAGCGCTGGGGCGAAAAATACCCGGAGGCTATAACCAACACTAAGGCTATCGCTAATAGGTGTAACGTCGAACTAGAATTTGGCAAGATCTTGATTCCAAAGTTTGATGTGCCAGAAGGCGAAACTGAAGAAAGCTACTTGCACCTATCCGTCTACCGAGGTTTAGCCTGGCGCTATGGCGGTAAGACCGAACAAGAGTCAAACAAACTAGATGCGAAAACAATAAAACAGCTGTTATCCGAAGAGGTTAACACCAGGGCCAAGTACGAACTTGATGTTATAAGTAGTATGGGATTCAACGGCTACATGCTTATCGTATCGGACTTCATTACATGGGGCAAAGACCAGGGTATAGTGTTCGGGCCCGGTAGAGGTTCGGCTGCTGGTTCTATAATTTCGTACGCTTTAAAGATTACTGAGCTTGACCCACTACATTATGGTCTGCTTTTTGAGCGTTTTCTTAACCCAGATCGAATCAGCATGCCTGATATAGATATCGACATCCAAGACACCAGGCGTGATGAAGTTATAAAGTATTGTTCAGATAAATACGGCGCAAACAGAGTAGCTAATATTGCTACTTTTGGCAAGATGGCTGCTCGCAACGCTATCCGTGACGTAGCTAGGGTCATGCAAGTACCGTACGCTGATGCAGATCGTTGGGCTAAGTTTGTTCCACAACCCGTCCAAGGTCGCCACACCCCGCTCAGGGTTAGCGTAGAGAAAGACCCTGATCTAAAAAAAGAGTACGAATCAAACCCCTCCGCCAAGCAAGTTTTTGACTTCGCAATGATTCTGGACGGTACCATCCGCAGCCATGGAGTGCATGCCGCTGGGGTAGTAATCGCGCCTGATGAAGTAGTAAAATTTGTGCCACTAGAGATGGCTCAAAAAGGAGTGGTAGCAACCCAATATACTTTTACGCAAGTCGAAGACCTCGGGCTCCTAAAGATTGACTTTCTTGGGCTTAGCAACTTGTCAATCGTTAAGAATGCCCTGCGGATTATTAAGAGGGTCCATAATAAGGAAATTATACTTGAGGATATACCTTTAGATGACGCTAAGACCTTTGAGCTGTTTGGCAACGGCGATACAACAGGGGTATTCCAGTTTGAGTCCGCTGGTATGAAGCGTTATCTGCGCGAACTTAAACCAAGCGTCTTTGATGACATTATTGCTATGGGCGCTCTTTATAGACCTGGGCCGATGCAGTTTATAGATGATTTTATCGCTCGTAAGCACGGCTTAAAAAAGATTAGATATCTACACCCTAAAATGGAAGACGCCCTCAAGAACACATACGGCGTATTAGTTTATCAAGAACAAGTCATGCAGATCTCTAAAGATTTGTGCGGTTTTACCGGTGGCCAAGCCGACACGCTGCGTAAGGGCGTTGCTAAAAAGATACCAGAAGTACTGGCTAAGATGAAACCAGCTTTTATTGATGGTGCCGTGGAGCTTGGTGGCGCCAATCGGGATGATATGGAAAAGTTCTGGAAGCAGATTGAAGCCTTCGGTGCTTACTGTTTTAACAAATCTCATTCAGCCTGCTATGCCCTGATCGCTTACTGGACTGCCTACCTTAAATCTCACTATCCAGCCGCCTTTATGGCCGCCCTGATGACCAGCGACCAAGATGACACCGATCGCCTAGCTATTGAGATTGCCGAATGCCAACACATGGATATGCAGGTTTTGGCTCCAGACGTTAACCAATCTTTTGCTGAGTTCGCAGTAGTACCTGATACCAAGCAAATTCGCTTTGGCATGAATGCTGTTAAGAACGTTGGCAGCAATGCTGTCGAAGAAATTATCCGAGTTCGCGAGGAAAGTGGCAAATTCACATCCATAGAAGACTTTGCCAAGCGGGTAAGTAATCGCATGGTCAATCGTAAGTCTTGGGAAAGCCTTATTAAGGCCGGGGCTTTTGACAGTCTAGGCAATCGTTCGGATTTGCTATTTAACCTAGACAATATATTGGCTTATGCCAGCAAGACTCAAAAAGATGCAGCTAGCGGCCAATCTAACTTATTTGGCGACCTGCTTGAGACTTTAATACCGGCTTTGCAGTTAGATTCTACCCCAACCCGCCATAGCGAACGTGAGCAATTACAATGGGAGCGAGAGTTACTCGGGTTATACCTTAGCGCTCACCCCCTAGACCGCTACGACAGTTACTTTGAAGAGCAAACTGTACCAATAAGCATGATTACAAAAGAGATGGATGGCAAACAGATTATAATCGGTGGTCTTATTACTACCTCACGAGTTATAAATACTAAAAATGGCGACAAGATGGCTTTTGTGGCTATAGAAGATAAAGTTGGTAGTTCTGAAATTATTGTTTTCCCTAAGCTCTACGAAACAGTCGGTGAACAATTAGCACAAGATGCTGTGGTGCGCGTTAAGGGCAAGATATCTGCTAAAGACAAGGAAGGCAGGGTGACCGACGAAGTCAAGATTATCGCCGCCGAGATCAATTTTATAACCGAAGAAGAACTAGACGCCTATAAACCGACTGGCAAAAAAGCTAAGGCTCCAAAAGAAAAAAAGCCAGAAGCTGAACAAGTCGTGGGGACTAAAGTTACATTGCCATCCACTAAATTATATGTGCATGTTAAAGACCCAGCAGACCATCACACACTTCTTAAGCTCAAACAGACTTTCAATCAATATCCTGGTAGCAGTGAGGTCGTATTAGTGTTAGGTGCTGATAAAAAATCAGCCATTCGCCTGCCGTTCAAGGTAGCCGCTGAAGCTGAATTGCAACAACATATTATTGGGCTATACGGCGAGGATTGCGTGGCGCTGCAAGCTTAACTATATAATACCTTAGCTAACCCTCGTTGCTATTCCACTGACACTGCCCCCATTCTAAGCAACTAAGGTCTACGCAATCACCACTGCCCGGAAACTTACAGGGAAAACCCTCCCAGCTAACCACTTTAGCCAGGACCACAGAGCCAATTACTTCAGATCTGTTCTCCGCGTCAGAAAAATTCGGGTCTAGACTATCATAGTCTTCCATGCCGATAATATCCGTAATGGCTGATGCCCCATCAGTAATTTCATTATTACTCATAGCTACTCCTAAATTATGCTTCACAACTTACTATAGATGTGTAATTAAATCAACGAGTTGAGGGCTCGAATTAGAGTAGAAAGTAGACATTTGTGTTGAGCCAAATCAACTCTAGATAGTTATGGCATACAAAGCTATCCCAGCAGCTACGCTGACATTAAACGATTCCTTTTTGCCGACCATTGGTATCTCGAGTGTCACATCGCACATTTCCAAAAGATCGGGTGGGATACCGTGGACTTCTTCGCCGAGCAGTAACACTAACTTTTTAGGTATCTGACTGAATTCAGGCAGCAAGATCGAGTCATGGGACTGTTCTAATGCAGCTATAGTAAAGCCATCCTTCTGATACTGCTTTATTAAGCCCACTGGATTATCAGCGTGCCCAAAAGCTACCACTTTCTCAGCACCCAGAGCAGTTTTGCTTATCTGCTTTGTTAGTTTCTCGGCCAAATGCGGCAGCCTGTTATCGCCAGGTGAGCTTGGATAGGGCGTGTAACCAGTTAAATAGAGCTTATCTACGCCAAATCCATCGCAGGTTCTAAAAATAGACCCTACGTTGTGCGTGCTTCTGATATTGTGAGCAATAACTACTAAATGCATGATACCTGATTTTAACACCTAGATCTTAATCCCAAGAATTCCAAGGAGTCACCCTGGAATTCTCGCTTCATTATGCTTGCGGTTTGTTACAATAGGTATATGGATGCAATGGCCCAACAAGAAAGATTCCGCGAGCAAGAAGAGCAGAATACGCTCGGACGTTCTAAGCTGCTCAGGTTGGAGTATTTTGATACACGCCAGATAAACGGCGACTGGCCACTAGCAATCGGGGTTATGTCGATAAGCGAAATGCACAAAGCACAGTTGGTACCACTTAGAGACAGCAACAAAGACGAGCCTTTAGTGTTCGGTATAACCGTTAACACTCCACAGAAACTCCTGCGCCAACTACGTGAGCGCTTTGCCGACCGAGTCTTACAGTTCTTAGTGATCAGTAACAGTGGTTTTAGAGAATTAATGTTGCTGTATGACCCTCCCAAAAAGGTTGTTTATGATGATGTCAAAATCGCCACCGAGGGTGATAGCTCAACAATTACTGATGTTTCGCACACTCTAGACACCGTGCGGTCAGATGACATTCTAAATTATCTGATTAAACAAGCTGATCAGTTAAATGCCTCCGATATCCATCTAGAAAATCAACGAGATGATGTGCGCGTGCGTTTCAGAATTGATGGCACTCTACACCCCATCGCCACTTTGTCGCACGACAAATATCGAACTTTAGTAGCATCACTGGCCAGTCGGTCAAATATTTCTACAGCTTCTGATGACGCTCAAACTGGCCACATGCAACAAGACATCAAGCGGCCAGACGGCAGCACAAGAATGCTCAATATGCGTATAGAGACAGTGCCAACTATATATGGCCAAGATGCTGTAATGCGTCTTTTTAATTTTGATACCAGCTTGCTAAACCTAACACATCTAGGCATGAGCACTAGTCAGCAACAGCAGTTTGACGCAATTGTTAAGCATCCACATGGCATGGTGCTGATCGTTGGCCCAACTGGCTCAGGCAAATCCACTACGCTCTATAGCGTGCTTAATGCCCTCAATGAGGCCACCCGTAAAATAGTCACCTTAGAAGACCCTGTAGAATACAGTATCCCAGGTGTTACGCAGATTCCCGTTCCAACTGATAGTGGTGATAGTTTTGCCGAGAAACTACGTGCCGTACTACGTTTTGACCCTGATGTGATTATGGTGGGTGAAATCCGTGATGTAGATACTGCTAAGACAGCTATCCAGGCAGCTATAACCGGGCATCTGGTGCTTAGCACTTTTCATGCTGCTACGGCATCGGCAGCTTTTAGCCGAATAATAGACATGATCGGGCAAAATCCAATCTTTGCAACCGCTGTGCAACTAGTGGTGGGCCAACGGCTAGTGCGTAGGCTAGATGATGACACTAAAGTTGCTTATAAACCTGATGAGGCCACCAAAAACTATATTGCTGATATTTTGAAGGATCTACCTAAAGGCACCGACAAACCCAATCTTGATACACTGAATTTATATCACCCTGGCAAGTCTGCGGCTGCTCCGTTCGGCTACATTGGCCGTATGGTAATTATGGAGCAGCTAACTATTGATCGTACTATTCAGGGCTTCTTGCGCGGTGATGTGCGAAATATAGATTCCGAAGCTATAGAACAAGCCGCCAAAAAGAATGGCATGGTAACCCTCTTGCAAGACGGCATCCTTAAAGCCTGCGCTGGGCTAACAACCATCGAAGAGATCAATCGGGTTATATAATACTCTTGAATCGTGTGTACTAGTTAGAGATTTGACAAGACTATAATAAAATGTTATAGTGAAGCATATGTCAAAGCACTCTCCCGTTAGATCGATCAGCCCCTTCTACGAGGCTAGAGGTGAGTTTGCAGTCAGCCGATCAGAAGTCTTGAACGCCATAGAAGTATCAGCCCATATTCTGGGTCGATTTTCATGCCATTTAGTATTTGAATCTCTAGAAGGTGTCGCTATTGCGATCCCCGACAATCCTTTGAGCGAGAAGCGTGTTCGTTTGGGTAGAGCACCCCACACACTACTCTTCACTGGTCGTGACATTGACGGTGCAGATGGCGCAATAGGAGTATGCAATAGGCTAAAAATGGGCAGGAGGATAGTCGAAAGCAAAATTATGGTCACTGCTGAGCCAGGCTTGAGCCTCGTCGATCCAACATGTTCCGCGTTGGTCGGAACCACCGTCCACGAAATAAGTCACTCCTTCGCTCTTGACCATTGCAAAGATCCTGTCTGTATAATGCATGCAGCGGCAACTCTTGAGGGATTCTCAAGTATCCTTAGCGGGGAACCTTTTTGTGATTCATGCACTGAGGATTTAGAGCTTGCAAGCTTCTCTGAGCTTGCTCACAACCTACGTTCGCAGGACATTTAAAACTATCCGCGGCCTTGAGTAGAACTGCGTTGTACGTTGGTCTCTACTGGCGCAATTAATAGATCAGCATATTCTTTGTCTAATGCAGCCACCACACTTGCAACTAGGCGAGCTGGGTCAGTGTCAAAAATAATCTGTTTTTTATTGGGTGTCATAACATTACTAATTATTGTCGGTATAAAGTCGGCTAGTCCGCCACTACCCAGTAAAACCCCGCAAAGCTTATGACTCTCGATTGCCGTCGAGAACTCATGTAAACTACCCATACCACCGCCGATCGTAATGACTGCGTCACTAGAACGAACCAAATATAAGTCACGGCCTACGTAGTCGTAACTAGTGTAATTTATATAATCAAACTCCTCGACTGGTAAGCGATATGATTTGACATGCTCGCGATGGCTAGAAGCTGGCGAAAAACCAATTGACAAACCGCCAGCCTCTTTAGCACCTCTGGCAGCATATTGTGGCAAACCGATGGTAGCGCCGGTTGTTAATACATGGCCGGCCTTGGCTATAGCACCGCCTACGGCATAAGCTAGTAGGTGCGCGTGCTCTACTGTTGAGCCGGCATGGGCTCCTGATACGCAAATCTGGAATTTGTTCATACTGATAATTTCTCCGGGCTAATCATGTCGTTATCTAGTTGTTTCAGGACCTGACTCTCCAAATTTTTATGCCCCATATAGCGCATAAAAATCTCGTTCCACAAGCTTTCACGGAAATGATAAACATAATGCTTTTCGTAAGGCACGTCGTTAGAATAACTCAGGCTAATATCCATTAGGTTAAAGCTTATAGGCAAATTATCTTTTAGTACACCTACGTAGTCTAGATTACGCCAGAAAGCGAGTTCAGGGTCAATCCTGTATAAAGTCTCTTCTGCCGAACGCCAGTGCAAGTCCTCTGGTTGGACGTGTGGGCTAAAGATCTCTGGGTGTGCTTCGTCACCCAGTTTACCAAAATAGCGCTGAATAACACGCCAATGCACATTCTGACCAGCCATTATAGGTCCCAGATCTGGGTCAGCATTAAGTGTATCTGCGAAGATCTTACCAAAACCTGGCTGTACCTGTTTGAGCTTAAAAAATGCACTATATAAACGGATCTCATTAAAATAATGCAATATCAATGGCAAGATCTTGAGGGTTATACCCTTCATGTATTCTTCTTCTAGTGGCAAAACTAAAATCACACCTAACTCTTTAAGATGGGTTATATTGTGTCGCTTCTTGGCAATAAAAGACCGAGCAATATTGCCCCACTTTTCAATCGGCATTTGCACTATTTGGATTTCACGCCGGACAAAGTCCGTCGGCTGGACAGTGCTATAGCCATCATTAAATCCGCTCAACCACTCAGGGCTTTCAGCAAAGCGTAGAGCACCGAAAACTTCAGCCAGATTTTCGTGCTTAAGCATCGATTCGACTGAGCTATGGCCCAACACCTTCATAACTTCTTTTGGTGGATTTTGTCGTAAAAAATCTTTAGCTACGCTATTTTTTAATACCCAGCAGCTACGAGGCATGTCTATCTTTTCTACGGCCTTAAGAATCAGAGGCTGCATCTCTAGTACATTGTCTACATCTTTACCGCCTATAGACGTTGCCAGATGTCGGTCGTGCTTCGCTACCTGCGCCAATAAAGCCTGATATAATTCCGGGCCAGTCGTATCTTGATTATCTAATTGTAACTGCTTAGTAGCCTGATGAGCCTGCTCAATAATATCGCCTATCAACTTAGTATCTGTGCCGTGGTGTCCACTTGCCTTCTCTAGTTGTCGCAAGCTTAAACTGAATAATGGTTCTTTGGCATCAAGCAAGTCTCGCAAAAATTTCGCCATGGCTCTAGTTTAGCATAAGCAGGCATAACGCCGGCTGGCTGGTCCGATATTATGCCTGATAGTGTGCTGTGATTTCGACACTATCAACAAACTCATAACGCTGCTAGACTAAAAACAAGCTGTGAGAGGCTCATGTAATCGTCTCTTTGACGAAAATAAAAATTCAAAACAAAAGGGAGAGGCATTTTATGTTCTTAAAAAAACATGCCGCTAGCAAAGAGCGGCTTGATAGAGTTGCAAAATTATACTTAGCTTATAAGTTTTTAGGTGCGCTTTATTTTTCGTATCCAATCTTTTACCAGTTTGCGATACAGACAATCTCGCCCGTACAAGTTGGGATCTTCTTCAGTGCTATTGGTATATGCGGTTTTATAACAGAAGTACCAACAGGAATTATTGCAGATAAGCATGGCAGAAAGTTGAGTGGCCTACTAGGCATGGGTGTGCTAAGCGTAGCCCCGCTGATCGTATTTTTTGGTCATATATTCTCAGCCTATCTCATTGCTGCTATGTTTTATGGCCTCGGAAGGGCGCTCCTGAGTGGAGCCCTTGATTCGCTCGTCTACGATCACAAGAACACCTCAAAGACAATGTATCGAAAAATGAACTCATTGGAGATTACCTTTGGGCAAGCTGGCATCCTAGCAAGCGCTGCAGCAGGTGGTCTCTTGTTCTCACTCAACCAAAGCTTGCCGTTTATGGCTGAAGCAATTACCGGGCTTGCTTGTTTCTTTATTATAGCGTTCATGGACGAACAGAATAGGACTGACTACATTAAATCCACCGCGTCACATCACCAGCATTTTATACAGAGCATGAGACATCTATTTGCAACACCCTATCTGCGCGTTACCGTGCTAATGGGGGTTACTTTTTCTGTCATGTTAGGTATGTGTATCCAGTTCGTAAACGAAGCAGCCATGATTGAACACGGTTTTCGACCCGGGGCTCGAGGATTCTTGATCTCTGGGGCCGGGATTATAACGCTTATTATCTTGCATGTTGTCATACTAAGAACTGTTAAAGGAGATATGGGGAGGATCCTCTACCTCACATGCGGTGCTGCAATAGCTTATGTATTCATGAGCATCAATAACACACCCCTATTTCTTTTGGGCTATCTCTTGTGGTGCTGCCTAAACGCGACAAGCTCATTCATGCGGCTAATGATACATGATCGGATACCTGGCTCGCATCGATCAACTATAATGAGCAATTTCAAAGCACTAGCTATCTTGATAGGCCTTGGCGCAAGTAGCGCAACAGGGCTGTTAGTACAACAGGCTGGGACACCTCGTATAGCCTATGCAGTTTTTGGTGCTATTGCTTGTTTGGCACTATTACCATGCGCTTATTGGCTTCTTGTGTACTTAAAAGAAGAGTCTCGTAGTCCTAATGTCTTGCCAAGTTCAAATCAAGATAACTGAGGATATAACAATAGGCTGATAATTTTGGTGGCGCCTCCCAGACTCGAACTGGGGACACAGGGCTCTTCAGGCCCCTGCTCTACCAACTGAGCTAAAGCGCCGCTAATAACACAGAGTGATTGTAGGTTAAACTGGGGTTTTATTCAAGATGCGCGCTATCTGAAAAAGTCAGATAGCGCTTAAAACACAAAATAAGGTTTAGAGTCACCTCGCCCCTTACCTTAGGACTTAGTTTCTTCGCCCTCGTTAGTGGCCTCGATGGCACTCAAGAGAGCATCCTCTACATGTTTGCTAGTCTTTGGCTTAGCCGGTGCTGCTGGAGCTATATTGGCGTCGCTGGCTGACTCAATATCAAGTTCGTAACCAGTTAATCTAGAGGCTAGGCGGACATTTTGACCACCACGGCCGATCACTATCGATAACTGGCTTTCGTCAACAATAACTTTGGCGCGCTTGTTAGCTTCATCTAAAACTAATTTAGCTATAGTAGCCGGGTTTAGAGCATTGGTTATAAAAGTTTTGGGGTCATCACTAAAAGTGACTATATCAATTCTTTCTTGCTCGCCTACTTCATTCATAACTGCTTGAACTCTACTACCACGGCCACCGACAAAAGTTCCTACTGGATCTACACCTGGTACAGTAGAGTGGACAGCAATCTTAGTGCGCTTACCGGCTTCTCGAGCAATAGCCTTGATTTCAACAGCCCCACTCTCCATCTCTGGAACTTCTTGGCGGAAAAGATATTCAATAAATTGTTCTGAGGCTCGACTTAAGATTAATTGTGGGCCACGCGGTCCGTGCTCGACGTCTTTTAAATATACTTTTATGCGTGAACCAATGCCATAGTACTCACCAGGGATTTGTTCTGACTGAGGTATAATGCCAGTTGTTTTACCTAGTTCCACGCGTACTACACGGGGCTCAACTCTTTGGACAGTGCCGACTATTGTCGTACCAATTTTATCTTCGTATTCACTAAGTACAACTTCACGTTCAGCTTCGCGCAGTTTTTGCAGAATAACCTGCTTGGCAGTTTGAGCAGCTACTCGGCCAAAGCTAGTAGGATGGTCGGTGACTTCTACTGTTTCTTCTAGAGCGGCATCTTTGCGAATTTTCTGCGCATCACTTAAAGTAATCTCGATTGTAGAGTCGTTGACATCTCCGTCTTCTACGACTGTTTTAGAAACAAAAACAGTTACGTCACCAGTGTTAGCGTTAACACTAGCTCGCACAGCTTGTTCTTTTTCGCCAAAGTCACGGCGATAAGCGGCGGCTATAGCCTGCTCGATAATATCGTGGACTATTTCTTCTGACAGGTTTTTTTCTTCAGCAATCTGCTTTATAGACATTGCCAATTGTTTTAGATTCAGATCTTGCATTATTACATCCTTTTATTGCTTTGCAGTAAAAAATCCGACCAGTCGGCCGGATGAGTACACTAGTGATTATACTCTATCTTTTAGGATTAAGCTAATGCGGGTGCTAAAGAGTATTGCGTTCCACCATTTTTACCTCTAGCATAGAGAGCATGTCATCTATACGCCAACTCCACACAATATTTTCACCTGAGGCTTACGAGCTTAAACTAGAACTAGATCGGTCAGGCCGCGCTTTTACTGGCACGGTCAGTATTACCGGCAAGTTACAAAAAGCTGGCCATGATATTGTACTGCATGCCAAGGATTTAGAGATTACTAGGGCTAATTTAGACGGTGCAACCGTCACAACAGATAAGCATCAGAATGATGAACTTATTTTGCACAGCCCAGATCAGCTAAACGCCGGGGAGCACACGGTGTACATAGAGTTTAAGGGTAAAATCACAGACCCAATGCACGGGTTGTATCCGGGCTACTTTAAACTCAATGGCCAGGATCAGGAGCTGTTAGCCACCCAGTTTGAGAGTCATCACGCCCGCGAAGTTTTCCCTTGCATCGACGAGCCGGCCGCCAAAGCTACGTTTGATCTGACTTTAAATACAGAGCCAAATATAGCTGTTATATCTAATACGCCCATTAAAACCCAGGATCTAACTGATTCTAAAAGGCAAATAACTGTCTTCGAGACAACTCCTATTATGAGCACCTACCTGCTAGCGTGGGTAGTAGGTAGCCTTGACCACGTTCAGGCTAAAACTAAAGATGGCGTTTTGGTGCGGGTCTACACTACTCCAGATAAAATACAACAAACTAAATTCGCGCTAGACACGTCTATCAAGACTCTTCAATTCTTTAATGATTACTTTGGCGTCCCATATCCTCTAAAAAAATGTGACTTAGTGGCATTACCAGACTTTAGTGCTGGAGCAATGGAAAACTGGGGTTGCATTACTTTTCGTGAAAATTGCCTCTTGGTGGATGACGGTCACACGTCAACAGAGAAAAAGCAATACGTAGCCATGGTTATTGCCCACGAGTTAGCTCATCAGTGGTTCGGCAATCTAGTAACCATGCAGTGGTGGGACGATCTATGGCTGAATGAGAGCTTTGCAACCTGGGCTTCGTACCTAGCGTGTGACCACTTATTCCCCGCATGGCAAATGTGGACTCGGTTTTTTACTGACGAAACTATGCTGGCCTACCAACGTGATGGCCTGGCTAGTGTGCAGACGGTTCAGCAAGAGGTTAGCGACCCAGCCGAAATTACAACTCTGTTTGATGCAGCAATCGTTTACGCTAAAGGAGCTAGCCTTTTATACATGCTACATAGCTATATAGGCGCTGGTATTTTTCAGAAAGGACTATCAGCCTATCTAAAACAATTTGCCTATGGCAATGCTGTGACTAATGATCTATGGCAGTCAATGTCCGCAGAAACCAATATAGACATAGCTAGTTTTATGCAGCCATGGTTAACCAAAGCCGGTCATGCTGTAGTTAGCGCGCATGTAGGCGCTCAGTCAACATACATAAGCCAACGACGTTTTTATATTAACCCGCAAGCCGCCTTGAAAGATAATGCCGATCTTTGGCCAATACCATTAATGAGCGATGAAGTTATTAATACTGAGTTACTAGATGCCCATACTGTCAGTGTTGATTATGTAAAGAGCAGCACGCCCTTCTTACTAAATCGGGGCCGTGGCGGCTTTTACTTAAGTAATTACGATCCAAAACACCTTCTTAAACTGGCGGAGTCAGTCACGCGTAGAGAGCTTACGGTTATAGATCGTTTAGGGCTTTTAAGTGACGGCCTCTTTTTGTGCCAAGGTGGCTATCAACCCACTGTGCAATTATTACAGCTACTAGAGGCCTATAGGAGTGAGGATAGCTATCCAGTTTGGCTAATTATTAAAGACATACTTAATGACCTAAAGATGATGGTCGAGGGTACACCAGATTTAGAGCTACAACTTCAGCAATTTATAAGCGACATGGTACGACCACAATACACTCGATTAGGCTGGAGAGCCGTGCAAAATGAAGCTTATGAAGA
>DATMOD010000014.1:0-52090 GCA_035568355.1 Patescibacteria group bacterium
TTGATAGTGCCTCAGGGGCTCGCATCGGTTCAAAGTTGATTATGAATGGGGTACCGGTGCGGGTTGCCGGCACTACAAAAGAAGCATCCTCAATGAACCGCATGAGTGGCGTCATGGACATAGAAGCTTTAGAAACTTGCCTCGCGCAAGACCCGAATAGACCCCCTTACGGGGTAAGCCTTGAGACAGATCCAGCTACAGCGAAAACGATTCTCGACGAAGCGCGCAAAGAGACAGGTACGACAGCTCCTGCCGCTGTAATTACAAAAGGTCAAATAAGACGTAATAGCGAAACTTTTTGGAATGCCAACGTAAAGCCCATCACGGGCGTGTTATCACTAGCCGCCATGGGTTTATCTGCCATGGCTATGGCGAGCTCTATGGGTAATCGATTGGTGCGGAATCGCCGCGAGCTCGGTGCCCGCATAGCCGCAGGTGTTTCGATCAACACACTCCGTTTTGCCGAAACACTACGTGCCACAAAAGATGGAATCGTTGCCGGTGTCGGTGGAGCTATAGTTGGCATACCACTAGCGATTATTCCTAACGCAATTCAACAGGGGTTTGACGCCGGTGCAGGTCTCCGCGAAGCTTCCGTAGGCATGGCAGTCGGACTACTTGGCTCAGTGGGTGGCGCCCTATTAAAATTAGTGCGCCTTAGGCAAATTGCAGACCCTAAGGAAACCACGAGGATATAACTATGAATAGGCGCGGATCGGATCAATATGCTGCCCAACTTCTAGACGTTCACGTCACTGAAGGCAAACATCCTATTCTACGTGGTGTCTCATTGAGTGTTGAACCTGGCGAGCGCTTACTAGTTGAGGGGCCGAGTGGTTCAGGCAAGTCAACTATCTTACGTACTATGGCTGGGATTGTGATCGCTACTTCCGGTGAAGTGCACTTATTCGGTACTGATATAAGTACTCTGCCCCCTAATCAGCTACAGGCCCTGATCAGAGAAAATGTCGGCATTGGCTTTCAAACGCCGAACCTCGATAGAGGCCTGACTGTGTACGAAAATATAGTGAGCCTGAACGAGACAACGCGGAGTAGTCGCCACTCCAGCAGACGCTTAGCTGAGCTTGCTTTACAATTTGGGATCGAATCTAAGCTTGATCAGCAAGCTCATACTTTGTCTGGGGGTGAACAACAACGGGTCGCTATGACACGCCTGCTACTACCCGAGCCTAAGCTGATTATTCTTGACGAGCCTACTGCTCCACTTGACACAGATGGACCTTACGGTAAGGAAAATACGTACAGAGTCGTTCGTAAGTTTGCCGAGCAATCAGGCGCTACTGTAGTAGTTGTGAGCCATGATCGGGAGGCTCTAGATTTCGCGACTCGCATAGTACATGTTCGCGACGGTATGGTATACGATCACAACCAAGGGGATCAAGAATCCTCATGAAATGCTCTTAATTGCAGCTTGCAGCACTTAATTGGCAAAAATAATCAGAAATATTGGACACATCGATGAAAGTGTGGTATTATAAAGTAGTCTAGTTAACGTGAGTGAGCTAATGACCAACAACTTGAGCAGCAATATATCGGGAGACCGATTCCAGATGTCCGGATATGTTTATGCCAAAAAGCACGATAATCAAACAGGAGTTTCAGGAATGAAACTCCTGTTTTTTACCCCCAAAGTAACTCTTAAGGAGAATTAGTATGTCTTTGGTAGATATTGTAATCACTGGTGAGTATTTTTATGAAGAACCTCGTAAATTTGAACTTGGCCGTATAGTACCGAATCTAGGGGCTGGACTCACTCCCCAAGAGTTAGGTATATCTGAAACTATTGCCCCTCTCGAGATATTGAAACCACACATTATCGACCCTCATGTCGAGCATCTTAGGAGGCACAATCCAGGACGCTTAGAAGAAATCGCGGCGGCGGAAGCCTTAATGAATGCATACGCTGAGCAGCGGAGAATAGATGGGTCTTGGAACTTGGAGCCCGGCACTCCTTATGTCGATCTCAATGGAGAGACACTAAGAAGCACTAGTTGGGGTGACCCTGTTTCGCGTGAGCGGTTTTTGGGCCCTGAACGCATACTTGACAAAAGCGTCCAGATTTGGGCAACTAACATTCCTGGAGCCGGTGCCTTAGTGCCGCTATCAGATCCTACGTACGCGCAAACTATAACAGGGTTAGACGAAAACAGGCAACCTACCACAGTCGAGATGACAGACACTGCACGCGAGTGGATGACTGGTTGTACCGATGCTTTGGGGATTAGAAACCGCAATACCATCCTAGCAGAAGAAACCAGAGCTTTAATTGATACTTATGCTGTTAGCCATCCCGACGAACAGATCCTTATGGTTAGTGTCGCGGCAGGGACCCTACTACCAACACTTCAGGCTGCAATTAACTCTGGTCATGATCACAGGATCCGTATCGTTATGCTTGAGAACAACCCATCTTCCATCGAAATGGCACACGGCTTTGCCGAGGAGCTAGGTTTTCAAGGTGTTCTAGATATACGCAAAGTCGATGTTTTCGACCCCACTTCAATGGAGGAGCAATTAGGGGAACTAGAAGGTAAGGCTTTGAGCGTTGATGCAGAGGGCATATTCGAATATGTCAATGAGGGATTGCACAAAAAACTCGGCGGTCGATTTGCACCTGGTTACATGCTATTCGATCCGATCACTTTTTTTAGCACTATTAATAGGTTTACACGAGAAGAAGGTCAACTAAACATTGGACAAATGCGAGATGACCGACCCAACAGTGACTTTACGCGTGGTGTCATAGGCTGGCCGTATATTGTTCAACGATCACCAGAAGAATTAATGCAGATCATGATTGCCGGTGGCGCAGACCCTAAAGACGTTAGACTTATCGTGACTCCTGACGGGGTATATACGATGGCGAGTATACGCAAACCAGGCGGCGAGCCAGCCCCATCATCAGATACAGGGACAAGAAGTCGTCGTCACTTACGCATTGTTGAAGAAACGATCAACGTAGCGTTGTTGTAAAACTATTTTGGTATAAAATAAGAGTACCTTGTTATTCATAAGCTTATTACTATCAATTGTCGGGACGCTTAGTGGGGTTGTTGCATTAGCAGTATTAAGTCGCAATATTCATCGACTGTTGAACATTAGTTTTTTCGCATTAGCGGCCGGCATCACGTTATGGGTTTGCGGCATCTTAGCATTTCTACTCATAAACGATAATGATGCTAGCGCTTTAGCTTGGGCGCAACTTTATTACATCGGCCCTCTTATCATCGTTGCATCATCAGCGATATTTATTCAGGTATTCCCTTCTGGCGGCAAAATTAACGCCTTCCTCTCATGGCCAATAGTTTTGGGAGCTTTGATATTAGGCGTACTGATAGCTTTCTGGCCTGGGATCCTATTTAAAACCCTAGTCCACAATGATTGGGGGAAGGAGATAATTCTTCGAGAACCCTTCTATTTAATATATTCGGTCTATATAGTCGGGGTTTTTTACTTAGTCATTCGATCCGCTTACAGACGCTTAGGATCAGAAAGAGGAGTATATCGATCCCAATTAGCTATTTTTCTAAGTGGTTACTCAACTTCTTGCGTGCTTGGACTGATTTTTAATTTATTTCTACCGTTTGTCGGCAATTACCAACTGATATGGGTAGGTCCTATCGCATCCAGCCTTTATATGTTCGTAACAGCCTATTCTATCCTGAAACATCGATTATTCGATATTCGCCTAGTGATAGCCCGATCATTAGCGTATTTTTTACTTCTTATCACCCTAGCCTTTGCCTATGCATCTCTAGTCTTTGCCATAACACTTTCATTCTTGAATACGTCACACTCTACTAGCCTTCATGCCATAGTCTCTACAATATTAGCCGTCTTTCTAGCCTTTACCTTCCAGCCGTTAAAACGTTTTTTTGATAAGATCACCACGCGTTTATTCTATAGAGATGCTTACGACACTCAAGATGTTCTAGACACTTTTAGTACGGTTTTGGTTAGAGAGCCGGCTATTAAGCAACTAGCCCACAAAGCGTTAGATATTTTGCAAACAACGCTTAAGTCTAGATTCATATATGTGCATCTTGTAGATGGTGAACGAAATAAACGCGAGCCTTTCTTTGCAGGGGATGGCAACAAAAAGTTAGATTTCACGCCGGTAGTCGATCTGCTAGCAGGCCATAAGTTACCTTTAGTAGTGCAAGATGAAGTAGAGCTTCAGAATAAGGTTCTTTATAAAGCCATGCAAAAGCTGGATATAGTGGTTTGCGCCCAGCTCAAGACCTCTAAAGAGCTCATAGGCTACATTATATTCGGCTATAAGGTTAACGGTAGCGTATATACAGACCAGGATATTAACCTTATCCATATCACAGCAGACGAGCTTGCTGTTGCCTTACAGAACGCCTTACGGCTCGATGAAATCAGTCGCTTTAACGCAACCTTGCAAGAAGAAATAGAGGTGGCGACTAAGAAGCTACAAGACCGTAATCGCAAGCTCAAAGAGCTTGATGAGGCCAAGAACGAGTTTATTGCTATGGCCTCCCACCAACTAAGAACTCCGCTGACCAGCTTGCGCGGTTATGTCTCTATGACTTTAGAAGGTACAGAGGGAGATCTGAACCCTCAACAAAAGTTAGTACTAAGCGAGGCCAATGATAGTGGCCGTCGCCTGGCGTACATGATCGATGACTTGCTAAATGTTTCTAGACTACAAGCTGGTAGTTTTTCTATTGAACCCCAGCCAACTCGTCTAGACAATCTGGTCAAAGAAGAGCTCAGCTATCTACACGCTGCTATTGAGCTGCGACACATAAAGCTAACTTACAATGCACCTAGCGGCTTCCCCCTTATTAAGGTTGATAGCAACAAGATACGCCAAGTCGTGATGAACTTTGTCGATAATGCCATCTACTACACTAGCAAGGGCGACACTATAGAAGTGAATTTAATTAAAACTGCCAAGGACATACAGCTCACTGTCAAAGACCACGGCATCGGCGTGCCGATAGCTGACCAGCCAAAACTATTCTCTAAATTTTATCGAGCTTCAAACGCCAAACTTAAACGCCCAGACGGCACAGGTATCGGATTATTTGTTGCCAAGAAGGTCATAATCGCCCACGGCGGAAGCCTGATTCTTAAGACAGAAGAAGGCAAAGGTAGTACGTTCGGTTTTTCTTTGCCTCTGTCAGCTGTTAGTATGCCTGACACGTCTAGCGAGTCTTAGTGACCAGACAGAACTCGCACACTCTCGAATATCAGCCAAATTACCACAACCCCACCTCCACCATAGGTAGAAATTAGGCGGACCGCTTTGGCATGATCGTGCCACCACTCCCCCAGCGGGCCACGAACTACGGCCCGATAATGATGTATAGTCGGTTGGCTAGAACCAGAGGTAAGAGTATCGTCTTTGTCTCTGTAGCGCTTATCGCGTTTTTTCTTGGGCTTGCTCATAGAATCTATTATACAGCTTGATCGGCTTCTTCATCTGCCAAAGGCTCTGGCTTCTGCCAATTGCCACGCAGGGTTTGCATTATAACACTAGGCCGTGGCCATGGTTTCTGAGCAAAACTAAAGCTATAAACAGTAGCGTAGGCAACAGCCGCGTAGACAATGCCCAAGATCTCATCAAACGCGTAATGCTCGCCCATGTACACTGTGCCCACATAAGTCAGGATCGGGTACAACGATGCTAATAGCCCCCACCGTTTACCAAACAGTCGCCATACAAAGATCGCGAACAGTGTAGCCCAAATTGCATGTAACGAAGGCACGGCAGCTACTAGATTGGGTGGAATAACGTTGTAGGCTGATGGAGTATTTTGAATATTCATAGCCTGATAAGCAAGGCTAGAAGTCCGCTCTATGTGCGGAATAAGGTTCGCATTAGAAGCTATCCAGGGGGGTGCCGCCGGGTACAACGCGTAGGTAATAAAGGCTGCAAAGGCTACACCTAAAAAGGTGTTGACCACTCGCCAATAATGGTCAGGTCGGAGCTTCCAGACCAAAAGTACCAATAAAGTCGGTAATGTAAAATACAACATGTAAACCTGGTAGAACATAAAATCATACCAATTGAGCCGCCCATGCCACCACCAGCTCTGCAATATACTGGTCGGCAATTGACCACCAAACATTTTTTGATCGAACATTGGCATCAGGGCGTAATGCACATGACCGTTGATATGGGGAATCAGACTGCGGAATAGCTCGTATACTAACAACACAATTACGTATGGTAGCAAACGCCTCAACATTCGTAGGGCCTGGTTAAATATCATGAACAAGAAGGTTAGTACCAATAATAATCTATCGGGAGTAGGCCAACTAGGATGCAAAATAAAGAGCACCACACAGGCCAGCGTACCTAGAATACCTACAATAGCGACTCCACGTCGCCAACCAATCTGCAATCTCTCTTTCACTGTTACAGTATAATACAAAACATGGACGTAAACCTGAGAACCAAACTTAAAACTTTGCCGAATGAACCTGGCGTTTACTTTCATAAATCTAAAACCGGAGAGATTATTTACGTTGGTAAAGCAGCTAACCTACGCAACCGTGTACGGCAATATTTTCAAGATTCGCGGACCAGAGACATAAAGACAGATGTCTTAGTAAATGAGATCGCAGATACTGATTGGATGGTAGTGGAATCCGAGATCGATGCTCTATTTTTAGAAAGCGAAATGATTAAACGCTACAAACCGCGCTACAACATACTGCTGCGCGACGACAAGTCACAGCTCTATGTACGACTGAACATGCGCGACCCGTATCCTTACCTCAGTTTTACTCGCCAACCGATGGATGATAGCGCCGATTATTTTGGCCCATATTACAACGGCTGGGCAGTACGCAAGGCTCTTAGATATCTGCGACGAGCCTTCCCCTATTCTACTCACCAGGTTATGCCAAAACGAGTCTGCCTGCAGTACCACATAGGTTTATGCCCGGGAGTTGAAGAGCAAAAGATATCTAGCAGTGACTATAAAAAGAGACTGCGCAAATTAATCTTGTATTTAAAAGGCCAACGAGAACAGGTGGTTAAACAGTTAGAGACCGAGATGGCTCAGATGGCGGATAGCCAGAGATTTGAGGACGCAGCAAAACTTCGCAATCAAATTCGCAACCTCAAAGAATTACAAAGAAAGATTCTATTTAGCGACAAAGAGTTTTTGGATATTAGCAAGGACCAAGCCCTTAGTGGACTTCAACAGCTTATAAGTTTAAAGGGCGTACCAAAGAGAATCGAGGGTTATGATATCAGCCATATGCAGGGCAGCAACAACGTGGCCAGCATGGTGGTGGCTACTAATGGCGTGGCTGATAAATCTGAATATCGTAAGTTCAAATTGCGTGTCCCTGGTAATGATGATTTTGCTCATATGCACGAGGTCATATCTCGTAGATTTAGCGGCGAACACTCGTCTTGGTCAAAGCCGGATCTGTTGCTGATTGACGGCGGTAAGGGTCAGTTGTCAGCCGCCATGAAGGCTTTACAAGAAAAAGGCGTAGATATACCAGCGATCGGATTAGCCAAGCGGCTAGAAGAGATTGTGGTGCATAAATCAATCCTCCCCGTCATTCCCAACTTGATTGGGAATCCAGTAAAAAAGGAATTCATTCTGACTGGATCCCCGATCGTAGCCGGGGATGACGTAGCGCAAAATGGATATATTCTAGAAACAGATGATTTTTATGTCATCCGCCTGCCTCATGACTCCCACATCGTAAAACTATTACAACGCATCCGCGATGAATCGCACCGTTTTGCAGTCAGCTACCACACTGTACTTAAGCGCCAGGGGCAGACAGCCAGTTTACTAGAAGAAATCCCAGGCATTGGCCCAACCACACGAAAAAAACTTATTCGAACCTTTGGAAGCTTGAGAGCCGTGAAATTAGCTACACCAGAACAGTTGGTCGAGGCAATCGGCGAATCGCGTGCTGCTTTAGTTATCAATTCACTTAATCTAAAGAGCCGCACCCCTTAAATCCCAGTTCGTGTTATAGCTGCTTTTTATTAACGAGAAATTAATCAGACAGATTTGTCTTTGAGCCATTGTCAGAGAGCTCTTGTGCTAGCTTTTGCCGTGCCAGGGCTATGCCAGTCAGTACGATCGCCAGATAGGCTAAACCATCAACACATGCAGACATAAGATGGCTGGGCTTAGTAATTACAAGCGCAGTACCGGTAGCAAGCATGCCCGCGATCAACCCATAGCTAACCAGTAGCTTTGTTTTGGATGGCTTAAAGTAGGTGTAACCAGTGTAGATAACACTCGATAGGGCAACTGCAATATGAAGAACTAATATCATACCAAAAGTATACACTAATTTATCGGTCCAGGCATTTGTAGAGATCATAATACTAAAGCCCATTAAAACCATCAGGGACAATCCAAACATTCCGCGTGCCCACTTTTCGTCATCCTTTGCCTTAAAACCACCAAGGCCTTTTCGTAGCCACAATACCCCCAACAGAATCATAACCACCAGATAAAAACTATTTGTATAGCCTAAAGGTACGAGTAGTAATGAAGAGGCTATAAAAGTAATGACGTAGCCAACAATATATCGCTTAGTTTTAAGTGCGCCATAAACGATAGACATTACGGGTACCGAAGCAGCTGAATATTCTTTAACACGATACAAAGCAATCGAATAAAAATGCGGCATCTGCCAACTAACTAGAATTAGAAAAAGTAGTAATGCACCTAAATCAAACTTATTAGTAACCGCCACATAGCCGACTACCGGTGGCACAGCACCAGATATGCTGCCGACTACCGTGCCGTGCACAGAGCGACGTTTATAGATGCTGTACATAACCACATAGAAGAAATATCCAGTTAGCGCTACGCCCAGGGTTAACCAGTTCGTGAATATTGCTAGGCTTAAAATCCCCATCACACCCAAGACAGCAGCAAATATAATGGCATTCTTTACTGGAATCTGACCAGTGACTAACGCCCGGGCTTTAGTGCGCTTCATTTTAGAGTCAATATTGCGGTCTATAAAATTATTTACCACACAGGCCGAAGCAATGATAAGCGAAATGCCAATCAGCATCGCTACCCCAAGGCCAGGATTAATGTTGGTTTTAGATGCTAGCAAAAAACCGGCAATAGCAGCTACAGAGTTGCCATAAACAATGCCAGGTTTAGTTAGTTTATAGTATTGGTTCATATTTTTCCCGTCGTCACAGAAAGATGATTCCATTTTTGTCCTGGATTCCCAATCAAGTTGGGAATGACGGGGAGGTTAATACAATCTAATAACTCACAGTACAAGCTAAACATTAACGATAAATTCTTTCGTCTTTCATAGTGTCAGTCGCTGGCATGGCCATATTGTAGTTAAGATTCTGCATAATCCACAAAGAGCCACCGACGAGTATTAGTAGCACCATCAGCATAAACAGAAAAACTCCGAGCTTCCAGCGTGGCTTAGTCTCTTGCCCTAGATGCAAAAATAGCATTAGTTGAGTCAAGGCCTGAGCTAGCGCCAGAATCATTATAACCAGAACCAAACCACCACCGTCAAACAGATGTCTGGTGGCCACAATATAGACTGTGCCAGTCAGTAAAAGTGATAGCATAAAGCCCAGCAGATATGACGACAAAGAACTATGCGACTCTTTATTCATAATCATGCCACTCCCATCAAATAAACAATCGAGAATATAAAGATCCAGACAACATCCAAAAAATGCCAAAATAGGCTGAACAGTGTCAATCTACGAAGGGTTGAATCTGTAAAACCCTTAGTGAACATCTGCCACCTTAATACCACCAGCCAAATAAGGCCTACAGTAATGTGTGCCCCGTGCGTGCCTACTAGCGTGAAGAAGGCAGACAAGAAGCCACTGCGCTGCCAACTATTGCCATCTACTATTAGCCTGTGGAACTCACTTATCTCCATCAGAATAAATACCATGCCCAGCAAGAATGTCAGGCTCAGCCACATTTGGGCTTGGTTTTTGCTGCCACGACGGGCTGCCAGTACGCTCAACCCACATACAAAGCTGCTGGTCAGTAAAATGAGTGTTTCAGTTAATACAAACGGCATATTGAATAGGTCTTTGCCAGATGGGCCGCCAAAGGTGTTGTTCCTAAGTACGGCATAGGTTGCAAAGAGGGTGGCAAACAATATAACGTCCGTCATTAGATAGATCCAGAAACCCAAGACAGTTTTGTCGTTCTTTGTCATAACTTGGTCAGAAGCTAGGCTATTCATGCCGATCGTCTCCTTTGAGCTTCCAAATTCTCAACTTCAGCTGCTGTGATTATGTAATCTGTATTATCGTCTGACATCCGAATGGTTATAAGTGCAATGACCCCAATAAGCCCTACTGTTGCTAGCCACCATATATGCCAGATAAGCCCAAAGCCAAATAAAAAAGCCCCGCCAGCTATAAATAAACCAATGGGAGTGTTTTTAGGCAGCTCAATGTCCTCATAAGCTGGCTTAGCAGGCTGCACCTTGGTCTGTTTGGCTACCCAAAACGGATCGCGACCCTCCACCTTTGGTATAACGGCAAAATTGTAAACTGGCAAAGGATAACTGATTGACCATTCTAGAGTTCGGCCATTCCATGGATCACTAGCTGGCTCCACTTTTTGGTTCTCAGTAACGCTTAACCCTAGCGCTTTTTTGATCTTACTTATACGTAGGAGCCTGTCAACCTTCTGCCAGCTTGGTTGTCGCTGCCAGACACTGACCACGATTTGCAAGATCTGGAAACCAACACCGGCTCCAATCACCAATACCCCACTGCCAGCCACAACAAACAGCCAACGCCAACCCATCGATGGGTCGTAATGGTCAAGCCGACGCGTTGCCCCCATCATGCCTAGAATATAAAGTGGGCCAAAGGCTAACAAAAAACCAATCTGCCAACACCAAAAGGCAAATTTACCTAGAGTCTCGTTGAGCCTAAAACCAGTGAACCTTGGGAACCAATAAGAAAACCCAGCGAAGGCTCCAAATAATACTCCACCAACAATCATTGTATGAAAGTGAGCCACTAAGAACAGGCTATTATGAATCTGAAAATCTACAGCTGGCACAGACATCAATACTCCAGCCATGCCACCAACCGTAAAGGTCATTACAAAACCCAAAAACCACATCATTGGTGTTGTAAAATGCACCCGGCCACGATACATCGTAAACAGCCAGTTAAAGACTTTTACCCCTGTCGGCACGGCTATAATCATGGTCATAATGCCAAAGAAGGCGTTGACATCGCCACCGGCGCCCATTGTAAAGAAATGATGCAGCCAAACAAGAAAAGACAGTAAAACAATCGCCCAAATCGCCCAGACCATCGAAGTGTAACCAAAGAGTCTTTTTTGTGAAAATGTTGCTACTACCTCAGAAAAAACACCAAAAGCTGGCAGTATAAGTATGTAGACTTCCGGATGCCCCCAAGCCCAAATCAGATTCACATACATCATAGGGTTGCCTCCCATCTCGGATGTAAAGATATGCATACCAAGTAAACGATCCAGTGACAACAGGGCCAAAGTAGCTGTTAAAATTGGGAAGGCAAAAATGATTAATGCCAGGCTGCCAAGCACACTCCAAATAAATAGAGGCATTCTCATAAGTGTCATACCTGGCGCTCGCATAGTAAGGATGGTTGTCAAAAAATTAATACCAGACAGCAAGCTGCCGACACCAGCAATCTGTAGTGTCCAAATCCAATAATCTATACCTACACCAGGGCTAT
Organism: Patescibacteria group bacterium; assembly: GCA_035568355.1. Taxonomy (GTDB): domain Bacteria; phylum Patescibacteriota; class Saccharimonadia; order Saccharimonadales; family EFPC-124; genus DATMOD01. Next base: position 11,729 of record DATMOD010000014.1, read on the forward strand.
AGGTTAACTCAGACAGTGGCGGATAAGACAGCCAGCCAGCCGCACCAAACTCACCAACGGCTAATGACAGATTAACCAGAACAGCCCCTGTGGCGAACAGCCAAAAACTAGTCGCATTTAAAAACGGGAAGGCCACATCACGCGAACCAATCATCAAAGGTACAAGTAAGTTCATAAGTGCAAAAATAGCCCCCATGGCTACAAAGAAGATCATGATCGTACCGTGGGCAGAGAATATTTGCTGAAACTGGTCCGTAGACAAAAGCCCCTTAGAATCGCCAACCGAAAGCACCTGCTGCATGCGGATTAACAGCGCATCACCGCCGCCTCTGAGCAACATTACGGCGGCCACAATCAAGTACATAACCCCGATTTTTTTAGGATCAAGCGACGTTAGCCACTCCTCCCAAAGCCATTTCCAACGTTTGAAGTAGGTTAGGCTGGCTATGATACCAACGACAGCAATTCCCATGGTGGCTATACCACCAAGAGTGATTATATTGTGCTGAAAAGCGCTGAGATCTAGTCTGCCAAACATAAAATTATCCTATTCCTATGCCCTGACTCACATGAACTTTTTCAGAACCCCTCTTTAACGAAACATGGGTTTTATGCATTAGACTAGTGGTAGTCAGCTCGTGTTTCTGAAAAAGTTCATGTGAGTCAGGGCCTCCGCGACCTATGTATTTGAATGCAGAATGGCTGTTCTTCCTGAGCAGCTTAACGATATGTACTTGGGGTACATTGAAGTAAGCAGAGGAAGGAAAGCGGGCATTCTGCGCCAAATACATAGGTCGTGTCATCATGGCATCATATACTTCATTACTACGGTATCATAAAGCCCCACATTCGACATCGGCAACGAATAATAGGCAGGAGAATTATCAGTACTCGGCTTTGCAAGCTCATTGTAGGAATCTATGGTTAAACTAGACTTCGAAAGCCGAGTGGTATGCACCCACTGGTTAAATTCAACCTGCGAGCTAGCTTTGGCCACAAACTTCATACCAGCAAAACCACGACCACTCAAGTTAGCAGAAGAGCCTTTATATTCGCCAGCTTCGTTGGCTATAAGATGCAGCTTGGTGCTCATACCAGTCATAGCATAAACTTGGCCGCCGAGTTGTGGGATCCAGAATGAGTTCATGGGTGCATCAGCTGTTATATCAAAATCAATCGGGGTTCTGGCCGGGAATTGCATAAAGTTGACAGTCGCAATATGCTGCTCCGGATATATAAATAGCCATTTCCAGGGCAAAGCCACAACTTGTATTTTGATCGGCTTAACATCACTAGCTAGTGATTTATAAGGGTCGAGCTCGTGGCTGCTAAACCAGGTGATAACAGCCAGCACCGACATAATTGCCAGCGGCACCAACCACCAAATAGATTCAAGAATACGGCTATGATCCCAATCCGGCGAGTATTTTGCCTTTTTGTTACTAGCCCGATATCGCCAAGCAATGCCAAAGGTCAGCACAAACACCGGCACAACCACAATCAGCATCAACAACACGGCTTCTATCATAAGAGCACGTTGTTTTTCGGCAATCATTCCCTTGGGATTCAGGAGTACAATCGAATGGCTGCTCAAAAACAAAACTCCAAGCATTGCCAGCCCAACAAGCCCCAACGCTACTACTCCAACGATTGCAATTTTGTATTTTTTGTTCATCGCTTTATTGGAATGATAGCATATACAGCACAATACAACATTGAGAACTAAACTAGTAACTACTCAAGTTTGTATAGGTTGCCCTCATGATATACTTGCTTTAGGAGCATACAATAATGAGCAAAGAAGCAATCACCGAATACACTGCAATGCGCCAGGCCATTCAAAGTAATATTGAAGCAATACGCTCCCTTATCCAACAGGCTGATCAGCTCACTGCCACCATTGGCCAAGTCGAAGATAGCGATGTTAAAAATAAGCTCGCGACCCAAGCTGATAGCCTAAACCAGAGTATTAACAACTTAGTAGATCAAACCGATAAACTGTTTAAACAATATATAGAGTTAGCGAACTCCGTTGTTATTGTGTAATGAAACTTCTTGGCTTCTCCGTAAGACGGGTTGGGAAGCCTATTATCTATGTGCCAAGTTCTAGTGTCTTAAAGACAGCCACTGCCGATGAGGACGTGCGGCTTCAAAGACTTTTGGAAACTGCCGAACAACTTAAGCCACCGCCACATGATCATGCGGAACACCTAGACAAGTCACGATCTAAAATTGCTAACCGGTTTGTTCGTTGGTATCTTTTTTTTGTTTGCCTGATTATAGTTGGCGTACCTTTATATAATCGTTTTGCAATTAGTGCTGCGGAACCAATTGACATATATAAGCTACTCGCTCAAGTTGGGACACTTCTAGGAACTCCCCTCGGATTTGTAGTGGGCTATTATTTTAAAGAAGACCACAAGAATAGTTAGACTCAAACTCTCTCCAACGGGGCGAATTCTATATTAAGCTTTTTGATTCCGCGGCTGGCGAAGGCTACAGACAGGGTGCTGCCGTCTATAGCGGCTATACTACCCTGGCCAAAGACCTTGTGGCGCACTAGGTCGCCAATCTGCAAACCTTCTAGTTCTATTGGGATGACCCGTGGCTGAGGTGTAGCTGCAAGTGTACTCGATGCTCCAAGCCCCAAAACTGGTGCTGCCGTGGATTGGGAAGTGCCTTTTATCTCTGCCAGAAAGCGCGATGGCGGATTATAGCCAACACTGCCATATAACATCCGACTAGTGGCATGGGTCATATAAAGCTCTTCGCGAGCTCTGGTCATGCCAACGTAACATAAACGGCGTTCTTCTTCCATTTGGTCATTATCGTAAAAAGCTCTGGTGCCAGGAAAAACACTTTCTTCCATGCCGACCATAAACACAACTGGGAATTCCAGACCCTTGGCGGCGTGTAGAGTCATCAGAGTTACAGCATCACTGTTAGCATCTATGGCATCAAGATCAGATATCAGAGCGATTTCTTCTAAGAAACCGTCTAGACCAAGAGTCTCATATTCACGAGCCACACTCACAAGCTCTCGAACGTTTTCTATCCTCTCGGTTGCTTGCAAACTTTTATCGTTCAAGAAATCTTCGTAGCCAATACGTCGGACCACCAAACTTATAAAATCTGGCAGACTCACTTTGTCTATCTGCTCGGCTAGACTGGCTAATAATGCGCCTAGTTCGCTAAATGATTTACGAGCCCTAGGTGTAATGACATCGCATTGGTCTGCCGCAGATAAAGCCTGAATAAAATCCAAGCGTGCTCGTACTGGGCTTGTGCCTTCTTTATGTTTAGTATCGTCATTCTCGACTACGATCGGGGATCCAGTAAATAATGGCATTTCTTTTTCACTGGATTCTCGTTCAAGTTGGAGATGATTGGAGCTAAGATGAGCAGTTTCTTTCCAAGCCATAAACTTTTCGACCGACGTTGCACCTAGACCTCTAGTCGGCACATTCACCAGTCGCAAAAAACTAGCCCGATCAGCCGGCTGATATAAAATACGCAAATAAGCAATCAGGTCTTTAATCTCTTTGCGATCATAAAAACGAACTCCACCGACCACGCGGTAAGGCACCCCATATCGTACCAATGCTTCCTCTATAGCTCGCGACTGAGCATTGGTACGATACAATACGGCAAAATCACGATACTTACGGGCTTTAAGATCAGCCATGGTTTTAACCCGCATAGTCACAAACTCACCCTCATGCGACTCAGACTGTACTTGTACAATCTGAACAGGCTGACCGTCGCCAGCCTTGGTCCATAGCTGCTTGTCGGAACGATTAACATTTTTAGTAATAACCGTGTGGGCAGCATCCAGAATATTTTTAGTAGAGCGATAGTTCTGTTCTAATTTGACCACCAAAGCACTTGGATAATCTTTCTCGAAGTTAAGGATGTTCTTAAAATCTGCCCCACGCCAAGAATATATCGACTGCCAGTCATCGCCAACCACACAAATGTTATGTTGTTCATTAGTCAACATTTTTACTAGTTTATACTGGGCAGCATTGGTGTCTTGATACTCATCAATCATCACAAACCTAAACTGACGTTGCCATTTTGAACGGACTTCCGGCACAGTTGAGAGCATCCGCACAGTCTCGTTAATCAGATCGTCAAAATCGAGCGCCATAGCTTCACGACGGATCCGCTCATATACCGCATAAACATCGGCAGCTACTTTTTGTTGCGGCAAACTAGCAACACTTGCGTAATCATTTGGTGAAAGCAGCTCATTTTTGGCGCTACTTATTAAGTAGCTAATAGAGCTGGGACTGTACTGTTTCTCGACAATACCAAGTTGTCGCATAGCCTGCCGAATAGCGGACTGGCGATCTGATTCATCAAAGATTACATAATTTTTAGGTACACCTATAGATTCTCCGTCAAAACGTAAAAGTCGTACGCATATCGAGTGAAAAGTGCCCATAAAGGGCATAAAACCTCTGTCATTCTCTCGGCCTAAAAGCTGGCTCAGGCGTTCTCGCATCTCTTTGGCGGCTTTATTTGTGAACGTGACCGCCAAAATATGTCGCGGGTCGACACTATTATTGGCCAACATATAGGCGATTCTATGTACAAGAGTTTTGGTCTTGCCAGAACCTGCACCGGCCAGAATCAATACTGGGCCATCTGAAGTTTCGGCAGCTTTGCGTTGTTCGGCATTAAGTTCGGATAATAAATCTGTAATCATTAGGCTATTGTATCAACTGCCAGGCTCACTAGCCACGAAAAGCCTAGTTATCCACTGACTTTTTCATAACCATCATTCCTAGCACTGATTGAGAACAGTCCGGAATGACTAGAAGGAAAGGTATATATAAGCTAGGTCACTAGAAGACAGCCTAGAACCCAAGAAGTGCAAAAACAGAAAGCAGCCACTAAAGGCTGCTTTCTGCCAGTCATGGAGCGTCCGGCTTGCTAGTGGAATAGACTCAGCGCCGCCGCGAGACCGATAGTTACACTGACGCCGACCTCCAGTGCTGTACTTGGTAATAGTGACATAACCCACCTCCTTTACATTACGCACACCTTAAAAGTGTACTAGGTAAGTTATACCATCGACATGCATACACCGACTGTTAAAAATCTAACAGCTTAAGTAGAGGTGGTTGGCATCAAAAGCGTATAAGCGAAGTACCCGCCAACACCAAGCAATGCGAGAATTATCAAAGAGATTAAGACTTTGAGCCAAAGCTTCATTTTTTTGTTCTCAACCTTGGCCATTACGAGCGGTGGGTTGTCTTTGACATCGTAAACAGGTCGAAAATCATCCACCGCCTTAGCCATCTCATTAGTTTGAATGGCTTTAGGCTTAGACCGAGCAGGATGATTATGCTCGGCAGGCTTATTCGGGGCAACAGGAGCAGCTTCTGGAGCGCTAGGCATAGACTCGCCAGACTCAACAGCTAACATATCCGGGCTTAGTTCTGGTGGAACTGTCAATTCTTCAGGCTCCGGAGCTTGAGGCGCAACGCTAGAATATGCACCTAGAGGCCGCTTCTCGACCTTATCTATATTTACAAACGGAGTGCTATTAGCAGGTGCAGCGACCGGCGTTTCTGTTGATTTTTCAGTGTCTAAAATTGGATCTGGAGACGGTGGTTGTGCTGGCATCTCAGAGGGAACAACAGGCACTGGTTGCCTGGTAGCTTCCTCTCTGATACGTGGTGGCATCACAGTCAAACCCGTGCGAGCTGGCACTTTTGGCGCTGTCTTTGGTGCCATGATGTCAATAAAACCACGATGTGAGGCCCGAGTCATTGCTGGAGCAGCCGATGCTTTGGGCATCAAATTGACAGGACGTTTAGCCACGACCCTCACGGTAGGCGACGGATTAGTTTCCACAACCACTGGCTCCACTAGTTTATGAGCTTCTTCTGTATGCTCTTCTAACAGTTTTGGAGGACTTGGCGTTTCTTCTTTATCCTTAGCCTCCTGGGCCACTACTGGCTCACTCTTAGGCTGATTTTTTGACACCAGCGAGTTAACTGCCGTATCTAGTTCATCAAAATCTAAATCATTCATACCCACCCCTTTTATACATTGTAACGCACCGCTGCATGTGCAGCATAAATAATTGCAGCAAAACTTTTGGCCTTTAGACTAGCACCGCCAACAAGCAGACCGTCAACTCCGGCTGCATGTATGTATGGGCCACAATTAGCACCATCAACACTACCACCGTACAGAATTTGTACTTGCTCCGCAGCTTCGTTGCCAAACATAGCTTTAATATTCTTGCGGATTAAAGACACGACCTTTTCTACGTCTTGTGCGCTATCTGCATCATCACTACCAACTGCCCATACTGGCTCGTAGGCTATTACAAGATCACTGATCTCCTCAGACGTTACATTGGCCAGCCCAGCACTAATTTGTTCATGAATTACCTGTGATGTCTCATCATCAACTCGTTCTTGCTTAGTCTCGCCAATACATAAAATCGGCTTCATCTGATTGCGTAAGACAGCCTGCACTTTTTGGGCGATAGTTTTATCAGTTTCGCCAAAGATATGGCGGCGCTCAGAGTGCCCAACGATTACATAATGCACCAGACCGCGCAACATAGAAGCTGCCACTTCCCCAGTAAAGGCACCCTCGTCTTTATCGTAACAATTCTGTGCTCCAAGCTTAAATTGTCTATGATTAATCTGTAAAGACAGGGATTGTAAGGCTATAAAATTCGGACACAGCACAACTTCTACATCACGGTAATTCGGTACCTGCTCGGCCAGTTTTTGCAAAAACAAACTAGCCTGCCCAGTGGTAAAATGCATCTTCCAGTTCGCAACAATTAATTTCTTAGACATCAGCTGCTAGATAATCATCCGAAGTTTATATGGTTATGGTTTAATCGTACTATGTTTTTAAACTGATTACTAGTGCCCCCGAACTGCTTGTCAAGAAAGATCAATACTAGAACTATTATTTTACAAAATCACAAGATACATGTAGAATGCTCGGATGAATAGTCCTGAGGCACATGTTCCTATTAATGCCGGTGAATCTGTGAATGCAGAACCCCAAAGAACACTTAGTGATATTGCTCGCGCAGCTATAGAAGCCATCATTTCCGAAGAAGATGCGTCATCAGTTGTGCCTGACAGCTTTTTTGAGCAATCAACACCTGATGGCCTAGATGATTTAGAAGATCATAAAGAGCCAAATCAGGACAAAACCGAGGCGTCAGCAGTTGTATATATGGGCGAAGTATTATATCCTGGGCCGCTCCCCGATCTTATTACTCCCGACCAAGAAAAGGAACTCGCTGTAGCAATCGAGATTGGTCTTTTCGCCCAGAATAAACTAGATGCCCAAAATACAGATATCCAAGCTTCCACCTATGACGAAGAGACAATAGAACTACTCAAAGAGGTTGCTGATAGCGGTAAAGAGGCTAAGGCCAGTATGGTTGAGTCTAACCTGCGCTTGGTCATATCAATTGCGGTGAAATATCGGGGTTGGGGACTTGAACTAACTGATCTCGTTCAAGAAGGAAACATCGGCCTTATAAAGGCAGTCGAAAGGTTTGATTATACACAAAATGCCCGATTTGCTACCTATGCCATATGGGGGATCAATGAAGCAATTTATAGTGCAGTACTAAATCAAGGTCGCCAGATTCGTATACCTGTAGGTAAAGGGAAAGCGCTAGTTCACTTTCATAGGGTGCAACGTGATCTAAGGCTCGAGCTTGGCAAGGAGCCAAGCTCCGAAGAGCTAGCTTTAAGATTAGAAATCAGTAAGGATCGAGTAAATTGGCTGCTTGATTTAGATAAATTGCCAGTTTCACTTAACCGGGAAATGAGGGGAAGTGACGGCGATGGAAAAACTGAGTTAGGGTATTTACTGACAGACCCCGATACCCCTACACCTGAAGATATCATAGCTGAGCGCCAAAATTTGGAGACAATAACAGAATATCTTATCGCTCTTATAAAGACCAGGGAAACAAGAACTGGGAAGGTAAAACATTGGAAAGATATAGCCGCGCGTAGTCTACAGATGATCATTTTATACAAAGGGCTCGGCATAAATTTTGCGGATATCGACCAGAACTTTGCCCAAAAGAATAATTTAGAGTTCGGCAAGCAATATTCATCTGAGGAGATAGGTGCGATGTATGACATATCAGCTAATGCTGTTCGGCGTATTTGCTCGAAAGGGTTAAGGCAACTCCGTAATCTAGGCCAACGGGAAGGATGGGCACGAGAGTGATAGCACCCTGTCAGACATCAGCTAAAACCTGGGCCACACACTTTAGGGATACAAGCCTCAGCCATAGAATTGCCAGAGACATCTTTAGGAGTTAGTCGAATCCATCAAAGCCTCAACCCCCGGCAGTTTATCGCCAGCCATCAGGTCAAGAGAAGCGCCTCCCCCGGTCGATACGTGACCAAAACTGGCGCCTTTCAGGTTGTCGTGGTGCAAAACAAAATCTGCTGTATCGCCGCCGCCAATAATACTTAGGGTGTGATCTTTGGCTGCGGCTAAAGCATCAGCTAGGCGGGCACTACCTTCGGCAAAGATTGAATATTCAGCCAAACCGAGCGTGCCATTCCAAATTACAGTTCCGGCGCCCTGTAATTTACTGACTATCAGAGCGATAGTCTGAGCGCCAACATCTACTATGTATTCATCAGCCGTTACTGCATGCACATCAACTACGACTCGCCTCTGGTCGGTACCATCAAGCTGCGTAGCAACTGCCACATCAATTGGCAACAGTATAAAATCGTCGATCGAGCTTTTACCCTCCATCTTATTAAGTGCTAGGGTGTAGATACGGGCTAGTTCAGCTGATTGATCATCTTCATGCACACTCTTGCCAATTTGCAGACCCTTATACTGCAAAAAGGTATTAGCCATTGCCCCACCGATAATTAATTGATCAGCAATGTTCACAAATCGTTCCACCAGTTTGAGCTTATCGCTAACTTTAGCGCCTCCCAGTACAGCCACAAGCGGCCGCTTGGGATTACTTATAGCAGATTCAATAGACACAACCTCTTTTTTTAGTAGTAGACCCGCCACGCTCGGCAAAAAATGAGTTATAGCTACAGTGCTAGCGTGCGCCCTGTGCACTACACCAAAGGCATCCTGCACAAAATAGGTCGCACCAGTGTCAACAGCCAGAGCCTTGGCAAAAGTTGTATCGTTGGTTTCTTCTTCAGCATGAAAGCGCAAATTCTCGAGCATCACAATTTGGCCAGGCGACATCCTTTTTGTGGCTTGGATCACTTGATCGCCCACACAATCATTTACAAATGTTACTGGGCGTTGTAATAACTCGCCCAAATGTTCGGCTACCTGGCCAAGGCTGAATTTTGGCTGCACCTGACCATCAGGCCGACCAAGGTGCGAACAAATAACAAGCGCACAACCACGCTCCAGCAAAGATCGTAGAGTTGGCAGAGATTGTTGAATCCGAAAATCATCGGCAATCTTGCCACTGTTCAAAAGCGGCACATTATAATCCACTCGCACCAGCACACGCTGGCCATCGAGCGGCACATCATCAATTGTTTGTTTATAAAAGCTCATATATTACCCTGACTTTATTAAAGCATGAGTGTTTACAAAACAAAATCAGACAATCGCCGCATGCGCCATCTGAAAAGCCTGTAGCGGGCTATCGACTATAATATTAGCCTCATGAATCGGTTCTAGAATTTCGCCCATGCACCTTGGCATGTAAGTCACGGCGCCAGCGAATAAGTCGTGAAAAGATTGATTATGATGTGGCCTGTCATCAATACTAAATACTTTAAACGCCGGATCGGCTGCCTGAAAAGTAGGGTCAATGTCACGCATTATGCTATCTATAGCCCAAGCTTTGGTGCGCTTTTTGGCCACAGCAGGATCATGGCCGCCAGTATTAAAATTAACACCGTCGAAAGCTCCTGGGTAATGCTTGCTTATAAAACGCATCGTAGCTACCTCACAACCTGGTAAGGTAGATGTATTGCCGATAACTAAGGCGCCAGCAGTACGCATCTCTTGCAAAAGCCTCAAAATAACTTCGGCATTTTCTGTCAGTTGTACCTGTTCGGCATTCATTAAGCCTCGTACCAGCGCAAATATTTCTAACTCTTGTAGTCCAGTTGCCACTGCATAGGGATATTCAATACCATATATACCCATAGCTTCCCCACAAGTCCTGCCGGTCTGTCGAAGCACTTCGCAGAAATCAACTGACACGACTGCCTGGGGTCGCTCGACTGGTAAACCGACCACTCCATAACCACCAGTCACCTCAGTCACTAAACCAGTACTCCCACTGATCGCCTGGTATTCGCGAAACATATCGAGTAGAGCCTCTTGGCTCGGTTGTATTGTATCGTAGTCGAATATAGGGGTAGGGCGTTCCATCTTCAATATTTTACTGCAGATGCACTATACAGAATAGAGCTGGATCAGAACAACTTACGAAGTAAGCATGAATCCTCTTCAAATAACTTTTCTATAGTTACTAAAAATCAAGTTTTTCTACATACCCGGGTTTTGTGACATTCACTGGAGGCAGGCCTTTTGATTGAGCCGCCCGATGCGCGACTTCCATTGGGATAGCGGCTCCGCTCTCAAACGTAACCTCACGTAGCTTTCGGAGGGCTTCTAACTCAAGCCTATCTGCCTCCTCTGGACTAAGACTGCTGTTCTCACGCGCATCATTTATAGCGCCTAGTCTTTGTTCGATTTGCCAGCCCATTTCAAATCTCATCATATCGCCAGCCCTAACGTCGCGCAATCTTTGCCATTCCTCATAAATTGTATTTATTGCATCATTCGGAAGACGAGGATACCGAGTAGGAATTGCTTCACCGGTAAGCCCCGATTCTTTATCGCCCTGGGGTAGATTCTCAGTATTTGCCATACAATGACTATATAAGTCGAGGTATCGGTTGTCAATGAATGCTCAATACGACAGATCTGATAGAGGAAGATGCAGTATACAATGAAGTGGTGTCGAACCTACGTGCTGGAGATGATTCTGTATCTGTTATAAAGCTAAATCGACCGTATGATTTATTGGTCGATTTAGATGAAGTCGTTACTGGTCGGGGTGAAAGGACTCAAACCTTCGACCTCTCGGTCCCAAACCGAGCGCGCTATCAACTGCGCCACACCCCGAAAACTGCCCGTGGTAGTTTGTGTCTTCCTACCGCAATGCCGTCAACAGATAGAGTATAGCTTATTTGGCTCAATTCCTCAATAACACGCGTTGCTGACCGACATGAAATTTTTTAGAACCCCGAGCTGTCTACCACATAATCTAATATATTAAGATCTGTGTTTCGCTAAAGAGGGGTTCTAAAAAATTTCATGTCGGTCAGCAACGTTTGCCGGTCAGATCTTTAGCAGCTATAATAACTCGTATGTTAAAAAATACTGGTAGCGCCAGTCTTGCTGAGCGCCTGAGTGATAATGTGCGCCCACAAGACGATTTTTTTGAATATGTAAATGCTAGCTGGTTAAAAGCTAATCCAATACCTAATAGCGAGAGTAGTTGGGGTAGTTTTTCTGTGCTTAGAGACCAGGCTCTGCATCATATGAAGCAGATTTATGAAGATCTGAGCGATAAGCCTAGCCTTGATATCTCAAGCATTGAGCAGCAAGCACGTGATCTATACTACACCGCCATGCACGCCGATGACTTTGAAGAACAACACCTAGATATCATCCAGAAATATTTTAAAAAGATCGACAGCATTCAAAATACCACTACTTTGTCGGCGATAATCGGTGAGCTGCAAGTCATAGGCATTGGCGCTCCATGGGGCGTGGGCGTAGATAGCGACGATAAAAACAGCAAGCGTCATCTATTGCGTTTTAGCCAATCGGGCCTGACATTACCAGATCGAGATTATTATCTGACTGACAACCAAGCCATGCAAGACATCCGCCAAGCTTATCGTGCCCATCTTGATAAGATTCAGGCAAGTTTTAAAAATATCATCGAGGGCTCCAAGGCTCTGCAAGACGTGGTTGTAGAGTTTGAAATCCAATTGGCCAAGCATTCGCGTTCTAGCGCCGACCTGCGTGATGTCGAAGCCAATTACAATTTGACCACTTACGCTCAGCTACAACAATCTTATACAAATATTGATTGGCAGGCTTACGCAGACGCCCTTGGCTGGCAGGCTGACGACAAAATTAACGTTGGCCAGCCTGAGTTTTTAGACTTTATAAACAGCCTGTTCAACGAATCAAACCTAGCAACCTGGCGGACTTATTTAAAATGGCAATTCCTAGCTGTCTACTACGGTCGCATCAGCGAAAAGTTCGCCCAGTTAAAATTTGAGTTTTTTGGCATAACCCTGAATGGCACTAAAGAAATCTTGCCAAAATGGAAACGCACAGTCTCGCTCATGGATCACCTAATGGGCGAAGGGGTCGGCAAGCTTTATGCCGCAAAACACTTCCCCGAGTCATCAAAAAAACAAATGCTCGATCTGGTACAGCTTCTTAGCGACACCTACAAAAAACGTATCGAGCAATTAGATTGGATGGAGCAACCCACCAAAGACTACGCTCTAAAAAAGCTAGCTAACATTAAGGTGCTAGTTGGCTATCCAGACGAATGGCGTGATTTTAGCGGACTTAAGATCGGCAGAGAATCTTTTATTGATAATATCCTGATCGCCGAGAAGTTTCAGACTGCTTATTATATGGAAAAACTACACCAGCCAACTTCACGCGAGGATTGGTTTATGTATCCACAAACCGTTAATGCCTACCATGACCCTAACCGATTAGTTATATGTTTTCCGGCGGCTATTCTGCAATCGCCTTTCTTTGACCCAAAAGCACCAATGGCAATCAATCTAGGTGGTATCGGTACCGTTATTGGACACGAGCTGACTCACGGGTTTGACGACCAAGGCTGTCAGTTTGACGCCGACGGCAACGTTCGCAATTGGCAGACAGAAAAAGACCACGCCAAATTTGATAAGAAAGCTCAGGTTATTATTGATCAAGCTGACAAGTTTGAGGTACTACCTGGCTTGTGCATGCAAGGCAAGTTAGTGATTGGCGAGAGTATTGCTGACCTAGGCGGACTCGAGATCGCCTACGATGCCCTAACATCATCACACAAGCATCAATCAGACAGCACGGGCGAAGATCTAAAGGATAATCAACTGTTCTTTATTAATTACGCTGTTACTGAGTGTAACCGCATTCGACCAGAAAAGATTAGGGAGTACGCACTCAGTGACCCACACCCGGCTTCTGGTTTTAGAGTCAACGGCATGTTGCAGCATGTGGATGGGTTTTACGAGGCATTTGATGTCGTTAAAACCGACAAATTATATCGCTCACCTGTCGAACGTGCCAAAATTTGGTAATAAACTCCTCGCTAACGGCCGAGGCTTCGGGTTTGGTGCCCATATTTTTCAATAAGCGACGTTAGGTCAGGCACACCAAATTTTTGTGCCATCTGCTCGAACTTCTTTACTTTGCCTTCGCCAAACTTGGCCACATACTGTTTATACCAGTCATAGGGGTTAAATGATGGCGGCTCGGTCTTGGAGTGAAATTTATCGGCGTACATGATAAGTTCTTCCTCTAGTGTTTCGGCCATGTAGTCTTGTTCGGGTAGCGGTAATTTCTGGCTTATAATATCATGCATGCTCAAGCCAACGCCCGTGTGATGGGAGGCAAAGCGTTGGATCGTTTCAGGAAAACCCTCATCCTTAAGTATAGCCTCACCACGCACTCCGTGAGTTATATAGTTTAAACCCTCCCGTTCTTTGCCGGTTCCATCAAACAATGGATATACGCCGATATCGTGCAGTAAGCAACCGACCTGCACCAATTCGGCATTAACTTTCAATTTTTTTGCTGTTATAAGTTGCTGTGCCACGTCACTAACAATCTCACAATGGGTTAGTACCAGCTCAAGTATTTCAGGGGTTGGGGCATACTTCTTATGTAACTCTTCGATTGCCTGTAAAGTGGGTAGTCGCATTTTACTTACATCGCCCCATTTTCTCGCCAGCTAGAAAACTTATTTTGCATATTCAATAGCCCGAGTCTCACGTATAACGTTGACCTTAATGGTACCGGGGTACTGCATGGTTGATTCGATTTTAGTGGCAATGTCACGAGCCAGTTTGATAGAGCTGAGGTCATCAACAATCTGAGCTTTAACAATTACCCGAATCTCGCGCCCTGCACTGATAGCATAGGCTTTATCTACACCAACAAAACCAGTAGCAACGTTTTCTAGTTCACGCATGCGCTCCACAAAGTTTTCGGCACTAATATTGCGAGCACCTGGGCGAGCTGCGCTTAGAGCATCCACTACCCTAATCACAATAGCTTCAGTAGTTGTAGCTTCAACATCGTCGTGATGAGCCTCGGCAGCGTGAGCCACAGCTTCTGGCACACCATATTTACGAGCTATTTCGCCGCTTATGTGGTGATGCTTGCCTTCTATTTTGTGCGTTAGGGCCTTGCCCATATCGTGAATCAAAGCTGCATATTTACAGGTATTTACATCAGCACCGATTTCTTCGGCGATTAAACCAGCAATGTGCGCCATTTCGGTGGAATGTTTTAGAACATTCTGACCGTAGCTAGTGCGGAACTTCAGCTCACCTAATAAACGCATAATCTCCGTAGGGATACCGACAATACCGACTTCACGTGCCGCATCTTCGCCAGCTTGATCTATATCTTTATCGATTTGCTTCTGAGCTTTCACAACCACTTCTTCGATACGAGTCGGATGGATTCGACCATCCTTCATCAGCATTTCTAGCGCTACCCTAGCTACCTGACGGCGTATAGGATCAAAACTAGACAAAACCACCATACCAGGGGTATCATCTACAAGAATGTCGACACCTGTAGCCCTTTGTAAGGCTTGGATATTACGACCCTCTTTGCCGATAATACGACCTTTCATTTCTTCGTCTTCTAGCCTGACGGCTGTGACAGTTTTTTCGGCAGTTACCTCGGATGCCATACGTTCCATAGCACCCACAAGTATTACTTGGGCTCGCTCTTCGGCATCTCGTTTGGCATCATTTTGAAGCTTATTAATCAGGCCAAGCAGGTCATTTTTGACATCACGCTCGGTCATTTGCATTAATTTTTCAGCGGCATCTTGCTTGCTAAGATTGGCAACTTTTTCGAGCTTTTCTTGTTGCTTGACGCGAATGTCGCGAATGTCGTGTTTTAACGAATCGACTTCTGTTTCTTCTAGGCGTAACTTTTCGGCTCGTTTATCTAGATCATCTATTTTTTTATCTAGATTTATTTCACGATCAGCCAAACGTTGCTCGACAGCTGATATGTCTTTGCGTCGCTTTTGATCTTCTTTTGTAGCTTCATCAATGATAGCTAGCGATTTATTTTTGGCCTCCAGCACCACATCTTGGGCTTTGTCTTTAGCTTCTTTTATAAGCTGTTCGGCTTTTTGTGAGCCTGTGGACTCTTTACGTTTGGCAATAAACGTAGTTCCGCCAAATCCAAGAGCAATACCGCCCAACGCGGCAATAATGATAGCTATTTGCATAGCAAACCTTTCTATATAAGACTAACGGGAGCTTACCGGCGTCGCTTCAATGCAACTATCAATCCTTAAAGCAACCAATGAGTCAAAAGTAACTTAGTATAATGTATAAAAATCAGATAACTGTCTTACATATTATACTTTAACTCAAAGCTAAGCGCAATTCTGAGGATTCATCGCTTAGGCATGGTTATATTAGCCTCTGCGCCATATTCCGGAAGAACAAGTTTATCGTTACGCCCATCCTTTAGCGCTTTAAGCCCGCGCTCTAGCCATAAATGTTCTTTGGCTTCACCGACAATCGGCACATTCAATCCATAGGCCAAAGTGTTGGCGACTGTTATACCAATGCGTAAACCCGTGAAAGACCCCGGGCCTTTATAGACAACTACACCGGTTATGTCTTTGAATTCAGATTTCTGAGCAGCCAATTGATCGCGAATAACCGACAATATGGTATTGGCTAATTCGCGATGTGCCGGCCAAATGACATAGCTAAGCTGGCCTTCTGAGCCATAGACTCCGACCTCAGCTTCTGGTTTGTCGGTTCTGATAGTAAGTATCATGATAAAGCCTTTTTTATGTATTGGTACTCGTCTGGAATATTGAATGCCAACCGACGGCTATCATCTCCAGTGCTAGTAATATGTAGACTCAACCT
Source organism: Patescibacteria group bacterium (assembly GCA_035568355.1). Lineage (GTDB taxonomy): Bacteria > Patescibacteriota > Saccharimonadia > Saccharimonadales > EFPC-124 > DATMOD01. The sequence goes on from DATMOD010000014.1 coordinate 27,931, forward strand.
TTTGGCTGGCAAGACATCACGTACGATGTCGCCCCATTCAACCACAACGATAACCCCTGTTTGCTGTAAGGATTCGTTAAGTTCGGCGCTCATAATACCTGGCTCTTGCAATCGATAAAAATCAAAATGGTGCAGTTCTAGATTATCACGAGCCACATATGTACGACAGATTGTAAAAGTTGGGCTCTGAACGGTGTCAGTTATCGACAGGCCTCTGGCCAAGCCCTTAGTAAAAGTTGTCTTGCCACCACCAAGATCGCTTATTAGCTCAATAACTTCGCCACCACGTAGAACCTGGCCAATAGCTTCGGCCAATGTCTGAGTTTCAATCACAGAGTTTGTGTTAATAATTATTTCACTCATAGGTAGAGTCTACCATTGCGCCTCTCAAGGCACAAAATACCCTCTGTTAGAAGACAGTCTTCTAGTATGCTAATCTATAAGCATGGGCATTAACAATAGAGTCGGCTTTACGATCGTTGAGCTTTTGGTGGTCATCGTAATCATAGGCGTATTGGCTTCGATCGTATTGGTCGGATATGGTGGTTCGCAAGAACAAACTTATTACAATCGTGCCAAAACCGAGCTAACTTCTATGACCAACGCCATCAAGTTATATTCTTTAAAATATAACGTCTACCCCCCAGATGTAGCACGTGGTTTACCATCCGGCATCGAGGAATTTACTACTAAGGATCCTAACGTCCTCTGGCCATTGGGGCCTTGGCCGGGTAGTGTGTACGATTACGACAACTGGAATATTAATGGCATAACCACCGTTCAGATTAGTATAAGATTCTGCCCGCAAGGTGCGCCAGACACTAGCCAATGCCACTTCCCCCGCGAACCTTGGGCATCTGGTTTTGGTGTAGACAGTGCCGTTTACTATTGCATAACTGGCTCTTGCCGATCGCATCAATCCCAGCCAGTCACATATCCAGGTTATTGCCTTAACTGCCCGGGGAATAAACCAATCGGGACTTAAACTGCACTATTTGGGCAAGTCCAGCAAAAAAAGGTCTAAACGCTCAAATGCTCATGCACAATTTGCCATGAGCTGTTATGTTTTCTTAAAACGTTGGTGCCACGACCTTGGCCAGATTTTGGATTACCATTTACCATGCCCTTCCATGAAAAGTCATAGGTACAGACAGCTACGTCGCTATTGACCACTGGCCAATGTATATCACTAACTTTATAATCCTCATTCTGGATTGAAGCAAAGGTCGCTTCAATGGCTTTTTGTATTGCACTTATGCCTGTATATGAACCATCTGTGAACCAATAGGTGGCCGTGGGGGAGATGAAGGGCTGGACGTTAGGCCAGACATGGGTGTTGTTGGCAGCTTCGTAGGCCTCCATGAAGGCTTCTAGCTCTTTGGGTACGTTCACAAAACCAACTTTCTTAACTTCCTAGAATAGACATCGATCTTAATGTATGTAGTTGTAATAAGAAACCGAAGATGCTGGTACAGTGCGGGTAGATATGATGTTCCAACCAGCGTAGTTCATATCGGAGACTAGCAGGCTGCCGTCGTCCATGACTTTTTCTACAACCCCAACGTGTCCATAGCCTCCCCAACCACCACCATTTTGGATTACGGCACCAGCTGATGGCGTGTGGTCTACCTCAAAGCCAGCGGCACGAGCATAAGCTGCCCACGCTACTGCGTCACCCCAGTTGCCATCAATCGGCTTGCCTAGTTCGGCACGACGGTTATAAGCATAGAAGGTACAGTAGCCGTAGCTATAACCATTGCCGGGTGAAAGCGCAATGCGATTACCAGTAATAGCTATGTTGCTACTAGTACTGTTAGGTGACAAGATAGGCTGAGTAACGTGGTAGCCTGGTCGCTCGTTCTCTGGCAAAATACCATCTGGTATTACAATTTGCTGGCCAGGTTTAAGACCAGTAATCTCGGCATCGTTATAAGCGATAATACGGTCCTTGTCGGCACGATATCGATCTGCTAGGCCTTGGGGGTCGTCGCCATTCTTGACAGTATAAACAACCCCGGTAGTACCGGGGATTAATAGTTCAGTGCCTGGGGTAATTGCATCACTTGTGAGCTTGTTGGCCCATCGCACGGTATCCTCAGAGATACTGTTAGCTATGGCCACACTCTGGACTGTGTCTCCAGACTTGCTTGTGTATTTGGTTATGCCTTTTTTACCAGTATTTTGACCTACAATTTGGGGCTTATTTAAAAAAGTCGCGTCGGTTTGAGCCAGCGCGGTTTTAGCATTTAGTGAGATTGACAAGTTGGCGACGTTACTGGCAACCGGCACATCAGCCGCCTGCGCAACAGACGACGCTATCTCGGCAGCAGCAATCTGATCAACAGTTGGCACAGGGGTATCAATAACAGACCGGTTAGTTGGAACAGTAGTCGCCTCTACCGGAGAACGATATCCAATAATAACAATACCAAGTATCGCAGCCGCAGCCGCAATATAAGAAGTCACAAAAGCAAAACTAATCTTTTTAATAGATGTCTTGTTGTGTTTGACGGTTTTTTTAGTGACAATGCTTTTTGATTTTTCGGTGCCAGCGAGAATTAAGGATGGTTTTTGCGGAATCTGGCCTCTCACAAAATTGTTACTAATACGCGTCTCCTGCGTTATCGCTAAGGAACATTCCTGACCGTGTCTTTCTTCTAAATCTAGTAACTATCACCGACATCACCGCACTATAAAATAGAGCCATAGTAAGATCTAGCTAAATAATTACTTTAGAACAGAGATGTGTCGACCACATAATGCTTTTTAATGCTGATAACCTGCATAAAATGAGCACCTCGTACGGCACGTTCAGAATTACGCCCATGTCTAACTACTTAGACCAAGCGTATGCGTAATATTGTAGTGGTTGTTAGCACGGTAGTCAAGCAGCACCCAACGCCCCAGCGTTCTCTGTAACTTTGCTTTAAGCAATCCAAAATTATACTACTCGTACCTTAAGGCTTCAATCGGATTCTTACGGCTAGCCCTGAAAGCAGGTAAAGTGCCGGCAAGAAATGCGATTAGCATAATGCCAAGCACAATACTGAGAACCGACATTGGAGGAAAAACCAACAGCTGTAGACCACTGAAGTCTTTTAAGAAACCCTTAGCGGCTATGGAATTTATAATATTGCCAAACACAGCAGCAACTATCACACCCAATAAACTGCCCCAAAATCCAATTAGCACTGCCTCTACACTAAAGAGCGTAAATATTTTACGCGGGCTCATACCTAAAGCTTTCATCAAGCCTATCTCTCTTGTGCGCTCTTGGACCGACATCAGCAACGTATTAACAATTCCGAAACTGGCTGCCACAAGAGTAATAGCACCAAAAACATTAAAGACTGTGGTTATAGCGCTAATGACAGTAAAGATGGTATTAACTCGATCTTTTGTGGTTGAACCGTCGTAGCCTTTAGATTTTAGGTCGTTTTTAAGACTAGTTACCTGAGCCTCAGTTAAACCATCCTTCATAATTGCTACTATGTAAGGGAATTGATTTTGGCTAGCTATGGTCAGGCCTTTGGACTGTAGATCGTAAAGTTTATTAGCCAGAGCAGTATTAACATAAGAGACAGTGGCGCCCAATAGTGATTTCTGCTGAACACCAACAACCGTGGCAGTAACTTCGGACTGTACGCCGAGTGCGTTAGTAACCCCAATCCTAACTATTTTGCCGAGGGCTGCATTGCTGTCAGTAAAACCTAGAGGGCTCACAAAGGAAACTGGGATAGTCACTTCGGCTGGCGCCAAGCTACTCACATCTACCGACCTACCGCCTACCATATCAAGGTTTAAGGTACTAAATTGTTGCGAGACAGACACCTGGTATTTATCACCGCTAGCTACTATATAATCTGGTGATATCGTTCGAAACGCCTGAACACTCAAGACATTAGGCTCAAGTTTAATAGCTTCAATATCCTTCTGACCCATTACTACCTGTCTACCACCTGGACCCCTGTCTTGCGAAGCTATTACCTTCTGAGTAGGATCATATTTTTTGGGATCAGTCGTGGGCTGACCGTTCGTACCGCTTGGGTCAGCATGTTGAATCACCAGCATATTATCTGCGCCTAGATTGGTCACCTGTCTTGTCAAATAGCTTTTAATACCCGCACCTACACCGTTAGTCAGCGATAGAGTCATAGTACCAATAAAAATGGCTACGATTGTTAAAATCGTACGTACTTTATTGCGGAGCATGTTACTGCTAGCTGTAGATAGCAAATCAAAAAATTTCATCTATTTACTCCCTTCTATGTGGCCATCTTTGAGCCTGATTTGATGCTCGCACAAATCGGCCAGATCTGAGTCGTGAGTCACAATAATCAGCGTAATGCCCTGTTCTTTATTCAATTTAAATAATAGGTCTATAATTGCCTCGCCAGTGGCACTATCTAGATTTCCGGTTGGTTCATCGGCAAATATGATCTTAGGATTATTAATCAATGCCCTAGCTATGCAAACACGTTGCTTTTGCCCGCCACTCAGCTCACTAGCTTTATTATTGGCTTTTTCAGTCAACTCTACGGCCGCGATAACTTCCATGCCTCGACGAATACGTTCTCGACGGTTAACGCCAGCGATTTTTAACGGCAGAATCACATTGTTGAGCACCGTATCATTAGCATTCAAAAAGAATTGCTGGAAGACAAAACCATAATTCTGATTACGCAGCGTGTCTATCTGCCGAGGTGGCAAATGGTCGGCCTGTTTTTCATCAATCAATACTTCTCCGCTGGTTGGAGTATCAAGCAGCGCCAACAGATGCAAAAGAGTACTTTTGCCCGAGCCACTTTTACCAATAATCGCTACCGAAGACCCTGCATCTATACTGATATCTATACTATCTAGGGCTGTAAAAACAGCTTCTTTTTTGCCATAAACTTTTGTTAATTTTTTGGTAGCTATAACCGACATTTAAACTTTCCTCATTGGGGTTAATCATTAACTAGTATCTCACACACTAGGGCCTGACCCACCCTCACTTTCTTCGCGCAACGTCATTCCCAACTTGACTCACGAATCCAGTAAGAAAAGGAATTCATTCTGACTGGATAACCGGTCGTAGCCGGGTATGACGGAGAAGGAGGCGTGGGTCAGGCCCTAGAACTCTAGCCACCACAAAGCTTGGTGCAATAGCGCTTTATATTAGCGTCGTGCTCATCAGCGGTACGGGCGAAATGTATTATGCCATCATCCCCAGCCACAAAATACAAATAGTCGCCCGGGGCTGGATTGGCAACGGCTTTTATGGCTTGTAGGGTGACATTCGCGATCGGACCAGGCGGTAAACCTTTATAAATGCGTGTGTTGTATGGAGAATCAAGACTAGGCGAGGCTGGCTGTCCCAACAGCTGAGCTGCATACACAAAAGTCACATCTGAACCAAGCGATATATTTTCTGCCAGTCGTTTTTCAAAAACCTGTGCCACTTGGCGCTGATCACTTTCTGTTGCCGCCTCTTGCTGTACAATCGAGGCGAGGGTTAGGCCTTGATAAAAACTAAATCCCCTCGCTGCTAAAGTTTGTTTCAGGCCGGCTTCTTCTGCCAATTTATTAAACTCTTCAAATGCCCTAGACAGTAGCTGCTCAACCGTAGAGGTTGAATTAACTTGATAAGTCTCCGGTAAAATGTAACCTTCTAAGCTTTGGCCAGCCGGTTTATCGCTCAAAATCGAATTGTTATAGGTCTTAGAGAAAGCTGCATCGATATCTGTAGCCAAATAGCCACTTTTTATTAATTGTTTTTTTATATCTATTAGAGTTTTACCAGGGTAGATAGTAACGTTATAAACATCGAACTTACCCCGTGCCAGCCAATCAAGTATTTCTCTAGATGATTGAGTCGGCGAAAAAAGATATTGGCCGGCCTGCAACGAATTTTGATCGCCTGCGCTCTTAACCAACCATTCAAAAGCAAAAGCACTTTTAATTACACCGCTCTTTTCTAGTTGCCTGGCAATAACTGACGGAGTACTGCCCGGAATGATGTCTATACTAATCCTGGCAGTTATGTTCGAGCGTGGCTGCAGAGCAGCTTTATACCATTGGCTCACGCCGATTACTGTGCCAACCAACACTATAAGCAAGCAAGCGGCAGCAATTACATAGCCTAATCGTTTCTTCATTTTCTTCTTAATCTTCATAGGCAATCTAGATAGTCTTGCAAGATAATGGCAGCAGCGTACGCATCAACATCGGCCTTAGAATAGTTTTTTTTATGACTAGCTAGCTGTTGTTCGGCTAGCACTGAAGTTACTGACTCATCCTGAAAATGAATTGGCAGGTTAAAAGCAGCGATTTGTCTATCTACATAATCGCGAATCCACTGGCTCTGAGCAGTTTCTTGACCCGACGCATTACGCGGTAAGCCAATCACTAATTCAGCAATATCATGCTCTAGCAGTAAACTTTGGAGCCGGACAACTTCCGTGCCGTCTACTGTCAGTGTAGTGAGCGGCTGAGCAATACGTAGCTCAGTATCACTCATTGCCAGCCCCATCCGGCGCTCACCCATATCTATACCTAAGATTGTTTTTTTAGTGAGAATCATTAGATATCGTGAATTTAACATTAATCTTGTCGACGCTGGTCGGTGCCTGACTGACCCAGAATGGTGAGAATTTAATATCCACCTTGTTAACACCAGGTATTTGGTTAACAGTCTGTTCAATATCCCCATAGCGCTTTCCGGCAATCTGTTTAGCTATATCACCTGAATTAATGGTTGTGCCGATGTAGCCTGTTGTCACCAGGTGTACGTTGTAGATGTTGTCATTCATTTTTTGGAAGAGCTGAAACTGAACACTACCAGATCCATCGTTCATCACACTCTGGTTGGGTTTGCCGTTTAAGGCATCCTTGAGTAGATTGGCTAGCAATTGCTTGATATCACTCCGCTGTAGACCCACCAACGTGTAAGTAGTCTCTTGAGTCAGCTTACCGCCTTTGGCTTGGTCTCCAACGTTTGGAACAGCAGTAGGATCGCTGGTATCAGTTGTAAAACTTTCATCTATAATTTGGTTATCATTAGAGAATTGTTTGCGAACTTCGGCTTTAACCGCGTTAGCATCTAGCGGCGCCAAACTAGCCTTGGCTTTATTAATATCATCTTGGGTGATAATGGTTACTTTGTCGCGGGTGCCACCGCTCATGGCTGCACCATTCGCCGTCAAACTGCTATAAGCTGCTACTGCATAGGTCGTGGCTGGAATGTTATACTCCGGGCCAATATCTATGGCTTGCACCTGTACTGTTGCCTTGCCAGGCTTTACGCCACCACCCGATACGCTAGCTCCAGGTACTGTAACTGCATTCATGCTGCTAAATTTTTGACCAGTGTCAGCTGTAAAGATAGTACCAGCCGGTACAGTCACGCCGTTGCTATCAAAAGAATAACTAAGCGACACTATCCCTATAGCCTTAGCGCCAGTGTCTTTGGTGCCAGTAGCCGTAAAGTCAGCCGAAACAGATTTTTTAATTTGTTGAACAACCGGCTTAAAAGCAAGTTGGCTAATGTCAGTACCAGAAAGAGTCGGATCAAGAGTCAGGTTGCGTTCGATTGGCACTGCGGTAGTTTTAGCAGTTATGGTTACTGATGCCCTAGGCGCAATCTTAAAAGCCCAATACCATACTCCCCCGAGTAGAATAAAAACAGCAATCCCAATAAAAAATCGCTTCCGAAAAATCGTAAAGTCCGGCACTTTGGATCTTTTAGCACTTGGGGTCTTTGATGGCGGCCTTGCCGTAACTGGTTCTTCATCATCAGACGCTGTTGATAGTGCACTGTTTAAATCTATATGCTGGCTTATTTTATCTGCAGCTGAAGGCTCGACACCATTCGGCATCTCCGCGTGACCTAAGGCACTAGCAATATCACCAACTGGCAATTCAGCACCATTTATGACATCATCGTCATCAGATTCTAGAGATGGTGCAGATATCAGTTCTGGTTTTGATTGCAAATTTTTTGCTACTGGGATCTTTATACCACTGGCCAGCATAAGCAACGAGTGGTCATGTGTAATTAGTACGATCTGTTTACCACTTTCGGTGGCATTTTTTTTGAGTAATTTAAGATTAACTACGCTTTGCAATACCCCAACTCTCTTTGGAGGAACCAGAGCCACAATTTTAGTCTCGGCGAGTTTGACCTTGCCAATTATGGCTGTGATGTCGTCTTCAACATCGATGTAGATGATGTCTTTTTTCATCTTTTACACACGCAACATTCTATTTAGTTTGTCTTTTATAGAATCTGTACTGGCGCCTAACATCGTATCATAACCAACTCTCAATAAACCCATGGCCGTTATGAACGTATGGTCATTTATCATGCCAGTAGTATCGACAATCCCTGACACATCGGAAGGATCAATATATTGAACAGTTGGCCGACGCGTAAATGGCAGTTCTTTGTACCAATCACGTTTTTCAAGAACTTCTACCATTTTGCCCAGGCTCGCTCCGCCGCCACACAACAATATGCGACTTGGCAGATGATCTATCGCATCAAACTCACCCAGCGCCAGCTGCACACCACCCAACCACACATCTAGAGTCTTATCTATCGCTGTATCAAGGTTTTGCTTGAGTTCTGGTTTTAGGTTGGGCTGGTCAATAGCCAGTTTAAGTTTTTCGGCATCACCAAAAGGCAAGTTCATATCGGTCGCAATCGTGCGAGTAAAGCTGCGACCACCAATACCAAACATTTCTGTTCCCTCGACGCCGCCATCAGATACAACTGCAATATCTGTTGTGCCACCACCACAGTCCACTAGTATCGCCGTAAAAGTACTACTGGCATCAGCTCCGAGGACTGATCTAGCCACCGCAAAAGGCTCCGCCGCCACAGTGAGAAGTTCGAGGTTTAACTCACCAGCCGTACGTTCCAAAGCGCCAATATGCATCATGGGTGCAAAGGCGGTGTAAATCTGGATAGCAACATCCTTGCCCTGAAAACCAACTGGATTGCTGACCTTATAGCCATCAATCATCATATTAACGATAGCACTGTTCACTAATCTAATTTCTACATCTTTATTGCCTGTTTCTAGGGCAATTTGATGTTGAGCTTTAACTTCGGCTCGCTGTTGTACTTTTTCGATGATGAATTCTATTTCTTTGAAGTCCAGGGCCAGATCTGGCTGCGGCCGTTTGTATCGGATTGTGTTAGTAACCCCCTTTACAAGTTCCCCTGCAATCCCGATTACAACTTGCTTAGCTTGAAGACCAGCTTGTTCTTCGGCTTTTGCCAGGGCAGTCTCGCAGTTCTTGACTACGCCTGATATGTCAGAGATTGCACCAGAGTACATATCGCTCAATTCTTGATGCTGGCGCCCAACTCCAACAATCTTTAACTCTTCACCATCTACCCGAGCAATCAAAGCCTTAACGAACTCAGTCCCAATATCTAACGCCACAATATACTGCCCCGTATCGCGCTGTCTAGGTAAGGCTTGTTTGATTTTGTCAAGAATCATTTGGTTTTATTATACAGCATAAGGGTGATGAATATGTTCTTTACGTCTAAGCTGCTTTTTTGCCCAGTTTAGACCTTACCTGAATAAGCCGCTCCAAGTCTTTGTCGTACGGCTCATGGTGTCGCTTAGCTATAGCTAAAATCCCAACTATCTGATCAAAATAAGATTGGGTTGGTATTTCTCCTTGCGTTGAGAGCGCTTCAGAGTCTATATAGGATATAGCGACCGGTTTCACAGAGCCTGTTCGTATAAGTTCAGCTACAAGTAGTAGTTCTATTTGATATGGGAATTTTCGTTCACGTATCTTCTGTACGAGTTCCGAGGCGAATTGTGCATCTATCGCTTTGAAACCACGATTCGTATCAGTAACAGAGCTAGCTAGTGTGGGTAAGAGTCGTTGCCATATCGATATAAATAACTTGCCTCTTGCGTCACGAACTGCGCCAATAGCCCCAACGGAGTTTGTTTCGCGCCGCGAGCCGGCCGCTACAATTAGATCATGATCAATGAGCTTGCGCACTAGCGTAGGTATCTGGGCTGGATGGACCGAAAGATCAGAGTCTGAATCAATGATAATGTGCCTATGAGTATCCGGCCTCCATTCATGGTTCGCATAATTCATCCCGTAGATTACAGAACCTCCCTTTACGCTGTCCCCTGTTTGTTTTATGCCTCTTGGGATTAGTGGTGATTTATCAGCAATACCCTTGGCTAAAAAGATGGTTCTTGCCTCGATTTTCGATTCAGAATTTGACCGGCGCCATTGCCTTATGATACCCCGAGCAACTATTCCGCTACGCAACCGATCTTCGCCCCAACCATCACAGCCATCGTCCACGGCAAGTAGGCGAAAATGTAGGTTTGGATGTTTCTTTTGTATTGAATCAAATAACTGCAATTTGTATGTCAAGGCGTTTTCGCCATGTATATTATCTTTAGTACGAGGACTAATGCGAAATGTTTCACGGTACATAGGCTGAATAACGGTTATGGTCGCAGCCTCACCTCGCTTGGTCAGATGTTCCGATAGGTACTCTGCATTATGAAACCCTTCAATTATCTTAAGAGCCGTTCTTGCTGTTAAAACTGACTCCTGGCTACTTTCCATTTCAAGGAATATCGCATCAGCTTGAGCAATCGTAATCTTTTTCGAATGCAATCGTGCTCTTAGTAGCGCGACATAGTCATTAAACTGTCTCGTTGATGTATCATAAGCCTCTCGGACTCGCGGGGCACCGAGCAAGAGCTCCGACATATCCGGTAATCTACTCATCATTTTGACCAGGCTTGGTTATTGACTCGATTGTGGCTGAAAGCAGCGCCGCACGCATAGATAGACTACTTTTTAGCATTCTCTCTTTTTTGGTGTGATGGTCGTAACCCTTAGCGCCGAATCCATCTACTACACCGAGGCCGAGAGAGGACATCAGGTTACCATCTGATGCGCTGCCACGTCGCTCAAACACAATCTTTTGACCTACCTTGTCGCCAGCTTGTTGAAGATGGTACATCAAATGCCTTGTCTTGCTGCTTAAATTCATCGGACCAAAGAGACGGTCAAGTTTATAATCACTATTAGACTTTTTACAGCTAGCCTGCACGAACTCTTCAATACGATCAAGCTCCTTAGTACTTATATAACGAATATCGAATTGTGCCTCTGCCCTATCAGCCACGACGTTTATCTTGCCTCCTCCAGATACAACCCCAGTATTGATACTGGTGCCTTGTTGCAGATTCGCTAAGCCAACGATGGAAGTAATATGACCTGCCAATACATCTATGGCATTTGTACGACGGTTGCCCCAATAACCTGAATGACCGGCTTCACCATGGCAGACTATAGTTAATATGGCTATACCTTTGCGCTCATTGCATAATTCCCAGTCATTACCAGCACCCTCTAAAATGAGCCCATAATCGTAGTTGCTATATAATTTAGCCAGCACATCACGATGAGCGAGCGAGCCGACTTCTTCATCCGGGCTAAGAACAACACCAATATTTGCGGGCAAAATCTGAATAGTTTTATGCAGATTATGAAGAGCACGAATCGCAATAACTAAACCGCCCTTCATGTCTAATACACCTGGGCCATGTAGATAATCCTGACTATGATTTAGCGTCGTAAAACCACTATGTGGTTCAAACACAGTGTCAAGATGACCACTAATAAGCAGACGCGGCATGTTGGGCCTTATAACTGGTGACTCTAGAACAAACAGGTCGCCACGATGGGCGTGAGCAAAACGTCGGAGCTTCATACCCAACTCCATAAACTTTGCCGAGACTATTTCGCCAACAGCATCTACTCCTTTCTTATTGTCAGTACCACTATTTATTAGGGCCAGTTGATGCAGCAGCTCCATACTCTGTTGGTCATTCACAGCGTTACCCCTAATACAACAGGCATCATGCCGCCACCTTGTTTAACATTGATAGGCTGCCTGTCCCCTATTCGTGACAATATCTCTCCCGTGAATTTACCATTTACGATGTAAGGGTTAATATCCATTACCAAACCACCTTCCAGTTCAACAAATTTAATTTTCTCTTGTACCAAATATCCGCCGCTGTCGCGTGCAGCTTCCACTACATGTCGCCACATTGCGCCAAGGTCTTCACCCGGTTCCATAATGTCAGCTAGTTCTGGAAACATTTCTATCCCTTTGCGTATACTGTCCTCCGACCATCCCAATACAACATCTGCCCCTCCAGAACCAGCTATGTGCTTGATTGCAAATCTACAAGGGTTATCTATGACCATCTGATACTCAGCTCCGTCTGTTGGTTGCTCACTAAGCATGCGGCTCCAGCCTACTGTTTCTCGTGCCAGAGCAAGTACCTCTGCGCTCATGGCACCTGTAAACACTTCTTCAAATCGCGGATCGCTAATCATGGCAAATAATGACTTATAGCCAGCATATGCCTGACGTGCCGATGGTACGACAACACAATTGTATTCATCTGGACTTTTGATAATTTCGGCGAGTAGATCGGCTTGCGATACACCCCCTTCGGTATCCCAAGTAAAGTCGTGCGGACCTATATTCCTGTAGACTACATCGAGCTTTACAGGGTCCTTGCCATCATCAGCCACCAGATATACATCCTTTAGGCCATTAGACGCTACCTGAATCCCCAGATTATCTGGCCTACCAGTACTAACTCTGGTCGTCTTATCTCTATCTAAAATGTGTTTAATCAACGGCGTTTCGACACCTTTAACTTTGTCGTCTGGCCAGTAGACAAAACCCACCCGTGGCTCTTGGCTACCGGTTTTTTGCTCATCTGGTAGGTGACGATAGGCCTCGCGGGCCACTTCTAGCATCGCCTCCGCTGGAATCGGCATAACGGTTTTATTACTAGGGTCTAAATCAAAATCGGACACACTACCTTGAACAACACTGACATAACCACCGCCCTCAACACAGCGCATGTTAGCTTCGATAGCTCTAAACCCAACGTCTCCATTTTCATCGATGACAGGGAACATATCGAGGCGGCCAAAAGCTATGGTATTAACACCTGCAGGCAGAGGACTATTCATAAGCGCTTGTGCCTGCGCCTCATTTGGATGAGCGCTAGCATCTAAAGGGCTTGGCAATATACCATGCACTCTAAAACGATTCGGGTCTTTAGCAATAGCCGTAGTTGCAGCACCTAACGCTGCCGCAACCGCGTTGGCACGGTCACTGAGGTTACGACTAGCCTCTGGCGAAAGCTCTAATATATATGGCTTAATCGTGATAGGGTCAAAACCATTTGGGCCTAGAGTAAAGAGACCCTCATCTACCCGAGCAACCTGCCAAGCTTTTAAAGCTTTAGCATCGCCTCTTAACTCACGAACACGCAAATGAGGCGTGTCGATAACATATTCTCTATGTTCAACTTGTTCGACTTCCCCAAGTAGCGGTTGTAACATACATCCCCTATAAAAAACCGAGCCAGGTGGCTCGGTTTTGTGTTTTAGCTGTCTTATTATCTATGCGTACACGCCAACCGAGGCCCTACTGGCCTTTAGAATGCTAATCACGAGAATAGCTTTGTTAGCTGTGTGTTGCATATATATGTGTATACCATTCCCCTTATAGAAAAGTCAATCATTATCTTCTCAGGCCACTTTCAGCTCAACTGATATACAATACTTATCATGAGAGTGTTAATAGTAGAAGATGAGCATAAGCTAGCTGGCGCCCTTAAGCGCGGGCTAGAGCAAGAGCGATTTGCTGTGGATGTCGCTTACGAAGCTGATACTGGCCGTGCTGAGCTATTGAGCGGCGAATACGACATAGCAGTTCTAGACCGCATGCTGCCAGGTGGTGATGGCGCAGAGTTGTGCAGCGAAGCTAGAGCTGCCGGTATCCAAACTCCAATAATTTTATTAACTGCTAAGTCTCAGGTGCGAGACCGCGTAATCGGTCTAAATGCTGGTGCCGACGATTATTTGGCCAAGCCGTTCAATTTTGAAGAACTGTTAGCCAGAGTTCGAGCCTTACTGCGCCGACCTGGTGAAACATTAGTCACCCCTCTTGATGTATCAGGTTTAACACTCAATCCCCATACTTACGAGGTTGCCCGCTTTGGTCGCTCAATCCAATTATCCCATACAGAATTTGCCCTACTAGAATATCTAATGCGTCACCCAGGCCAAGTGCTATCTAAAGAATCGCTAATATCGCATGTTTGGAATTTTGATGCTGATATCCTACCTAACACCGTTGAAGCCTACATTGGTTATCTGCGCAACAAGATAGACAGGCCTTTCGCTGGCCCAGAATTATTAAAAACCGTTCGTGGCTTTGGCTACAAGATAGGTTAACCACTATGTTCCGTTCCACTACCCTAAAGCTAACCCTTGCCTATCTAGGTATTATTATGATTCTAAGTCTAATTTTTAGTTTTATGATGTATAGCACCTACGAGGCCTCGTTGACTCACGGATTTAGGTCGGTGCCAATGAATGTATTTTTTAATCGTGATGTATTTGAGGGATTCAGGCTACAGCGTATCAACGAAGGTCTTGATCATATGAGAATGAACTTAGTGCTAGTAAACATCGGCACTTTAGTTCTAGGGGGTGCTGCAAGTTACGTTCTTGCTCGCCGATCGTTACAGCCCCTCGAACAAGCTTTTGGTCTGCAGACTCGGTTTACATCTGACGCCAGCCATGAGCTGCGTACGCCCCTAGCTAATATGCAGACCGAGATAGAAGTAGCACTCCGTGACCCAGAGCTTACTAAGGTTCAAGCTAAGGCCATTTTAGCTAGTAACCTAGAAGAAGTGCAGCGGCTGCGTAGTTTATCTGAGGGATTATTACAATTATCGCAAGCAGCTGACAATAAAATAGCGTTAGAGCCTATTCGACTCCAAAAGATTATTGAGTCGGCTCTTAGAACAGTTGAAGCCCAGGCAAATATTAGGCATATTACATTCGATCAAGATATTGCCGACCTGTCAGTCAGCGGCACAAGTCAAGGCCTTCGCCAACTCTTCGTAATATTGTTAGATAATGCGATCAAATATAGCGCCGAACATACGACTGTAACTATCAAAGCGCGTACTTCTGGCAAACACGCAGCAATAACAGTCGCCGACCAAGGTTGCGGCATCCCTGCTCACGCATTAGAGCATGTCTTTGAACGATTCTATCGTGTTGACCAATCTCGCACACGCAATCAGGTTGATGGCTATGGCCTAGGGCTATCGATTGCCAAACAAATCGTTGAAGCCCATCATGGCGACATCTCTGCCACCAGCCAACCAGGTAAAGGCTCGATGTTTACTGTTAAACTCAGCCTGTCTATTTAATCGAATCTGCGGGGCTAGTGCAGTCTGTTCTAAAAACGAGCATCGAAGTCGCAGCGTACTAAAGTACGTGAGCATCGAAGCACAGTTTTTAGGGCAGAATGTGCTAGCTCTGCAGATTTGATTCAGGGTTATCTCAGTAATAGGTCATAAGCTGAGATAATTAAATAAGGGAAGATTATGAATACATTCACCAGAGGGGTACGTAGTACTTTTCGGAATGGCATCCGCACAGGAGCAATAGTAGTTATTCTAGGTCTAAGCGTTGGCCTAAGCCTGTCTATGTGGATCGCCCGTGACGCTGTGCAGGCTAAAATTGCTTCGGTTAAGAGTTCTATAGGCAACACTATAACAATATCGCCAGCTGGCGCACGTGGCTTTGATGGTGGTGGCGATCCGTTGACTAATGATTCGATCGCAAAAGTTAAAGCGACGCCGCATATTACTAGTGTCAGCACATCACTTGGCGACCGCCTAGCTTCGACCGACACCAGTCTGCAATCAGCGATCGATGCTGGTAGCCTAGGCACCCGATTCCGACAATTTGGTAGCCCTAGTGGTGGTAGCGACAGACCAGCTGGCAAATTCACGCCTCCAATTAGAGTGACTGGCACAACTGACCCATCTAACACCTCAACATTCGGTGGTGGCAAACTCAATATAACCAGTGGCCAGACAATTGACGGTAATAAAGATGACACCGTTGCCCTAATCGGTAATGCCGTGGCTACAAAAAATAATCTGACTGTCGGATCAACCTTCCAAGCCTATAACACCACCTTTAAAGTAGCTGGGGTCTTCGACGCAGGCAACCAGTTCGCCGGCAGTGGTATTATCGTCCCCCTACCAACACTGCAACGATTATCTAACCAACCAGGAGCCATCACTAGCGCAACCGCACAAGTAGATTCTATAACCAATGTTGATTCCACGACTACGGCCCTTAAGTCTGCCTTAGGGACAACCGCTGATGTCACAAGCCAACAAGACAGTTCTAATCAAGCGCTAGCACCACTCGAGAATATAAGTAGTATTTCGACCTTTAACGTCATTGGAGCACTCGGCGCTGGTGCCGTCATAATTCTACTGACAATGATAATGATTGTCCGTGAACGCCGCCGCGAGATTGGCGTGCTCAAAGCTATCGGTAGCTCTAATCTGAGAGTAATGGCGCAGTTTATGGCCGAGGCGACAACCTTTACTATGGCTGGTTCGATTCTAGGCCTAGTCATTGGCATTGCCAGTGCAGCCCCTCTGACTAAACTCTTGGTAACCAGCAATACAGTTCAACCAGCTGCTAATATGGGACGTGGCTTTGTTCGAGCCTTTGCCAATAACGGCCTACGTTTAGATAGCGTTAATACCACAATAAGCTGGATAGTAATCGTTTATGGCTTGGCGGCTATGATTCTAATCGCCCTTGTTGGCAGTGCAGTAGCCGCTTTCATGATAGCCAAAATACGACCAGCAGAAGTTATGAGGACTGAATAATGATAAACATTTCACACATCAGCAAAAGTTTTAAATCTGGGGATACTAAAGTCGAAGCCATAAAAGACATTAACTTTGAAGTACCAGAAGGCGCCTTTGCATCGATCATCGGCAAAAGTGGGAGTGGCAAGAGCACCTTGCTTGCCCTTCTGGGGGCATTAGATCGACCAACCAGCGGCACCATAACAGTTGACGGCAAAGATGTTACCGATATGGGCGACCACGCACTCATTGCCTATCGGTGCCAAAAGATTGGCTTTGTGTTCCAGAGCTACAATCTAATCCCTAATCTTTCAGCACAAGAGAACGTTATGTTGCCCATGGAATTTGCTCACGTACCAGCCAAAGAACGTAAAGCACGAGCCAAAACATTGCTCGACCAAGTCGGTATCATGGGCGACAAACAACTGCGCAAACCAGCGCGTTTGTCTGGCGGCGAACAACAGAGGGTATCCATAGCTCGGGCACTCGCTAATAAGCCATCACTAATACTGGCCGATGAGCCCACAGGCAACCTAGATACAGCCACCGGCAAAATGGTTTTTGACCTGCTGCACAGCTTATCGCGCAGCCAAAAAACAACCATCATCGTAGTAACCCATGATCTGTCAATCGCCGGTAAAACTGATATGACCTTCCGTTTGCAAGATGGCCAACTTGTTTAAGCCAAATTAACAACTATCTTGGTATAAAGGTTATTACATTGACTAACTTAGCCCGTTTTGTTATTATAGTATCATGAGTATCGTTGTAAACGTTCATGATTTTAAAACAAACTACTCCAAGTATCTGGAGCAAGCTATTAGTGGCCAAGAAATATTATTAGGTAAGCACGGCAAGGCTGTTGCAAAAATCATTCCACTTACCCCAACTAAAAAGTCGCGTGTTCCGGGTGCGCTCAAAGGTAAAATCTGGGTCAGTGATGATTTTGATGAGCCAATGTTAGAGTTATGGACCACTATCGGAAGTAAGAAATAGTCATAGTATGATACTACTACTCGATACTAACGCTTTTATATGGTGGGTCTCAGATGATGTTCGTTTAGGGCGAAAGACACGTACAGATATTGCGAATCCTGCAAACGACGTATACATATCAAACCTGAGCATGTTTGAGTGTGGCATAAAAGCAAAGCTTGGAAAATTAAAAATAGATTTTGACGCCGTAGACAAAGAAGTCTCAGAGGGCAGACTGCTAGAACTGAGATTCGATACACTCGTAGCAAGACAGCTGGTTAGCCAACAGGATTTACCACAATCGGACCCTTTTGATGCT
Source organism: Patescibacteria group bacterium (assembly GCA_035568355.1). GTDB lineage: Bacteria > Patescibacteriota > Saccharimonadia > Saccharimonadales > EFPC-124 > DATMOD01. The sequence goes on from DATMOD010000014.1 coordinate 46,000, forward strand.
GCTATTGTTGCCCAGGCGGTGGCTAAACACATGACCCTCGTAACAAGCGACTATCACATCTTGGAATCTTCCATAATCGGGTTATATACTCTTGACGCTAAACGATAACTCGTTTTAAGTCCAGTTGCGATAGCGTCTATTGTGGTCCCCGTCACAGTGATAGAAAGATCTTCAGACTTAGCAGCACCCATCTATACGCAGCCAATTTTTAATATTTAATCGTCTTTAAAATCGCAATAAAATCGTTTAGCGCTTGCTGGTCTTCGGGTTGTGTCAGATCAAGCTCGACTGCGTATTGTGCGTTTGGGACGTCAAGGTTAAGCGATACATAAAGCGTACTGTTCTTATCACTAAGCGGAGGCGAGCATCCATAACCATCACTCGAAGCTGGACAGGAACTAAGGTAAACATGTTGATTACCGTCCTTAAGAACAAATAGGTCGCCATGTGGACCTGGGTAAGAAATAAATGTTTTAAGGTTGCCGCCGAAATTGGTCTTTTTTAGATAATCATCGCCTATTTTAAGTACGGGGTCATAGGTATTGATCTGAATTTGAAATATAAAACTACGCTTGGCAATTGTCTTTTTCATTTGAGTCGGTGCAGTCTTTTGCCAAGTGGCATCGTGTGTCAAATGAACTGCACCTTCTGGAAAATCGAATGTTTCGGTAACGTTGTTTGTTGGCGGCGCCGGAGGCACCAGTGGCGCTGTTTGGGGAGCAGGCGGCTGTTGAGCATTGGCCTTTGGAGATAGAGCGGGTGTATTAATCTGTGCTGTGCTGGTTTTATAATTGACCTGCCAAACATACCAACCGATAAATCCAAGAAGCCCAATAGTACCGATAATTAACAACCCTGAGACTAGACCGAAGCCTTTTTGATTATTTTTCATAGATTAAGCATAAGGTTTGAGTAGGGTTAACGCAAGCAATATTCAGCTGCTAGGAAAGCGTCGTTATCTCCGAAAAATCTTTGGCGCCCACCAATTAGCCCGGCCTAAAATACTCATCAAAGCTGGCACAAGGACCATGCGGATAATAAAAGCGTCGATTAGTACAGTCAAAGCCAGCCCAACTCCTATTTGTTGCATCAAAGGAATTCTACCGGTGGCAAAAGCCGATACCACCACAAACAACAGAGCAGCAGCCGACGTAATGATCGACCCTGTCTTTTGCAGACCAGTTAGCACTGCATCTTTGTTATCGCCGCCATTGCTATCGTATTGTTCTTTAATGCGACTATACAGAAAAACCGAATAGTCGACCGACAAACCAAAGGCAATTGCAAAAATTAGTACCGGCATGGTGGCATCAATACTGCCCGTCGGCGTAAGATCAAATACATTTGCCCAGTGCCCATCCTGAAATACCCAGACTAGAGCGCCAAATGCCGCTCCGAGCGATAAAATGCTTAATACAATAGCCTGGAGCGGGATAATAAAACTACGACTTAACAAAAATAACAGCAAGAACAATGCTGTGCCCAAAGCCAGTAGACCGTATGGAATGTAATGTTTAAGCGTTGCTAGTAGATCGTGCAATATGGCCGGGCCACCACCCGTCTTTACCTGAACACCACTTGGCGTAGGTAAACTTCGTAACTGTTCAACTAACTGTTGTATCTCTGGAGCATCTAGATTGCCTTTGTATTTCACATCTATAAGCGTTGTATTGCCGTTAACGCGCTGGCTAAGTTCTTCTTGCGTGCGCAGATTTGGCATTGCGTAGATTGCTTGGTACTGCCGCACAGATACGGCACCATGTAAATCAATGATGCTAGATGTACCTGTTACATGCGGTAATCTATGGATATTCTGGACAAAATCATAGAGTGCTGCAATTTGCGCAGGTTTAGTTATTGAATCTGGTGTCGTGTACAACATGCGTATAGGCGCACCGGTATCGTTAAAATCACTCATTAGCTTTTCCGACACTAAGCGCGATTCACTGCCACTAGGCAAGCCTCGATAATCTGGAGTCGAAAAATGGGCACTTAAAAAAGGTAGGCCTGCAGCCAGTAAAATGAAGATCGACACAACAATTGATACCCAGCGAAAGCGCATAACAAGCTTGCCAGTTTTATACCAAATACTTTGTTGTTCTTTTAGGGTATGGCCCTCTTTGAAGGCTCGAGCATTGCGACGAGCATTGCCAAACGACAGCGCGTCAATCCTGATTCCGAGCAATCGCAAGATAGCTGGCAAAACCAACATAGCCGCAATGAGCGCCACAAACACCGCAGCTGCACCACCCCAACTCATACTCCGCAAAAAATCAACAGGGAAAACTTGCAAACATAGCAAACTAGCAATTACCGTTAGTCCGCTAAAAAAGACTGTATGACCAGCAGTCTCCATAGTGCGCTTTATAGCCTGCGATGCATCACGCGAAGCATGTAGCTCTTCTCTAAAACGACTAACCATAAATAATGAATAATCGATAGCCAGACCTAGGCCTAGCAAGGTAATGATGTTTATAGAGTATTGTGAGATCGTGGTGAAATTCGTTAGTAAACGGGTTACAAAAAAAGCACCAACGATCGCAAAACCTCCCAAAAATAGTGGGAGTAAAGCGGCAATGGCGCTCCTAAAAACAATGACTAACAAGATCGCCAGAAAACTAAACGAAACCGCTTCGGCTTTACTAAGGTCTTTATTTATCTGCTTACTAACATCTGCATTAACTGCCGCTTGCCCGCCGACCGACACATCAAGCACATTGCTTTTAAGTGCCTCTCGCAAAACTGCAACTTTGTCTACTTGTTGATTCTCTGTGCCTGGCACGACTAGGGCTGCGTAGGTGCTCTTTAGATCGCTAGACACAAACTGTTTAGAACCCGTTGAATAATAACTAGCAGCACTGGTAATGTCAGGTTTTACTTTATCGAGCAGGCGATTCACTTCTTGTTTAAACTCTGGCGAATCCACCGTTTGCCCGTCATGAGCTCGGAACAGTACCACCACCCCAGCCACGCCCTTGCTAAAATTAGCCCTTACATCACTTACCACACTACTTGATTCAGAGTTTCTATCTGCCAAATCTCCCTTGCTTAACTTAGGGAAGACGCCAAAGCCATACCAGCCAGCAAATATTATGAATATAATCGAACTAATTAAGACTTTGCCGCTGTGCCGATTTATAAGATTGCCAAGCTTTGTAAACATACTATTAGTATAGCAACTTTCTAGTTCTAAAACTCACGACGCCCGCAACATCTGCCCTAATATTACCCCGGTGTGACACAAAATCCCCTCTGTTAGAAGACAGTCTTCGAGAATCTCCATCCAATAAGAAAAGGAATCCATTATCAACTTGATACCCGGTCGTAGCCGGGTATGACGGTGCACAAAAAAAGTATGTGCGTGGGTCAAGTTAATGGTTGAAAGTTAAACTAGCATTGCCTTGATACGTCGCACCCCAGCGCTACAAGCTTCTTCTTTGATGATCTTGAACTGTTTGCCACCTTCGGCAAGCATGCCAGTGTGCTCTACATGTGGGCCACCGCAGATTTCAAAACTAAACATATCCTTACCCTCACCAGCCTGATAGACCTTTACTTTGTCGCCGTATTTGTCGCCAAAAGCACCGAGGGCACCTTTTTTAAAGGCTTCATCAGTTTGATACTCTTGCCAGAATACTTTTAGATCTTTTTTAATCTGTTCGTTTACAATGTCTTCTATTTGTTTGACCTGTTCTAGAGTAACTTTCTCTGGATGGCTAAAGTCAAATCGCAGCCGTTCACCAGTAACATTACTACCACGCTGCACTACGTGGTCGCCAAGCGTCATGCGCAGAGCTTTATACATTAAGTGTGTAGCTGTGTGATATTTAGTTGCCATTTCGGAATGATCAGCTAGGCCCCCTTTGAATGTGCCTTTGCTTGAGGTGTGACTAAGTGCGCGTTGTTCGGACATTTTAGTGTCGAATTCTGCTTGCCAGTTTTCTGCCAGTTGGATGCCTTGTTTAAAAGCTTCCTCAACACTAAGTTCTACCGGAAAACCGTAGGTGTCATAAAGCATAAAGATTGCAGCGCCATGGCCAATTTTGCTTTGGCTAGCCTGGAGTTCTTGGCCCACATCTGCTTTTTCTATCACACCAGTCTTGACCTGAGGCATGGATTCATTTTTTTTACTGGATTCGTGAGCCAAGTTGGGATTATGTACTGCGAATAATTTTTCAAATTCTCTCAGACCTTTGCGTAAAGTCTGCCGGAATATTTTTTCTTCACGAGCCAACACATCTACAACCTGCTGGCGTTGCTTGGCAACTTCTGGATAATCTTGATGGTAAAGACCCGCTATCACCGGTACAATGTGCTCCATAAAGTTCTGCTCAATACCAAGTTCAAAGGCAAACCGAATGGCTCGGCGCATCAGTCGACGCATCACATAACCTTGTTCTTTGTTGCTGGGTACTACGCCATCGACTGCCAGAAAGGTCGCGCCACGCAAGTGATCGGCAATCACTCGCATAGAGTTAGTGTAACTGTCGTATTCTTTACCAGATAATTCCTCAAGCTTCTCGATAATCGGCCACAACAGACTTATCCTGAAGGCGTCTGGGTTATTGATGGCAGCAGCAGCAATCCGTTCCAGGCCTGATCCGTGATCTATATTAGGCTTTTCTAAAGGCGTGAATTTACCTTCAGCCACTTTGCGGTAAGCCATAAATACGTTGTTGCCAATTTCCATAAAGCGGCCACAATCGCAGTTAGGATGACAGTTCTCGCCCCACTTTTTATCATGCGGAGTACCAAAATCGTAAAACATTTCTGAATCTGGGCCACACGGATCACCAACTGGAGTCGTCTCGGGGCTGGTTTTGCCCCTGTTCCACCAGTTCTTGGTACCATCGTAATAAAATATACGCTCACCTGACTTTATACCGCGCTTGTAACCGTTTTCTTCGCTATCGATATCAACAATGTCGGCCGTAATAGCCTTTTTCTTGAATAATTCTTGCCATAAATCCGCAGCCACAGTGTCCTTTGGAATATCAAACTTTGGAGCTCCGATAAAACATGTAACATACAGTTTGCTAGGATCAATACCCACTACGTCCGTTAAAAATTCAAACATCCATTCAATTTGCTGTTCTTTAAAATACTCACCCAGACTCCAATTGCCCAACATCTCAAAAAAGGTTGTGTGCCGGTTATCACCGACTTCTTCTATATCTTGAGCCCGCAAACATGTCTGGCTATCAACTAGGCGAGTGCCGTTAGGATGTTTTTCGCCTAACAGATAGGGTATCAATGGTTGCATACCACTACCTGTAAATAGCGTAGTTGGGTCATTCTGTGGCACCAATAATGCCCTGGGAATTACAACGTGCTGCTTTTTAGCAAAAAAATCCAGGTAAGCCTTGCGGATTTCTTGAGCATTCATCGGCTTGCTAATATCTTTTTTCATAATAAAAACCTCGCTCTTGTTAGTGTTTTAATCTTGATTCATTCTCATTCTTCTCCCGTCATTCCCAACTTGATTGGGAATCCAGTAGAAAAGAGTTCCATTGAACCAGACTCTTAATGTCTACAAGAACGAGGTTAAACTCGTGGTACCATCTTGTTTCGTTACAATATCACTACTGTAACCTTTTTGGCTGATTATCACCTTGCGGGTAATTCAGTCCTCCCTATTTACAGTTGGGCCTCTGTACTACTCATCGCAGTCAGCTCCTGGGGTGGCTTGGATATTCCATCGAATATCCTATTCCCAATCATTGCTCTTTGGTTGGATTTTACTGTATTAAAGCACATACGTCAAATGTGCTGCGCTCTCCGCTACATTTACAGAATCACGTTAGAAGAACGAGCAAATCCTAGTATCTAGCGATATCCTTTACTTCATTATCGCCTTGACTGGCTGACGCAGAATCAGTTTGTCCCTCTCTTCCGGCAATATCATCAGATCGTGCAATAAGTTCTTCTTTGGGTTCATGATCTGATACTTCAGGAATTTGGCCAATTACACCACCTGCCGGTAATACACCTTTGTCACTTGTGTCAAAGCTTAAACCATCAAATATCTCGCCCGCTCCAGGTTTAGTTTCATTAGGAGACAAACCAAGCATTCGATCAAAAGGATCTTGAT
>DATMOD010000015.1:0-21590 GCA_035568355.1 Patescibacteria group bacterium
CCATTCGTACAAAAATTTCCATCAGTTTTTCGCGCTCGGTGGTCAACGGGTGTCGACTGCCATGCTCAGGGCCAAGCAAATGAGGTTTTTTATCGGCTGGTGTATTGATATCAAAAGGCGCTGTTATGTCAATTGGTGTGAGGTTTGTAGATCTGGCCTGGACTTCGTGCTGAGCCACTAAATCTTCAAGTTCTTGCCGCAGTTGATTAATTGCTTGGCCATAAGCAGGTTTTTCGGCGGGTGAGAGCTGTCTCATTTTGGCATAAAGCTGTTTTAGCTCGGGTGCACTTAAAATATCCCGCTTGGTCTCAATCAAAGTCAAACGGGATTTTAATTTTTCACCCTGAACAGCTATTTCGTCTAACACACGGTTGCCTTTATGCTCAATCTATGGCTATTATTATAGCATGGCAACATCATTTTCATTTGATATAGTAAGCGATTATAATCTGTCGGACGTGATTAATGTTATAGATCAGGCCAACCGTGAGCTGATTAACCGTTACGATTTTAAAGGCACCAGTGCTAGCCTGAGTTTTCGCGATAATAACAAGACTGGGCTAACCATTGTTGGTGATAATCAGTTCCAAATTGATCAAGTGGTGGACCTGGTGCGCAAAAAGCTAGCTATGCGCGGTCTTAGCCAAAAACTGTTAGATCTTAGTAAGCAGCCAGTCACCAGTAATCTTAAAGTTACACAGGATGTCGAATTTAAAAAAGGCCTCGACCAAGATAAGGCTAAAAAGATTACCGCTCTAATACGTGAGCAATTCCCAAAACTAAAAGCTCAAATTCAAGGCCAAGAGATTAGAGTTTCTGGTCCTAAAAAAGACGAACTGCAAGCTCTTATGCAAATTTTAGAACAACAAGACTTTGATTTTCCAGTGAGCTTTACGAACTATCGCTGAGGCATCCCAAATAGAAGCCAGCCGATTACTAATACGGCTAGCAAAAACATCAAAAGCCAGAGCCACATAAGGCCGGATGAGGCCTGATGGGTACCAGAAGTTATCGAAGGCCCGACATCCGGAGTCGGATTGATTGACTGGCTGTTAAGCCGATTTGCTAAATCTGCAGCGATCTTTTCTTGCAATTGAGTGCGTTGCTCACTTTGTTTGATGAATAATGCCATAATGTATTCAGTATATACGATGCACGCGGTCATGCTATACTGATCATAATAATTCTTAGGAGGTTTCATGGCTAAACATAAACAAGGAACTGCGAGATTAGCTGGTTTTCCTGGCCTTAATAAAGAGTTGGTGCTCGGCGAAATAATTGCTGAATTGCTTGGCACTATGGTTTTAACGCTGGTAGCTTTGAGTGTTTCTAATAACCCTTTTCTTATAGCGCTGGCTGTACTTGTGATTGTTTTGGTATTTGGCAAAATATCTGGTGCTTATGTTAACCCAGCGTTTACTGTTGCGATGCTGGTCAGCAAAAAGCTCTCAGCTGTCAAAGCAACAAGCTTTGTTGTAGCTCAATTTCTTGGAGCGATGCTGGCAGTTGTTATCGCATCTAGGTTTCTAAAAAATGGTGACCCTACGGCGCCTAGTACTCTCTATACGCTTTTTGATGCCCGCACTGGCCATCAAGTCGGTACCTGGTTCCCATTATTTGGCGAGTTAGCTGGAGCAGTACTGTTTGGTTTAGGTATTGCTAGCGCAGTTCTAGAGAAAAATGAAGGTTTCGAAAAAGCTTTTACAATTGCTGGAGCCTTGCTTATAGGGATTGTAATAGCCCTATCAGGTTCATACGGTGTACTTAACCCGGCAGTTGCACTGGGTATAGGTGGTTATAGCCAAGGTGGACTGTGGTCCTTTGCAGCTTATGGGCTAATGCCTATTGTTGGTTGTACGGCAGGTGCCTTACTTTACCAATTTATGAAGAAAGATGCTAAAGGATCTAGCCAAGGCTAAAGATGAAGACCCTAGCGCACTATGCTGTGATCTTGATGGCAGATGGTTTATTGATCCCAATAGTGCTGCTGGGCGGCTGGGCAATGTACAAACTGCCGGTCAAAGTTCGCAACCACGCTTACCTATGGGCTATTGGTACCGGGCTTACGGCCTATGCGATTGCTAAGACGTTAGGCATGTTCTATAAAACTGAGCGCCCTTTTGTTGCAAACGGTGTTGCCCCAGGAGCGAGCTATTTAAAGAACGGTGGGTTTCCATCTGATCATGCCCTGTTAGTTTTTACCATTACGCTGGTAGTCTGGGCTAGTACTAAGAATGTTAAGCTCTCTTTGTGGCTGCTTGGTTTAAGTATTTTGGTCGGGATTGGTCGCGTGCTTGCACTAGTACACACCCCGCTAGACATCGCTGGTGGCATCTTGTGTGCAGCCATTGCCGCTATGCTTTGGTATCGAAAATCCCTTTTTACAGCCGAAAAACCACAGAGCAATGAGGATACCCGGTCGTAGCCAGGTATGACGTAGAAGATTGCGGGAGTCTGGTTTGTCCTTAAAATCTGCCAGTCGCGTGGTAGTATAAATACATACATTTAAAGTTAAAGTGAGTTGTGAAAGATGGCAAAGCCGAACATGCAAAGAATTGTTATATGGGTTATTGTAATCGTACTGGCAGGTGGTACGTTGGGTTTCTATTTCTCTATTATTCTACAAGCTAACCAAAAGGCGCCAGTTGCCGATCAAACTCCTGTTCAAGCGCCTGGTGCAAAACCGTTAATGCAGGACCCCACCGCCTTTAAAGTTGACGGTAAAGTAGACAAGCTACAAGCAATGGACCTAAAGGTTGGTGATGGCGCAGAGGTTAAAGCGACAGACAAAATTCGCGTACATTACAAGGGCACTATAGCCCAAACTGGTGCAAAATTTGATAGCTCATACGATCGTGGCGAGCCAATTGATATTGGGTTGGGCAGCGTTATAGTTGGTTGGCAACAAGGCGTACCGGGCATGAAGGTTGGCGGTAAACGACGCTTGGTTATCCCGGCCGCTCTTGCTTATGGCGAAAAGGGTAATGGGCCAGTACCGGCTAATGCAGACTTAGTATTCGAAATTGAAGTCTTAGCTATTAACCCGCCAGCAGCAGCTGCTGCGCCAACGGGAGGTCAATAATGGCTAAAACTATAACAGTTTATTCCACTAATACTTGCGCCTACTGTTTGCAGGTCAAAAAATGGCTGACTGCTAAAGGTTTGCCCTACCAAGAGATCAACTTAGATCAACAGCCTGAGCATATCGATGATCTGCTAAAAGTGAGTGGTCAAATGGCTGTGCCAGTTACGGTGGTAACAGACGAAGACACAAAGCAACAGTCCGTTACAGTTGGCTGGAATCTGCCAAAACTGACTGACGCTGTTAAGGATATGCTAAATCAATTACCAGCAAGCGCCTAGTTATGGATAGTGCCCAGAAAACTGAGACTCATGATCTAGTGATGATTGGCGCTGGACCGGCAGCATTGGCGGCGGCTATCTACACTACCAGAGAAGACATAGATACTGTTTTATACGAAAGAGGTGTAGTAGGCGGTTTGGCGGCTATTACTGACCAAATAGATAACTATCCAGGGTTTTCTAAAGGAGTGACCGGGCTTGAATTTGCCGAAGAATTACGCCTGCAGGCTGTAAGGTTTGGGGCGGACATTCGCCTTGGTGAGGTTCAAGCAATTGTCGATGAAGGCCCATTAAAAAGGTTGACCACAACCGACGGTGTTATTTATGCCAAAGCCGTACTTATAGCCACCGGTTCCGACTACAAGAAACTTGGCATCCCAGGTGAAGCCGAATACTTTGGCAAGGGAGTGCATTATTGCGCAACCTGTGATGGAGCTTTTTATCGCGACAAGCGGCTGGTGGTAATTGGCGGCGGCAATTCCGCTGTGCAAGAGTCACTTTTTTTGACTCGCTATGCCTCGCATATAGATCTACTAGTTCGTAATAAAATAACTGCTTCAGACGTACTGATTAAAGAGCTAGAGCGCCATCCTAAAATTACAATTCATTTAGGAGTGACTACAGATTCAATCGTGGCCGAGAACAATAAAGTCACAAAGGTTTTAGGTAAAGAAGCTGGCCAGCAGCAGGAATATCCAACTGACGGCGTGTTTGTGTTTGTGGGTCTAAAACCCAACACTGGTTTTTTGCATGCCACTCCCCAAATACAACTAGACGATTACGGTTTTGTAAAAACGGATATAAACCTACAGACCAGTATGCCAGGCGTTTTTGCGGCTGGCGATGTTCGTAGCGGTGCCAATATGCAGATTGCTTCGGCCGCCGGTGAAGGGGCTACTTCGGCTCTGATGCTCCGCCGGTATCTAGAGCAACATGCTTCATCCGATCAGGGTAGTCTGTAACTATTGCATCGATACCAAGTTTCTTTAGATTGGCTGCTTCGGCCGGGTCGTTTACTGTATAGGTGTAGACAAATAGGCCTCGCTTTTTAGCCAGGCGAACGACTAGCCTAGAAATATTTTGATGGTCAAGGCCGACCCCTGTTAGCGGCAGAGCTTTGTTTAGTAAGAATGACAGCAGCCCAAGTGATACGCGATATTCTAATAAAGCTAACGGAATAGATTTGTTTAATCTGTACAATTCAAAAAGCAGGGGTGGGTAGAAGGATGACACCATAAAGTGATCATAATTATAACCAGACTTTACCATTGTCTTAATTATCTCGTTGACTTGCTTAGCGCAGCCACGACTTTTAAGTTCAACTAGAATCTTTGACTGTTTGCCAATTGCGTACATAAACTCTGATAGCGTTGGGATGTTTTGGCCACTGCTTGTATCGAGTTTTGTTAGATGTGAACTGTTTGTCTGGGAGATCTTTAGCCGTTCATTGGCGATCCTGCCGGTGTGGCTATCATGTATTACGACTACTTGGCCGTCTTTGGTAGAGCGAACATCAAACTCTATCCAATCGACACCTACTCTTAAAGCGTGCTCGACGCCTGCAAGAGTATTCTCTGGCGCAAGCCCATGTATGCCTCTATGGCCGATTATTTGCATATACTCCATTATACAGTGGCGCCTAATCTATCCAAGTCAGATGAACCAACTCTTTTACTTTTTCGTAACCTCTCTTTAACGAAACACCTATCTTTAAGTATCAGATTAAGTGGTGGACAGCTCGTGGTTATAAAAAAGTAAAAGAGTTGGTTCAGCTCTAATTCTAATTTCCTTGAGGAGTCAGAGGGTGAGAAAAGAGGGTAGCTGGTGGTATACTATCTACAAGAATAAGGAGTAACTATGGCAGATTTTAACAAAATTCTGACGCCTGGCGATATTGACGCCGGCATTATTAATACAGTCATTGAGATACCTCAGGGTTCGATACTAAAAATTGAATGGCGGAGAGACCTGGCAGCTTTTGGCCTTGACCGTGTTGAGCCGCTGATTTTTGCTAAGCCAACGAACTACGGGTTTATTCCACAAACGCTAGACGAAGACGGTGACGAGCTCGATACATTATTGGTCTGCGCCGAGCCTATACCAACCGGTGTATTTACTGAAGCTCGAATCCTCGGTGTGCTGCAGTTCGAAGACGATGGCGAAATGGACCACAAAATTGTTTGCGTGCCAGCTGACGACCGCAACACAGGTAAGCGCTACCAAACACTAGCTGATCTTGGCGAAGCTTGGCAAAAACAATTAGAACATCATTTTACACATTACAAGGATCTCAAAAAGCCAGGTAGCACAAAGGTGCTAGGTTGGGGTGATATCGATGACGCTAAAAAAGTTATCAAGGAATGTATTGAGCGTTATAAGCAACTCTAAGCATTCTTGTAATACTTGACGGCTTCGTGGATGACTGGGATTTCTGACTCAAGTATGTACTTGGGCAGCTTATCGAGCGGCCAGAAAGTACCATACATGGGCTTGTCGATCTCTATCCAATAAAGCTGCACAATCTCAGAGCCTCTGGGAGATTGATGGAATAGGTTAGTGGCAAAAATCGGCCCCTTTGTGACTTTGACTCCTTGAAGCTCGTCGTCTAATAAACGACTCACACTAGTTTCGTACGTGTCATTGGCTCTAAGAACTGTGCCCGGGTTATGCCATATATTTGGTAAGAATGGTTCGTCGGGTGCTCGCTGTATCATTAGAACTTCGATATCGCCATTGGAATCGCGACGTAGGGGTATTATTTGCATAATAGGCGCAGGTGTTAGGCGATAGAACTCCATGAATAAAGCATGAGGTATGTAACCTGGCTCTAGTCTTGAAAGTAACTGTTCGGTTTGAGCGATTTCTGCGTCGCTTAGATTAAAAGTCTTTTTAGGATTTGCCACTTACTATGCTCCTATAAGCTTTATATCAATTACTATTGCTGACTCACATGTACTTTTTCACAAGCTGTCTAGTACATAATATAATACTTCAGAATACTCTTGTTGCCCCAAAGACGCTAATACCTTACAATAAACACCAATAAGCTAATGCTTTTGTGGAGAGGTGTATGAAGACTAGAGTTGCGATTAATGGATTCGGACGGATCGGGCGTACGGCTTTTAAAATTGCTTTCGAGAGGCCGGACATAGAGGTTGTGGCCGTGAATGATTTGAGTGACACAAAAATATTAGCACATCTACTAAAGTATGACAGTAATTACGGCACCTACAAGCCAGAAGTCGGTCACGACGACACGGGTATTATCGTGGATGGGCAACATATAAAAGTCTTAGCCGAGAGAGACCCATCTAAATTGCCGTGGGGTGCTCATCAGATAGATGTAGTAATCGAGGCTACGGGAATGTTTACAAAGCATCAAGACCTTCAGGTGCATATCGATGCAGGTGCGCGGCGTGTCGTGCTATCGGCCCCCGAAAAAGACGATACAGAGCACGATACCTACATAATGGGCGTTAACGAACAAGACCTAAAGTCTGAGCACACTATAATATCGAACGCTAGCTGTACGACTAACTGCATTACGCCAGTAGCGGCGATTATGGAAAGCCATTTTGGTATAGCCAAAGCCATGATGACCACTGTGCACAGCTACACTCAAAGCCAGCGATTGCAAGATTCGCCAGCCAAGGACTTTCGTGAAGCTAGGGCAGCGGCCGAGAACATCGTACCGACAAGCACTGGCGCAACTATTGCTGCAGCTAAAGCTCTGCCGGCACTTGAGGGAATTTTTGACGGTATGAGCATACGCGTACCGACACCAGTAGTCAGCCTGGCTGATTTTACGTTTGTTACCAAGAAGAAAACTAGTATAGAAGAAGTAAATGAAGTCTTCAAAAAGGCAGCCCAAGAAGCCTTTTATCAGGGTATCTTAACGGTTAGCGGAGAACCTTTGGTATCCAGTGATTATAAAGGCAACAGCCATTCGGCAATTGTTGATCTAGCGCTTACATCTGTCGTGGGTGGCGATTTAGTTAAAGTTGTAGCTTGGTATGACAATGAGTGGGGCTATAGTAATCGTCTAGTCGAAATGGTTGCAGAAGTTGGCAAGCTGCTGCATAAATAATTATGAAGATTTATTTGGGTTCCGATCACGCTGGATTTTATCTTAAAGAAAAGATATTTGCTCATCTGGTTCGAGCTGGCTATGATGTCGAAGATGAAGGTGATAAAGTCTTAGACCCAGCTGACGATTATCCTCAATTCGCCTATACGGTAACCACCAAGATCCTGGGCAGTGAAGATGATGATGCGCGCGGCATTTTGCTATGTGGTGGTGGGCAGGGTATGTGTATTGCCGCAAATCGCGTTAGAGGCATTAGGGCAGTCGTCGTGTGGGATGAACACGAGGCTAAGATGGCTCGTAATGACAATGACAGTAATGTACTTTGCCTGCCGGCTCGTTCACTAGAAGACAAGCAACTAATCGACATCGTTGATGTATGGCTCAAAACACCTTTTTCTAAAGCTGCCCGCCATGCCCGCCGCATAAGAGAAATAGAGGATATATATGGCTGAGAAGTCCACGATTTGCCCTTGTGTTACTGCAACCGATCCGCACATATATCGCGAACAAATGGCCAGGATTGAGCCGTTTGCTAGCCGAGTGCATATAGACTTTGCTGATGGCGAGTTTGCACCAAAACTCGTAGATCTAGCTGATGCCTATTGGCCAGAACATATTATGGCCGATTTACATTTAATGTACTCTAGGCCGGCTCAGTATTTTGAAACTATTGTGAAGCTGAAACCCAACTTAGTAATTATCCATGCCGAAGCCACGGGGGACTTACCGGGCTTGCTACTAGAGCTGCGTCAGGCTGGCATTAAAGTCGGGGTAGCTTTGCTAAAAGACACTCAGCCGGAGGAACATAATACGATCATAGCTATAGCTGACCACGTGCTGATCTTTAGTGGTGATCTGGGCCATTTTGGTGGTCAGGCGGATTTAGAGCTTTTAAAAAAGGTCGCTGATATCAAGGCCATAAACCCGACAGTCGAATTAGGTTGGGATGGTGGTGTAAATACCGAAAACGCACCTTCGCTTATTGATGGCGGTGTCGAAGTACTTGATGTTGGTGGTTTTATTCAAAGAGCCGAAGATCCAAAGCAAGCCTATAACGATCTAATAGAACTTGATCGCTAGTCTTGGATGCTCCACGTTTGGATATCATTTTTAGCAAACTGCACTTCATCGAATAGCTGAAAATACTTGGGCGTGAATTTATAAAGCAGGTGTTGGTTCTTGCCAGACATAAAATTGTTGTAAAAGTCTTTACCAGTATTATGACGTTTGGTGTAGAGTTGCATAATATCGGCAATTATAGAAGCTTCAGTCACTGTGCTCCCAACGCCTTCGGCTTGCAAGCCTATAACCGGCTGGTCGAGTTTTATGGCTATTGCTATGGCAAGCTTGGTGTTGTTTGCTATTTCTTGGCTATGCCGAGCAGTTGGTAGACTCAGCCAATATAGATTCTGGGATCCATCAGTGACGTAATAAACTGCACAAATCCAAGGCTGGCTGCCATTTTGGGTAGCGATCTGCATGACCTTGCCTTGGCTTAGATACTGTTTGATTAAGCCCGCGATTTTATCATCCATTGATATCTCTTATGGGCAGCCTAAGATGGATTTCGTCGATTGAGTAAGTCTTGTCACTGGCCTGGTAGGTGAATTTTATGTCGTGGACAGATTCAAAGTAGTCGCCCGTATGTGTTTTGTAATCTAGATATACCTCACGGTCATGATCGCTATTAGCGTCTGGGCCATCATAGATTAAGCATTCGTGTTCTTCGCCTGGCCTCAAGAAGTTGCCCAAAACTCGATTAGTACCGAGCAAATGGATTTTATGCAGTTCGATCTCTATCTGCGAGCTATTAGCAATACTACAATAAACCTGCATATGGCCATTATTTAGGTGGCATTTGGTGTGTTTGATATAGACAACCGGGAAGGTATGCGAATCGCCCTTCTGTACACCACCTGAATTAACAACTGATGGGCTACTAACTTGTTCTTGATGACTTATAGGGTTTGACTGCCCAGATATGAATTTTCCAAGTGAGGTAAAGAACGACATAGCTACTCCTCTTTGTTAAAGTATATTATAATTCGAATCTAATGGGGAGAATATCTGAATATGTTAACTAGACGAATCTCCGTACGTGGCCTAGCTCTTCATCAAGGCAAATTACTTTGCGTTCGTCATAAGAACGGTGGTGATTATTGGGCTTTACCAGGTGGTGGGCTAGAAGAAGGCGAGGCATTAGTCGCTGGCATCGAGCGAGAGATGATTGAAGAAACTAGCATTAAGCCTTTGATTGGCAACTTGCTTTATGTTCAACAATTTACTGAAGGTGGTAGAGACTATCTTGATTTTTTCTTTCACATTACCAATGCTGAGGATTATCTGAATATAGATCTATCTAAAACCACTCATGGCGGAATAGAACTAGAAGAAATTGCATTCGTAGACCCGGCTAGCATGCGAATATTACCTGAATTTCTTACAACTGAAAAACTAAGTGATTTTATTGCAAGCCAAAGCCCAACACGAATTTTTTCGCTGTACTGACAAACACAATTCTTAAGGAGCCGCATCTAACCCACCCCCACTTTTCTTCAAACGGGTGACGTCCGGTGGGGCAGCCCCAAAATTGTTTTACAGAAAGTAAAAAATTTTAGGGGCGGACCGGCCGACAGGACCCGTGCAGCAAGAAAAGTGGGGGTGGGATGTTGCGGGTGGGGCAGGCCATGCGTGTTATAATTCGAGTATATTATGCATATGCTAACCACACATCAACTCGAGCTAAAAGCTAACGAAATCCGCGAAGATCTTATAAAAATGCTGGAGCATGCCGGTAGTGGGCATTCGGCTGGGCCTTTGGACTTAGCAGACATTTTTACAGCACTCTATTTTAGTATCCTTAAACATGATCCTAAGAATCCTGATTGGGATGAGCGTGACATTCTGGTTTTAAGCAATGGCCACTGTGTGCCGATTCGCTATGTGACTATGGCCCACGCTGGTTACTTCCCGAAATCGGAGCTTATGACGCTTCGTAAGTTTGGCAGTCGCTTGCAAGGGCACCCCGAGCGCCAACGTTTGCCGGGTCTAGAGACGACTTCTGGCCCACTCGGTAGCGGTTTATCTCAAGCGGCCGGTATGGCCAAGGCTCTGCAAATTGATCAAAACCATACTCGCTGGGTTTATTGCGTAATGAGCGATGGAGAGCAAGACGAAGGCAATACGTGGGAAGCTGCCATGTTTGCGGCTAAATACAAATTACACAATCTAATTGCTATTACCGATCGTAATAACATTCAGATTGACGGTAATACAGAAGACATTATGCCGCTAGAGAAGTTGCGTGATAAGTGGGAAGCCTTCGGTTGGCATGTTATAGAAATTGATGGTCACAATATTGAGTCGGTTATCGATGCCTGCAGCATGGCTAGGGCAATCGTAGAAGCGCCAGTTATGATACTTGCTCACACAATCCCTGGTAAAGGCGTGCCATTTATGGAATATGATTATCACTGGCATGGCTCGCCACCTAACTCTGACCAAGCAAAAGAAGCGTTGCATAAACTCAGAACTCTAAACGGAAAGATACGGAGCGAACATGAGTAAGCATATAGTTATTGGTATGCACTTAGTCGATAATATCGGTGCTGATGATATAAAACAGGAGTCTAGCCGCAAGGGTTTTGGCCGGGGGCTGCTAGAGGCAGGCAAGCAGAACAATCAAGTGGTGGCTCTGTGCGCTGATCTCACTACTTCTACTCAGATTAGCGTTTTTGCCGAGGCTTTTCCAGAAAGATTTGTAGAGATGGGGGTAGCTGAGCAGAATCTTGTGACGGTTGCAACGGGGATGGCGGCTATAGGCAAGGTCCCTTTTGCAAGCAGCTACGCGGCTTTTTGCCCTGGTCGTTGTTGGGAACAAATTAGAACCACTATTGCTTTAAATAACCGGCCAGTTAAAATTATTGGCTCACATGCAGGCTTGTCGGTTGGGCCAGATGGCGCAACTCACCAGATGCTAGAAGATATCGCCCTGATGCGAGCTCTGCCAAACATGGTTGTTGTTGCGCCAGCTGATAGTGTTGAGGCGGAAAAAATCACACGAGCTATCGCTGAAAACGGCAAGCCAACTTATATGAGGCTGTCTCGGGCTGACACGCCAATTTTTACTACAGAACATACGCCATTTGAGCTAGGTAAGGCTTATGTGATGCACGAGGGCAGTGATATTACATTGATTGGTACGGGCAGTATGACATATCAGTGCCTTGTGGCCGCTAAGATGCTAGCTGGCGACGGTGTTATTGCCGATGTGTTGCATGTGCCGACCATCAAACCCTTAGACGAGAAAACTATAATTGCTAGTGCAAAAAAGACTAGACATGTCATTACGGTTGAGGAGGCTCAAATCGCAGGTGGACTTGGTGGGGCGGTGGCGGAG
Organism: Patescibacteria group bacterium; assembly: GCA_035568355.1. Lineage (GTDB taxonomy): Bacteria > Patescibacteriota > Saccharimonadia > Saccharimonadales > EFPC-124 > DATMOD01. Next base: position 11,850 of record DATMOD010000015.1, read on the forward strand.
CTACTAGGTGAACATTTACCAACGCCACTAATTAGGGTTGGTGTTCGTGACCATTATGGCGAATCTGGCGAACCAAACGAGTTACTGAGCGCCTACGGACTGACCGGTATGCACATAGCAATACGAGCACACGAGATGTTGGGTAAAGATTAGTCTTGTTAAGCGAATGTAGCTATGCTAGACTGCATATATGAGCAAAAATACCGATAACCAACCAGCGACAAAAAACGATCTTGTGGTTCTTCGTACCGAAATTCGAACAGAGATTCAAACAGAAATTCGTGCCTCCGAGAAAAGAATAACAGAAAATATTGGTACAGAAATCGGGCTATTATTGTCGGACGCCATGACTATTATCGGCGAGCATTTTATGGATTTAAAAAACGAGTTTCAAGAAATGAAGACTGATTTTAGGGTTATGAAGACTGATATTAATATCATGAAGGGTAATATTCTTGATTTGCAAAATGGCCAAACGCGCATTGAGAACAAGCTAAATGCCACTATTGATACAGTCGATGATTTATCTGTGCGCACTAGGCGACTTGAAGCGAGGGCTACTTGATCCATTAGCGCTTTATTTGCGCAATCTAGGACAGAAATGCAATCCTTTTTCACTGGATTCCCAATCTGGTTGGGAATGACGGTGAAGAGAAGGGCGCAAACAGGGCCGTAGACAGCTCGTGTTCTGTAAAAGTTAGATTGGGTCAGCTCTATGAGCGGTCATTAAACATAAGTGCTATAATACCAACAATCTAATCGGGTAAAATATGGCACTGTCAATCTCAAAAATTCGCGATAATTGTATTCGAGCTCGGCATCTGATGCAGCGTACTAGGCAGCAACATTTTGCAGTCGGAGCCTTTAATATCGATAATCAAGAGACCTTAATCGCGGTTGCTAGAGCGGCGCAAGCAAAAAAAGCTCCAGTACTAATTGAAGTTAGCGATGGCGAAGTGAAAGCTATTGGTCTAGATAATATTCGTGACATGGTTGATAATTATCGCCAGGAATATGGCGTAGAGATGTACATAAATCTTGACCACAGCCCCAGTGTGGATGCCGCAAAACGGGGGATTGATGCTGGTTTTGAATTTATACATATCGATATATCTCAAGCCAATCACGATGCAACTGACGATCAAATCATTCGTGATACTAAAGAAGTCGTTGCCTATGCCGCTTTTACGGGTGCATTAGTAGAAGCTGAGCCGCATTATTTTGCAGGTAGTAGCAACCTGCACACAGAATCTATTGATTACGAGATGATCAAAAAAACTTTTAGCACCCCAGAAGGCTCCCAAAAGTTTGTAGAGGCTACAGGCATAGATACTTTTGCGGCGGCTATAGGTAATCTGCATGGCAAATACCCGGTGCCAAAGGAGCTTGATCTAGAATTATTACAGCATATACGAGATGCTATAGCCTGTAACATAAGCTTGCATGGTGGCAGTGGAACACCCGGTCATTACTTTGAAGAAGCAGCACGAATTGGTGTCAGTAAGGTCAATATCAACTCCGATTTGCGCTACACTTTTCGCAAAACTTTAGAGAAAGTTCTAGCCGAGCATCCAGATGAATACGCCATAGTTAAACTCATGCCCGAAGTTTATCAAGCCGTACAGGATGTAATAGAAGAAAAGATTAGTGTTTTTGGTTCCGTTGACAAGGCGGTTGTTTAGATAATGCCCACTAGTCCCACCATGCTATCAATCGGAACAGCTACCCAAGATGTTTTTTTAGTGGGTGGTTCTATCTTTAAGCCTATTTGTGACCATGGTTTGTGTTTTGAGCATTTGCCATTGGGAGCCAAATTAGATATTGATCAGATCGTGTTTTCGACTGGTGGTAATGCAATGAATGCGGCCGTGACCTTTGCTCGCCAAGGATTATCCAGCGAATTTATGGGCGTTATTGGTGTAGAGCCGTCTGGCCAATCGGTGCTAGCAGCACTAGATCGAGAAGGGATCGGGACCAGGTACCTTGTGCAAGATGCCCAATTTGAGACTGGTTATTCAACCATTCTGCTTGCTCCGGGTGGTGAACGTACTGTTCTTAGACATCATGCTAAAACAGTCCGCGATGATGGTGCTCCGTTGCAGCTGGAAGCTATAAAACACGCCGATTGGCTTTATTTGTCTTCAGTCGGTTCGATGTCGCTGCTCGAAAAGATAGTCAGTATAGCCGCGAAGAATAAAGTTCGTGTCGCGTTAAACCCGGGTACTATGGAGCTAGCTAAACCGGCTAAGCTTAGGGCTTTGCTCGAAGACATAGATGTCTTAATAGCCAATAAAGAAGAAATGCAGTCGATTGTAGAGGGCACCACAACTGAAGAACTAGTTCGTCACGCCAAAAATCTAGTTAAGACTGTAGTTGTCTCGGATGGGCCAAAAGGCGCAGTAGCAGCAGATGATCACCAAATTGTGTTTGCCGGTGAATATGATCATGTAAAACCAGTCAATCGCCTAGGTGCTGGTGATGCGTTTGGCTCTGGGTTCGTGGCTATGTTAGCTAAGGGAGAAGATTTGAAGACAGCCGTGACTTTTGCCAGCGCTAATGCTACATCCGTGGTTATGAAGATTAGCTCAACTGCAGGCGTTCTGAGTGCAGGAGCTAAATTGCACGATATGTCTCTACAGGTAAAATCTCTCTGATAGTTAGGTGATCTGTGCCACCTTACATTTATCGTATATTTCTAGTTCTGAGGCACCGTCTGATAACGACTGTCTAGACTATGGTATAGGTTATTTTGGCCAGCAACTTCTTGGTTGCGTTGATCAACCAGAGTGTTGTAGCTAACAACCAAAGCCTTTGTGCTAGTTATTAGGCTATTGAACTGCCGGACTTGGTCGTTGTATACGGGCACTTGGTGATTATATTCCTCGATACTGCCTGAATTGCGAAGTTGGTTAAGCTGTTGTGTAGCTTGACTAATCAAAATCTGTCGATTGGCTAGATCCTTGTTATTGTTATCAATCTGCTGTTTAAGGCTGGCTAGTTGAGCGTCCATTGTAGCGATCCTATTTTTGGAAGCACTAAAAATGCCTTCGTAATGCTCGGCCATCGTTACTATACTGGCGCGATCTTTAAAATATTGGCTATAATATTGCTCTAGTTCTGGAGTCAGGGTGCGGTATTCAGTACCCAGTACAGAGTGCATTTCGTTATATAATTCACCAGGTTCTTGACTGTTATAGAGCTTTATAACTCCGAGCAATCGCTCGTCAGTAATATTTTTAATGATTGGGTCAAGCATTTTATTTATGCGTTGTTTATCGCCAGAGCTTAGACGCTCATAAGCAGCGTGTAGCATCTCATGGGCAGCCGTGACTTCTTTAACACCGGCTAGTTGTGGATCATTTACATCGTATAAGTAAATACGTTGAGATCGGTAACACCCTAGAACCAACCCTTGCTCACTGTTATTCGGGCAATTTTGGTTAAAGGCTATCTTGTCGTCCACCTCTGGCTGTGATACGTAAAACATGTTTTGGCCACGGCCCACCATGGTTGTGCTGGCGACTAGTTGAATCGCTGTTGAGGTCGGATGGTAATTCTTAAGACGCCACCAATCTATGACGTCCTGTTTATGTAGGATTGCCCAGAAGCTGGCGCCGACTATTGCTAATTGTAATATGAGCACACTTATGCCAAGAAGTTTTCGGCCGCTCACAATTTTACTCGGTCACCAAGCCGAAGGTTAGTTCATGTTGGCGGGCACCAACTTTGATAATTGATCCCTTTGTATATCTGTCGGCGAGCAAACCATCAGCGATTTCGTCTTCAATCATATCCTGAATAGCTCGGCGTAGTGGGCGCGCGCCATTCTGTACATCATAGCCTTTTTCGAGTAACAGCTTTTTGGCAGTAGGGGAGCAGATAACTTTCACGCCTCTACGCTGTAATCTCTGATTGAGATCTTCAAGCTGTAAATCTAGAATCTTTGATGTATCTTGCTTGCTAAGTGCTTTAAAGACCACGACTTTATCAAAGCGGTTGATAAGCTCTGGCCGCATCAATTGTTTAAGATTATCGAGGGCTGCTTCACTATTTAGGTCATGTAAATGACTAAGTTCATCCAAATCTTGCTTAGATTTAGCTCTAAAACCAAGTGCTGCTTCGTGCCGCATACTCTCCGCGCCAAGATTGCTGGTCAGTATAATAATTGTATTGCTAAAATCTATATGTCTGCCACGAGCATCGGTTAAACGACCATCTTCTAGTATCTGCAGGAGTATGTTTAATACTTCTGGATGTGCTTTTTCGATTTCGTCGAACAATACCAAACTATAAGGTTGGCGACGGACCCTATCGGTCAGCTGATTACTGTCGTTATAGCCGACATAGCCAGCCGGTGCACCAACCAGACGGGCAGTGGCGTGGCGTTCGCCGAACTCAGACATGTCAATTTTAATCATAGATTTGTCTGAACCAAAAACCTCTTGGGCTAAGACTTTAGCTAGCGCTGTTTTACCTACACCAGTTGGACCCATAAATATAAATGACCCAATTGGTCGCCCCGTACCACCAATACCGGAACGGCTACGTCGTATAGCTCTGGCTACAGCTGTAATGGCATCAGGCTGACCAACAATCTGTTTTTGCAGATGTTTTTCTAGCCCTAAAAAGTAATTAGCTTCGGCTTTTAGTACTCTTTGCACGGGGATGCCGGTCATAGAAGCAATAGTTCTAGCTACATCACTGCTAGTGACAACTAATTTCTGACCATTGGCGTGGTTGGTGCGGAGTTTTTCTAGCTTGTCATTAATCTGGCTCATGCGAGTTTTGTATTGAGCCGCTCGTTCGTAATCTTCGTTGCCGACCGCGTCTTCCATCCGTTCAGTTACAAGTTTTAGCTCATTGGCTAGTTTACGAACCTCAGGCGAAGTTTTGCCACGGTCAGATCTTACTTGAGCAGCTGTTTCGTCTAATACATCTATAGCTTTATCTGGCATGTAGCGTTCACTAATGTAGCGTTTGGCTAGGTAAGCAATGTCATCCGCAACTTCATCAGCTACAGATACACCGTGATGCTTTTCATAGTGACCTTTTAGACCTCGCAAGATCACAGCCGATGTTTTTGCGTCGGGCTCTGGTACTGTAATAGTCTGGAAGCGTCTCTCTAGAGCAGAGTCTTTTTCTATATATTTTTGATACTCCTCCAGGGTAGTAGCACCAATCATGCGCAGTGAACCACGGGCTAGCGCTGGTTTAAGCATATTAGCGGCATCCATAGTACCTTCGGCCGCCCCAGCCCCAACCAATAAATGTAGCTCGTCTACAAAAACAATTGCTTGTTCATCTTTAGATAGTTCATCGACGAGCTTTTTAATCCGGCCTTCAAACTCACCACGGTACTTTGTGCCGGCTACCATCCCGGCCAGGTCTAACATGATCACGTGCTTGTCTACTAAATGATCTGGGACTTCTTCGGCTACAATCGCCTGAGCCAAGCCTTCAACTATAGCCGTCTTACCAACACCAGGGTCGCCAATAAGTACTGGGTTATTCTTTGTGCGCCGACCCAAAATAGTGATAATACGCTTGATCTGATCACTACGGCCAATTACAGGGTCAAGTTCGCCTGCCAGGGCCTTACTAGTTAAATCAATTCCAAAATTGCCGAGTATATTTTGACGTTTAGATGCTTGCCCTGGTCTTGCCGGGTTTGGATTAGAGCTATATTCGTTTTGTTGGCGATTAAGGTATTTTTCTAGCTGGGCCATTAAACCTTTCATATCTACCTTCATGTCACGCAGTAAAACAGTGGCGCGAGCATTTTGTTGGCTAAGTATGCTATATAGAATATGTTCAGTGCCGCAATAATCTTGAGCGAAATCTTGCGCAACGTCTAGACTCAGGCGTAAGGTCAGTTTGGCAGTTTCGCTTAGAGTTTTAATACCCATAGTGCCTATACCGACAACTAACGAGCGAGGGGTAAGGTTAAGCGCCAAGCGAGCGCGATCAAGGGTAATGCCGCACGATTCTAGGATCCTAGCACCTACCGAACCTTCTTGGCTTAAAACGCCAAGCAATATATGCTCTGTGCCAACGTAGGCGGCGCCAAGCCCACGAGCAATCCCATCCGCTCGCTGAAGGCTAGAGCGAGCATTATCTGTGAAGTGATCCATGAATTCTGCAAAATTACTCTGTGATTGCATAGCTGTATTTTATTGTATCAGTTTTATAAATTATGTCTTGTCTGTCCCTGATCTACTTGTATATTCCCGATCGGAGTCGGGAATGACGGTGCGAAAAGTAAGTGTAGGCAGGTCAGACTCTAAGGATAGTATAAATAATTAGCACTCACTATGCAAGAGTGCTAACATAGCTTCTGAATTAACCCCAATGAAGGCTAGAATGGATCAAGCTTGTGTTCTGTCCTGGCACATTGCACCATTAACATTGGCAAACTACCAGAGGTGTGATACTATAAACACCAAGTTGTTAAATAGTTTAAATGCGAGCTAGAATGTTTGAATTAATCAAAAAAGTTGAAGAGAGTTTTCGTAAACCACGCGTAGTGCCAGTCCGTAGCGGTGATAGTGTGCGCGTACACCAAAAAGTCAAAGAAGGTAACAAAGAGCGTGTACAGATTTTTGAAGGTGTTGTTATCCGTACCGATCGCTCTAAAAGCCTAACCAGCAGCATCACAGTGCGTCGCATCGCCAGCGGTGTAGGCGTAGAAAAGAGTTATTTATTGCACTCACCCCTAGTTTTAAAGGTAGAAGTTGTTAAGCGAAGTCATGTCCGCCGCAACTACCTAAGTTACCTGCGTCTACGTAGCGGTAAGTCTGCTCGTCTAGCTTCAGTAGCTTTTGATAAAGAAAAAGTTAACCGAGCCAACACTCAAGCAGACGAAGAAATCGAACACATCAAAGAAGAAATGGCTGTAGAGCACGCTGCTCCTAAACCAAAAGCTAAAAAAGCTACCAAAAAGTAGAGTTGCGTTAGGCTGATGAGCACTGCCATCGGCAAGCAAGCTGAAGCAGCCGTAGTCAAATACCTTAGGTCGCATAGACACAAAATCATAGAACAAAATTGGCGTACCAGGTGGTGCGAGATTGATATTATATCTAGCGAAGGCAACTCGATTTATTTTACTGAGGTTAAATATCGAGATAACGACCACTATGGTAGCGGTCTAGATTACATTACGCCCCGCAAGCTCAAACAAATGCACCTGGCCGCGGAGTTTTGGCTAAATCACAAAACTAAAACAGACGTAGACTATCATCTATCAGCGGCCGAGGTTAGTGGCCCAGACTTTAGGGTTACTACTTGGCTGCCGGACTGTTGAGGATCTCATTAAGAGGGGATTGTTTATTAGGTAATATATTGCTATTCTTGTCCAACTCGTATACAATATTCACTATGGTTATTTATAATCAACAAGTTATGGACATGATGATGCCTCCTCGCCCCTCGCGGAGTTTATCTATCGTGTCCTAATTAATTAACGAAAGACAAGCAGCCTCCGCAAAAGCGGAGGTTTTTTATTTGTCTAGACAAGGAGAAAGACATGACGAATGTAATAGGGACCATCATAAATGACTGTGCAGACGGGTCTGCCAGAACGCGCCAAGAACTTAGATTTAATACGCTTTTCGGCGTAAGGCCGACATTTCTAGGTGTAGGGTCGTATTCGCCGATTGAAGCGGCGGGCAATCTACTCGATCAACTGGACGTGCTTACAAAATTTCCGTTAGCAGACAAGGGCCGAGAGAACATCGTGCTGGTCAACGTTGCGCCCCGTGCTGAAGATGTCAAACTAAAGTGGGACAATGGAACGCCGTTTTGTTATTTCCGAATCGACAATACGTTGATCGTCAGTACCTATGAAGGACATTGCCTGGCGTTAGCCCGTGATCTAGGGATCATCAGCGAGGTGCAGCTTTTGGATGTGCCGACGGTAACTAAGGCTGCAGTTGAATGGGGCGGTCTTTCCGTTGAAGAAGCCGAGAAAGTCAATCACTCACAATTCCGGAGCTTGGAGTTCTTGCCCCTCGTTGCCTATTGGCTATGGAAAGGCAAACCGGTGCCATCCAAGAAGCAGTCACTGGCCGAACTGCCAAGTTCAAAAGGCCAGGTATGGCAGATAGACAACTTCGACAATGTGAAAACGACGCTTCTTCCCGAAGACATTAAGTTTAAGCAAAGCAAGCAGATATTATTGCATAATGGTGAGGTAGCCACTTGCTACCGCAGACTTACTGATGTCCCCAAATACACTACTGCTCTGACAATCGGCAGTTCAGGTTATGGCACCCGCCGTTTCCTTGAAGTGGTCATAGGCGGTTGCGGCAAAGCAGGAAGTCAGCATGGGTTTACCATAGGCTCAACAGTACTGAAAAATATAAAAGTTCGGGAGGAATAGATAATGCGGCTTGGTAAAAATGACGAATTAGAATTTGATGTTACTGAAAGCGTAAGGCAGCTCGGCATTAAAGGTGCGTACTTTGTACTAGACTTTGAACCAGAGAAAGCAAATCTAGACAAAGTTTCTTCGCTATTGGGCGAAGCTACGCAGCAAATCCGCGACAATAAGCCAGATCTGAAAGAAGATCAAATTCTTACTGGCTTCCGAGATTTGCATACGGCTGTCGGCCTTTCGAACCGTAAACATGTCTCCTCACCAGAAAATCTCATTGAGCTTATTTTAGCTGGCAGAAGCCTACCAAGTATTAACCCGATAGTTGATGTCTATAACATCGTTTCTTTGCAAACCAGGCTTGCCCTGGGCGCTCACGACACAAGTAAGCTAGAGGGTGCGGTTACGTTCAGGTTGACTAATGGGACGGAGGACTTTACGCCTCTTGGGTCTCCTGATAAAAAAGCTATTGGCTTCGGAGAATATGGGTACATCGACGAGGGCTGTAACGAGGTAATTTGTAGGCTAGAAACTCGACAGTGCGAAAAAACCAAAGTAAGTGGTTTAGCAAAAACTTGCTTCTTCATAGTTGAGGGCAATAAAAATACCGAAGCCGACTATATAAAAAATGCTGTCGCAAAATTTCAAACATTATTAGTTGAATGTTGTGGTGCAAGTCAGACTGAAAAAATATACTGGCTGACCTGATACGTAGGTATGATTAACAGACAAGCTCTTTTCACTTCAAATAGCCAGCCACATCATCCAAATCACGCTGGCGCCAGAGCATACGAGATTCTATTTCTTCTAGACCCTGACGTATATTACGGGTTAGGGCTGGCTCATCTAGTAGTGGCGTAAAGAACTTCTTGTATATACCTAAATGCTCAGGCGTACTAAAGGCTGCTGCACTACTACTAGGGAACTTAGTATAGCCAAAATCACTGCTAAAATTATGTTTAACCCACTCCCAATTTGTCTGCAACCATTGCCAGGTCTCGACTCTGGTGTGTGGGTTGCGCATTAGAGACTTAAACCAAAAATGGACATCTTGCTTTTTAACAGATTTGCTTGTTAGAAGGCCCAAGGCGATTTTGGCAAGCTCTGGTTGGATGGTAGCAGATAGACCAGCGGCCAAATCCACGCGCTCCTCGGCGGAAGTGGTTGTTTTATGCCAATTGAGCAGACGTTCGAATTCAACTGCTCCCCGTTGTTCGGCAGCAGTAGCAAAGATGGTTGATCGGAGACTGCCAGCAACTGAGTTTGGTTGATTGGCTTGTTTAAATAAGCCAAGCGCATGGCTAGTAGCCTCAGGATCATGACTATCGCACATCAATTTAATAATTAATGGTCTCAGCAATCCATCTTCA
>DATMOD010000016.1:0-3136 GCA_035568355.1 Patescibacteria group bacterium
ATACTTGACCCAGAGATTGTTGGTGAGGATCACTACAATGTGGCTCGAGAAGTACAGCGTGTTCTGCAGCGTTATAGAGATTTGCAGGATATTATCGCGATTCTTGGTATGGAAGAGTTATCTGATACTGACAAGCAAACTGTGTCACGCGCCCGTCGTATTCAGCGATTCTTAAGCCAGCCGTTCTTTGTGGCCGAAATTTTCACTGGCATACCTGGTGCTTACGTATCACTCAAAGACACGATAGATGGGTTTAAAGAGATCCTAGATGGTCAGCATGATGACCTACCAGAGAGTGCATTTTATCTAAAGGGCAGCATCCAAGACGTTATTAAGGCCAAAAAAGAAGCTAAATAAAACAGGCGGCTATCATGAAATTAGAGTTAATAACACTGACTGGCGCTAAAATCCAAGATGATGTTTATGAGGTAATGGTGCCGACTCCAACTGGCACTATCGCTTTGTTCCCTGGGCACATGCCTCTTGTAACATTGGCGGTGCCAGGAGTTATTAGTGTGCGCCGTAAAAGGTCAGATGGTGACGATAAATTAGAACATTTTGCCAGCAATGGCGGTGTGATTGAAGTTGGCCAGAATGTGCGTATCTTGGTAGACGAAGCCGACCACGCCGACGATATCCAAGAAGCCGATGCTCGTAAGGCACTAGAAGAGGCTCAGGCTCTCAAAGCTAAAGCCAAAGACCGAATAGCCCTAGATGATGCTCAAGCTATGGTAGATCGCCAAACAACGCGTCTTAAAGTGGCCGAATTGCGCCGCCATCATCGCCGCCAAGATAAGCTTTAAGAACTTTATAAATATTGTTGACCTTGTAAATATACTGGTCCATACTAACTGGTATGACAAACAACCAACTCACTAGACTTACCGATCTTGTTAAGACGCTAGGTGTTGCGCTTGCCGAGCATACAGAGGTGATGAATAAACGGTTTAATTCTCAGGACTCGAAGTTTGGTAAAATCGACGAGCGCTTTGATATAGTCGATAAACGCTTCGGTGAAGTTGATAGGCGTTTTAATAAGATTGAAGAGCGTCTTAAAGACCAAGATCTGAGATTTAACGCCTTTGCCGATGCAGTCGGTGAACGTTTTGATCAAGTTGATAATCGATTTGAGAGGCTTGAGGCCAAAGTTGATAAGCTTGAAGTCAAAATTGATCGCAAAGCTGATGGTGGGACTGTCTATGAAAAACTCAGATATCTTTCTCTATCCAAAGCGGATAAACAAAGCAAGCTTTAGCTCAGTAATATGCTCTACCACTTTATTATTTGTCTAAATGGGTGTACTATACCTCACGTATAAGCTAGATGTAATCTAGCATGGCACAAGTAGTAAAGGCTATGCCTAGGCTTGTGCATTACTGGAGTGGTTTTATAGACCCTGTTTTGGTATGCAGCAACTGTTCACAAAAATAATCACTACCCCAAGTAATATAGTTCCGTTTGCGGATATTGCTGCTGCGGACGCAGGAGTTGCTGTCGTTGGGAAGCAACTCGGCAAAAGTGTCGGAGAATTATTCAATGGCTCTTTGGCTATTCGCCAGGTAGATGCTGGTTCAGATAATGCTTGTGAGCATGAGCTTAACGCTTTAACAAACGCCTTTTATGATATTGGTCGGTTTGGTATCCACTTTGTAGCCTCACCACGTCACGCCGACATGTTAATGGTTACGGGCCCTGTTACGCGTAATATGACCGATGCTCTACTCAGCGCTTACAATTCAACGCCAACTCCTAAAATAATTGTGGCAGTTGGTGATGACGCCATTGATGGTGGTTTATTTAAGGGTTCGTATGCAACTAGAGACGGTGTAAACGAAGTCATACCGGTAAATTACCAAATTCCCGGTGATCCGCCTACCCCTCTGGTTATTATGCACTCGCTGTTGTGGATTCTAAACCATCATGTTTTTGATGCCCATGGCAATAATGATGGTAAAGGATAAGCCATGTTAGAGATGATTGCCTCGCTCCCCGGTTTTATCGCAATTCTTGCGCTTTTTGCAGTTGGCAGTATTGGGTCTTTGTTGTTACGCAAACAAGATGAGCTGGCAAATTGTTGGGGCAATGGTTTTGCGATTCTGGGCTCGCTTTGGGGAATGCTTTTTGCCTCAGCAGTATTAATTACTGGGCAGACTGTATCGGGGGGCACTACACTGGCTGGCTTACCACTAGTGTCGTTATCTTTCAGAATTGATCTGTTGGCGGCGTTTTTTGTGTTTGTTATTTCGCTTATCGCGCTGTTTTGCTCAATGTATGGCATCGGCTATGTGCGTCAGTATTACAAACAATATAGTATTGGCAGCTTAGGGTTATTCTATAACCTATTTATTGCCGGTATGTTGATGGTGGTTTCTGCATCTAATGGTATTTTCTTTTTGATCGCCTGGGAAGTTATGTCGCTTGCATCCTACTGTTTAGTAGTCTATGACCGAAGAGATATTCAGAATGTTAAGGCTGGTTATCTTTACCTCATTATGACTCACGTTGGTGCTCTGTGTATTCTAGCGGCTTTTCTAACTCTATTCGCTTTTACTAACTCTTTTGACCTCACTATCATCAAGCAAAACATACTACTCGTACCAGAAACGGTACGAGTTTTTGTAGCGCTACTGGCGTTTGTTGGGCTAGGAATTAAGGCCGGTGTTATACCACTACATATATGGTTGCCGTCAGCTCATCCGGCCGCACCATCGCACGTGTCTGGTCTTATGTCCGGCGTAATGATCAAGACTGGCATATACATGATGATTCGCCTTTTGCTTGATGTACTGCAGCCCTTGCCTGCATGGTTTGGTTTGGCAGTGTTGGTTATCGGAGCAATCTCTACCCTGCTAGGCGTCTTATATGCCCTAACAGAGCATGACATTAAGCGTTTGTTGGCTTATCACAGCATCGAGAACATTGGCATAATCCTGCTCGGAGTTGGTGGCGCGCTGGTATTTTTGACGCTAAATCAACCAGGGTGGGCTTTGGTGGCACTAACAGCTGCGCTATTTCATACTCTGAACCACGCCGTCTTTAAATCACTACTATTTCTTAGCGCCGGCTCAGTAATCCACGCTACACATACCCGCAATATAGAGAAATACGGGGGTCTCATCAAATATATGCCTCTAAC
>DATMOD010000017.1:0-7181 GCA_035568355.1 Patescibacteria group bacterium
GGTATTTGGAAATTGCCATCGTAGCGAAAAAACACAACATCCCTGTGTTGCTGCCTGATAACCCCCGAGAGATAATCGAAGTATTAGCAGGCTACAAACCCGAAATCGGAGTACTGGTAGCTTATGGCAAGATCATACCGCAGAGTATTATAGACTTATTCCCGTATGGCATCCTAAACCTTCACCCCTCTTTACTGCCAATATACCGTGGCCCAACACCTATAGAACAAGCCATACTAGATGGAGCATCCAAGACGGGAGTGTCTATTATGCAGCTAGTAAAAGCAATGGATGCTGGACCGATATATGACCAGAAAGAAGTGGTCATCAAAAATTACGAGTCCAAACAAGAGCTTACTGAGCACTTACTCATAAGTGGCGGCAAGCTTATGATTGAGACCTTAGAAAAAGTACTAAGCAGTTCCTTAGCCCCAAATCCCCAGAACGAGGCCTCGGCTACATATACATCACTAATAGATAAAAAAAACGGCATGGTGGACTGGCACAAACCAGCTATAGAGTTAGAACGACAGATTAGAGCGTTCGCTACATGGCCACAAAGTAGAGCAACAATATATAGTCAAAGTTTGGCGCCTTTAGATGTGATAATAACAGCAGCTAATTTAGATATCCCTTACCCTACCAAACTACTGCCGGGGCAAATAAGCTACAGGGACGGACAGCTATTAGTGGGTACAGCCACAACACCTCTGCAGATAGTCACCCTGAAAGTCCCCGGTAAAAATGAATTGACTGCCCAGGCTTTCGCCAATGGGTATCTCACTAAGCACCCTTAGGCGGATCCGTAACCAGCTGGTCTTTATTGCTGATAATCTCTTGCTTGAGTTTTTCTAGTTCAGATGCAACTACGTCTTTATAGTTCGGACAATTAGTTTCTAGCCACTTTAATGATTCAGCTTGATCACCACTGTCCATAATCGTGCCAAACTCTTCTAATTGTTGGTCCGTAAGGCCTTTAGACAGCTCAACTCCAACCCTCAATTCCAATTCTTCGTAAATATGCTGCAAAAAAGCTTTTTTGTCGTCAGTCGACATACCTGCCAAACCAAGACTAGCTAAAAAATCATCGTCAAGTTTTATCATAAACACAACTCCGTTTTAGTCACGTAAATAGCATAGCAGAATCTAGACGAATTTATAATGTACGTTTTATAAACTCTCTAGTGAAGAACTCTATGCGATCACCTTCTTCCATCAAAAGCTTTGTCTTGGTCTTTAATTGCAAACCACACATCTCACCTTCGAATACTTCTTTGACTTCTTGTTGCTGACGCTGCACGCTTATTACATCAGCTTCTGATAGCTGCTCTTTACCACGCCAGATTCTAATCAAAACACCCGGTTGAACTTTGCCTTTGGTAACTTGCCCACCACAGACAATTTCGTTTTTTGTTGTCCTAAATACGCCTTTGACTACAAGTTCTCCAAGTTCTTTTTCTACCAGCTCGGGGCTCAAAAGTTCATTCAGAACAGATACGGCATCATCAATAAGTTCATAGATTATAGAAAAGATGCGAATAGTGACTTTTTCGCGTTGGGCTAGTCTTTTTACGGCTGGTGGTAATTGCACATTAAAACCGTAAATAATCGCGTGGCTGCCGGCAGCTAATCGTATGTCGTTCTCTGTAACGTCACCTACGCCAGAACCAACCACCTTCATGGATAACTCGTCATTCTCTAGCATGCGCAAGCTGTCAGCCACCGACGTCAACGAGCCTTGCACGTCTGCTTTTAGAACAATATTAACAGATTGTTTCTCTTTGCGCTTAGTCATAATGTCCAACAACTCACTGCTGGACATATTTTGAGATGAGACTTCTTCTCTGTGCTGCATACTATATTGCTCTGATTTTTGACGGGCTTGCTTTTCATTACTAAATGCCACAAAACGCTCACCAAACTTCGGTAGCTTCTTAAACCCAATAACAGTAGCTGGCCTTGAAGGTCCAGCTTTCGCGAGAGGCTTACCCATATCATCTAGTAAGGTTCGTACCTTACCATAAGTGCCGCCAGCAACTAGATAGCTGCCAGGCGTCAAGATACCGTTCTCTACCAACAAAGAGACAACCACACCTTGCCCCTGTTGCATGCGTGCTTCAATTACTAAGCCCTCAGCAGCATCCGTATCACTGGCTTTCAGGTCTTCAAGATCAGACACTAATAAGACCATGTCTAATAATTTATCGATGCCTTCTTTGGTCTTGGCCGAGACTTCAACCATGACTGTATTACCGCCCCATTCTTCAGGCGTCAGTTCATGTTCGGTTGCTAGTTGCTGCTTAACTCGGTTGGAGTCAGCCCCCGGCTTATCCATTTTATTAATTGCCACGACTATTTTGGCGTGTGCTTGGCGAGCAAATTTTATTGCTTCGATAGTTTGCGGTTTAACGCCGTCGTCAGCTGCAACAACTATAATCACTATGTCCGTCAGAGCCGCCCCATGCTGACGCAAAGCGCTAAACGCCTCGTGACCCGGGGTATCAAGCAAAGTGATTGGTAGGCCCTTATATATCGTCTGGTGAGCACTTATGTGCTGAGTTATACCACCGGCTTCCCCACTTGCCACCTTTGCGTCCAAAATAACATCCATGAGCGATGTTTTACCGTGATCAACATGCCCCATAACCGCTACGACTGGTGGGCGTTTAGTCGCCGTATCGTCATATACTCTATCGTGTTTTGATGCAAGCGCACTATCAGCAGCAGAACTCTTCTCAAGTTCAACATCTAAATTAAGCTCATCGATGATAATTTGAGCAGTTTCAAGATCTAACCACTGATTTACAGTCGCTACAATTCCATTCTTAAATAACTCACTAATCAGCCTAGTGACCGGCAGGTTAAGTTGTGTTGCCAGTTCGCCTACAGTAATTACGGCACTGGCAATAAAAAGCTTTTTTTTTGCCATATTTTTTGTGCTCCTTGTCGGCAATTACATGTAGCGCCACTCGGCACTACCTAGCCATTAGGTTTGTGATTTTTTAAGGCTTAGGGAAATTTTTCGATTGTCTTTGTCTATCTCTAGAATGGTGAATTGTTTTTTCTCATTCAGCTTAAAGATTTTCTCCGGATCAACACTATCGCCTTCACCCAATTCAGTTATGTGCACCAAAGCCTCCACCGCTGGGCTGATCTGTATGAAAGCTCCAAAAGGAGTAATACGGGTTACCATACCCTCTACAACATCACCTTTTTTGAACTTATCTACTTCTTTAACCCAAGGATCGTCTTGTAGCTGTTTAATACTTAAGCTCAAGCGATCTTTATCGATAGCAATAATCTTAGCCTCGATCGTCTCGCCAACCGACACGTAGTCGCCAGGGTTATTAACGCGTTCCCAAGATATCTCTGAGATGTGTATCAAACCTTCAATGCCATCAACATTCACAAAGACACCAAAGTCCACTACGCCAGTTACCATGCCCTTGACTACGTCGCCAACCTTCAATTGCTTGAACCGCTGTTGTATATTCTCTCGTATTGCTTCTTTTTCTGAGAAAATCAGCTTGTTTTGCTTTCTATCCACATCGAGGATACGAACGGTCATAGGTTTACCAACGATTGCGTTTAGTCGTTGTAGTATCTCGTCTTTATCTGCACCAGAGACGCGTGGATAGTGCTCAGCTGATAACTGGCTAACTGGCAAAAATCCTCTTACGCCTTCTAGCTCAACGAGTAAACCGCCCCTGTTGGCGTCATAAGCTACGACTTCGACTGTATTGCCGGCTTCAAAAACTCGACTAAGATCGTCCCAGCCACGATCCTTGGCAGCCTTACGCAAACTAAGCAATGCATAGCCTTCGTCCATCTCTGAATCTACAAGGCTAGCTGTTATAATGTCGCCTTCTTTTAGATTGCGAGCAAAACCGATCTCCCGACGTGGCACCAAGCCTATGCCGTGCGCACCTAAATCAATCCAGATTTCGTGTTTACGAACTGAAAAAACCTTACCTTCAACTACCTCTCCCGGGGTGAGTTGCTGTGCTACTTCCTCTTCTAGAAGTTTGTCCATCGTTATTGTGGGGGTAGACGTTGCCATGAAAAAATAAATATTCCCTTTCAAATCGTATTTTCTAATCATGCTGCAAAAGCAGCACTTAAAGATTAGTATTATTTAAGCGCAGATTCGCTTAAAAGTAAAGAGCACTACCCCTGGAAAGCTTAGATACCCAATATCTCTTATATCTAAGCTTTAGATTAACTATGTAGATTGCAAGATAAACCGCCACCGACATCAAAACTGCGGTCGATATTAGTTCGACGGATGACGGCCCTGTATCTGGCACTTTATTTGAACCAGGGCTTACTTTAGAGGCGCTGGCGTTAGTTGTGTTAGGTGCAATACCCGACGAAGTGGCGTTACTATCAGGCTGTTTGGCTTGATTAATTGCAGGGTCAGACGAGGCTTTAGCGATTTGCTTGGAATCTGGGCCAGCATCTGATCGAACGTTACCGCCTGGCTTAGTTAGCTTAGAGTCAGGGACCTGCACTGATTGTTTTATGGGGCGAATTTCTGTCTCAGGTTTTTTAGGAGAGGCCGGTAAAGGTGCGGTGTAAATCGCAATGTTATGTCGCGCCAATTGGTTGACAACAAATATGCCACCAGCTGCAATGCTCAGCAATACAAAAGCAACAACTAAGTACACACCCATTGATCGCAGGCCTATGTTGGCTTCGTCCATAAATTCTATTTAAACTCCTCCTGTAAGTGTACAGCCCCTCAAGAAGTCAAACAAGAGCAGGGGGCACTCGCAATTATGAAAAAGTGCATGTGGGTCAGGGGCAAGTGTCAGCTATGCTACACTAAGATCATGATCGTAGCTGTTGATGTCGGAGGCACAAAAACCCTAGTGGCAACCTTTGATAGTGACGGCAATATGGCAAAAACCGTTATAAAAATAGCAACATCCAAAGACAGCTCCCAATTTGTGCTTGATCTCAAGAACACAATCAATAGCCTAGACCAAGAATTATCGGCTAACGCAATAGTTATAGGCATCCCCGGCATTGTCAACCAAGACGGTCTCATACAGAGGTGCGCCAATCTGCCTTGGCATAACTTTGATCTAAAATCTATCTTGGCAAAAGATTACCATTGTCCGATACACATTAAAAACGACGCCAAACTAGCCGGGTTGGCCGAGACAAACGCCTTAACAGTTGTACCACCGCTCAGTTTGTATATAACTATCGGTACTGGCATAGGCTCAGGAATAATATTACATGGTAAGCTAGATCCTGCTCTTTCTCTCAGTGAAGCTGGTCACATGGCTTTTACAACTCAACCCGGACACTCAGTAATATGGGAGAGTTTTGCTTCAGGGCGCGCCATAACCAAACGCTTAGGACATCCCGCACACGATATAACCAACTCAGAAGATTGGCAAGCCATTGCTGAGAGTATCGCTACAGGGCTTATGGTATTGATACCTGCCCTCCAGCCAGACATCGTTATAATTGGCGGCAGCATAGGCTTGTATACAGAATACTACCTACTAGCCTTAAACAAACAGCTTAAACAAAATATACCAAGCTTTATAAACATACCGCCAATAGTGCCGGCGATACACGGCTATCAGGCAGTCTTATACGGTTGCAATTATTATGCCAAACACCAACAATCTGCCTAAACTGATTGCCGATTTCCCTCAATTTAAATTCAAATTAGATGATGTTTTTAAATGGTCACCAGGCAGCCAGACTATCAGCTACTCTGACATAAAGGATCTTGAATCCCAGTGGCTACTAGCACACGAGCTAGCCCATGGCTTGCTCAGTCATGTTGATTATCGATTTGATGTTGACCTATTAAGACAAGAATCCGAAGCTTGGAATTATGCTGCCCAAAAATTGTCGGGGTATTATATAGCCCCTTTAAATGAGGCCTATATCGAGGATTGTCTAGAAACTTACCGCGATTGGTTATATAAGCGCAGCATATGTCCTACGTGCGAATCTACAGGTCTGCAGATAAAAACAAACACCTACAACTGTATAAATTGTAGGTGTTTGTGGCGTGTCAACGAAGCTCGCCAATGTGGCTTAAAGCGAACTAAGCTGCCTGGCTAGAATCTGTCTGAGGCTGAGCTTTACCGCGTCTACTCACACGTCCGCCCTTAGCACCAGCAATACGAGCTAGCTCTTTATTAGCGGCAAAACCACCAGTGTTACTATTTTGGCCACCTATTTTGCCAATCCTAGCGTAAAAATCACTACCGTGTCGTTCACGATTTGTTTTTGCAGCTTGAACGCCGCCTGTCTTTGTTCCTGGCATATTCTTTCTCCTGTGAATTTATTCCATATCTCACACTTGATATTGTGTCTTAAATAGCATAACAAGTTTTGTTGTATCTGTCAACATTTACGTAGGTGGTTCAGTAGTTTATCTGAAGTACATAAAAAGACCCTCGCGTTAGCGAAGGCCTTTTTATAAATCGGCACCGTGCTAGTTTCCCGCTAAAAAGCAGTATAATCGCCGCTGCTGGGCTTAACTTCCGTGTTCGGAATGAGAACGGGTGTTTCCCCAGCGCCATGGGCACCGAAGACTAATTTTGAGCTAATCAAAAACAATCTTCGGCACCCATAAAGTGCCATGTGATAATAAAGAACAACACGAGTGGTGGCATGCACCAACCACTAGTCAAGTCTCCTCATCTATTCAGCCGAATGTTTGCACATCAGCATCATAGATGAGAGCATAAAAAGTCGATGGGACTATTAGTACGCTTCGGCTACATATGTTACCATACTTCCACCTTGCGCCTATCAACCTGATAATCTTTCAGGGTCCTCATAGGGAAATCTAATCTTGAGGTCAGTTTCGCGCTTAATATGCTTTCAGCGCTTATCTGGTCCGTACATAGCTACTCGGCAATGCCATTGGTATAACAACCGATACACCAGAGGTACGTCCACCCCGGTCCTCTCGTACTAGGGGCAGATCCTCTCAAATTTCCTGACGTCCGTACCGGATATAAACCGAACTGTCTCACGACGTTCTGAACCCAGCTCGCGTGCCACTTTAATAGGCGAACAGCCTAACCCTTGGGACCTTCTACAGCCCCAGGATGCGATGAGCCGACATCGAGGTGCCAAACCTAAGCGTCGATGTGAACTCTTGGCTTAGATCAGCCTGTTATCCCCGGCGTACCTTTTATCCG